>CATPBP010000087.1 GCA_955652675.1 Candidatus Dormiibacterota bacterium
GATGCGTGTCCAAGATGGTGTGCGGCGCCAGGGGACGGCCATCGCGGCGCTTGCTGACGGTCAGCTCGGCCCGATAGGCCCGAACCACAGCCACCTTTAAGTCGTCGAACCGACGCACCTCATGCCACTGGCTGGCCAACCACCTGAGGAACCGCTGGAGCAGGTAGTCGTAGTTCTCAAGCGTCGCTGGTGACACCAGATATCCGCGCCGCTCCAGCCGGAAATGCTCATAGGCGGCCTCCAGGCCTGACCGCTGACGGGGCTCCAGCGCACCCTGCAGAACTCGCATCCTGGGACTCATTCTCCAGACCTCCATGACGCAGGGCCAGAGTCTCACCCACTAGGCACCACATGTTCCAACACGCTTCCCAGGGCCTTCCTGGGAGCTGCCACGGTGGTTACCAAGCGGTTCCCGCGTATACCACGCGGGCAGGCTGAAGGCGGTTGGTCGGGGAGGCGGGATTTGAACCCGCGACCCCTTGGCCCCCAGCCAAGTGCGCTGCCGGGCTACGCTACTCCCCGAACCAGGGGCCCAGTCTACCCCAGGAGGGGGCCGCGGCCAGCTTGCCCGGGTGAGAGGAAACGGCGCTCAGCCCACCACTCCGAACACCCGGCTCGATCCCGAACGAGCTCCCAGGCCTACGCGTCAGGCTTCCTGGACGAGGCCCCGCACCTGCAAGAAGGAGTGAAGCTTCTCCAGGGCGAGCCTCATCGCGCTCTTGACGCTGGTGACGGGGGCGTGGGTGGCGTCCGCTATCTCCCGATAGCTGTAGCCGGAGAAGCACGCTAGCTCCAACGCCTCGCGCTGGTCCGAGGGGAGTCGGGCGAGGCCTTCCCGGACCGCTTTGCCCACGTCGGACGTGGCAGCGCCATCCCAGGGGTCGGGAGCAGTCCCCCGAGCCTCATGGGGCCCCAGCGACTGAGATCCAGCCCCTGACCGGGTCTGGCCTTTGAGCCGATCCAGCGCCAGCTGCCGTGCGGATGAGATCAGGTGGCCGCGGACCGAGGCGCGCTCGGGGTCGAACTCACCGGCGTGCTGCCAGAGCTCGAGGAAGCAATCGAAGACGACGTCCTCAGCCTGCTGCGGGTCGCGCAGCATCCGCAGCGCGACCGAGTACACGTGGACCCCATAAGCGTCGTACGCGCGCGAGAGGGAGCCGACGTCGCCCGCCGCCAGCCCGCGAGTGAGATCCAGGTCGCTCACGGCCTCCGAGCCCTCCGGGTGTGGCGGGCCAGGGCTGCTGTGGCGGGCGCTCCGCTCATCGGAGCTTTGGCGCTGTGGATCGGCATCGTCGGTCTTCATGCGGCAGGGTTCCTCCACAGGTCTTCGACGCTCGAACTGGGCAATTTGATCGGTGTCGTCGCTCGAAGCGCTGGGTGCCCGGGAACCACGGCGTCTCTCCCGCCGGGGCGCGTCCACCTAGGCCTGGGCGGCAGTTGCCCACCCAAGAAGTCGGACTTGCTTTAGGTGATATTACCTACTACTGATTTTCTCGTCTGAGTTGCTGACTTGTTACGGAGTCCCTTGCTATAACTTAAGTGGTATGAGCGAGAACACCCTCCCGCCCCAGCACCAGCCCCGCCAGCCAGGCAGCCAAGCGATGATGGAGCCCCAGCCTGACGTCGGGCGCGGCTACCGGGCCGCCGGCAAGCTTCTCGGACGGACGGCGCTGGTGACCGGCGGTGACAGCGGAATTGGGCAGGCCGTCTGCGTCCTCTTCGCCAAGGAGGGCGCGGACGTGAGCGTGGTCTACCTCGACGAGCACGAGGACGCAGAGCAGACGCGACGGCTGGTGGAGGCCGAGGGCAGGCGCTGCATCACCATCGCAGGCGACGTCAGCGATGAGCAGTTCTGCCGGGAGGCCGTGCAGCGCACCGTCTCAGAGTTCGGCCACATCGAGATCCTGGTCAACAACGCAGCCGAGCAGCACGCCGCTCAGAGCATCGAGGAGATCAGCGCCGAGCAGCTGGAGCGCACCTTCCGAACGAACATCTTTGGCTACTTCTTCATGGCCAAGGCGACTTTGCCTCACCTCAAAGAGGGTGCGGCCATCATCAACACCTCCTCCATCACCGCCTACCAGGGAAATCCCATGCTCATCGACTACTCCAGCACGAAGGGGGCCATCGTCTCCTTCACCAGGGCCCTGGCCAACTCTCTGACCGAAAAGGGCATTCGGGTCAACGGCGTCGCGCCGGGCCCCATCTGGACGCCCCTGATCCCTGCCACATTCCCTGAGGACAAGGTCAAGGAGTTCGGCAAGGACACGCCCATGAGGCGTCCGGGGCACCCGCACGAGGTCGCCACCTGCTACGTCTTCCTCGCCTCGGATGACTCCTCGTACATCGCCGGGCAGTTTCTCCACCCCAATGGTGGCCAGCCCGTGGAGAGCTAGCCGAGGCCGATCTGAACTTGAAACTCGCCAACTCCCCCGCCCCCGCGCTATCTTTTGGGCCAAACGGCGCTATAAGGATTTGCGCGTCGGGGGGTAATTTTCATGAGTTGGCTGTGGAGTATTTGGCTCAGGGATGGGCTTTTCGAACATGGGCGCGCTCGAAATGAGCGCGGAACCAGCCGTGCTGTCGCAGAGGCAGCGATTTCAAAGGCACAGGCGGCGCCGGCATTCGCGGGCGCTCCGCTCGGCGGTCGTAACCGCGGTATGGGGCGCGCTGGCGCTCTCCCTTCTGATGTTCGCAATGGCGTCCTGCGCATTCGCATTGAGAGGCTAGTCACAGGGCTCCGCTCAGGAGCCTGACCCGCTGCACGTCCTCCAGATAACCGGCAATTCCGAGCTGGGGGATGTGGAGAAGCATGTGCTGCAACTTACCGCCGCGCTCCGGGCTCGGGGCGTCGGCGTAGATGTCGTGTGCCCGCGCGAAGGCGCCGCGCCCGAGATCCTCGAAAAGGGCGGCGTGCAGCCAGTGGCGGCCGAAATGGGCGCAGTCGGCGAGGGGGGCGACCTCGTTCTGAGCTGGGAAGCCGTGCTCACCCTGGCCGACCTCTGCCGCAGGCTCAAGGCCGACGTCGTTCACACGCACACCTACTCCGCCGCGGCCCATGGCGTCCTGGCGGCTCGAGAGGCCGGCGTCCGTGCCGTGGTGCACACCGCACACAGCCTGCGTGTACGCCCGGCGGAGGTTCTCCTGGCCCGACTGGGCGGCAGTCACCTGATCGCCGTCACGGGGGCCGGCGCCAAGCAACTGATCGGAACCGGCATAGCACCTCAGCAGGTCACGGTCATACCCCATGGGGTCACGGGGAGATCCGGAGCCCAGGGCCACGCCGAGCTGCCATACCTCAACGGCCTCGTGGTTGGCAGCGCGTCGCGGTTGGTCCCGGCCGCGGGACTGGATCTGCTCCTGCGGGCGGCTGCGGGTTGGCGGCAGCAGCTACCCGCCTTCACCCTGCTGCTGGCGGGAGTCGGCCCGGCGGCGGCCGAGCTGCGCCGGCTCACCGCCGATCTGGGCCTTCAGTCCAGAACCGTGTTCGCGGGCAACCGCGGCGACCCGGCCGCGCTCCTGAGTCTGATGGACGTCGCCGTGCTGCCAACCCGGGACGAGGCCGCCCACGCGGCCTGCCTGGAGGCCATGTTGGCGGGCAGGCCGGTGGTGGCCACGCGCGTCGGCGGCCTGGAAGAGCTGCTCGAGCCGGGAAGCGAAGGCATGCTCGTCCCCGCCGACGACCCCGACGCCATCGCCGAGGCGGTCCTCACGCTCGCCCACGATTCCGCGCTTCGACAGCGCCTGGGAGCGGCCGGGCGGAGCCGCGCCTTGTCCGAATTCACGCTGGAGCGGTTGGCGGGACGGACACAGCGCCTCTACCGGCAGCTCGTCGAAGCGCAGAGGGTCTTCGCCACCCCCAACGTGCGAGGGGTTCGGTTCGACCTCTCAGCTGGCCGTTCGAGCCGCCCGGCGCCCGGCCTCCGCCACCCGGTCGTAGGTCCGGCTGATCTCCAGGGCCATGCGCTCGACGGTGAAGAAGTCACGCAGGCGCCGGCGCCCCTGCCTGCCAAAGCGCAGGCGCTCGGCCGGATGGGCGTCCAGCCAGGCGATCGCCTCACCCAGCCCAGCTGGGTCTCCGGGCTCGGCGAGGAGACCGGTCATCCCGTCCTGCACCTCCAAGCCCACCGCCCCGACCCGAGTGGCCACGACCGGAAGCTCATGACCCATGGCCTCGAGCACGACCAGCGGCATCCCCTCGCTCCGCGAGCTGAGGAGCAGGACGTCGATCGAGCCGTAGAACCTGGCGGCCTGCGCGACGAACCCTCCCAGGTGGACGTGGGGCTCGAGCCCAAGCCGGTTGACGGCCT
This sequence comes from Candidatus Dormiibacterota bacterium, assembly GCA_955652675.1. Taxonomy (GTDB): domain Bacteria; phylum Chloroflexota; class Dormibacteria; order Dormibacterales; family Dormibacteraceae; genus Nephthysia. The sequence goes on from CATPBP010000087.1 coordinate 4,311, forward strand.
CCCGCACCTCTCCTGACAGAGGACCTTCCCCCCTCAGCTCGAGACAAGCGCGGGATCCGAGCGCGTGAGCTTGGGCCAGGGACTCGACCGCCAGTATGGGATCCTTGTCGCGGTCCAGCCGGCCCAGGAATCCCACCCTCAGCGGATCGCCGGGCTGGCGTCTGACCGGCCGCCGGGGAACGGGGACGCCGTTGGGGATGAACTCGACGCGTGAGGGCGGCAGTCCTTGTTCCAGCAGGGCGTCCTCGATCTGGGGCGACACCGCCAGGTGGCAGGACGCTCCCCGGAGCACCGCCAGCATGAGCCTTCGATCCGCCGGCCGCTGCCAGGTCCCGGCGCTGTGGTGGGTCACGACCAGGGGGATCCCCAGCTTGGCCGCCGCCCGTCCGCCCGCGATGGAGCTGGCGTACAGGTGGGCATGGAGGACGCTGGGCTTGATCCGCGCCGCGTAGCGCTCCACCACCACGTCCAGGCGGCTGTCCTGCCGCCGCGCCACCCTCCCAGCCAGCGCCCGCACCACCACCACACTCGGGTCGAGATCGAGGGCCCGCTCTCCGGTGTGCAGGACGTGGACCTGGTGGCCGGCCTCCACGAGCTCCCGGGCCAGCAGGGCAAGGTGGCGCTGCGCTCCTCCGACCTCGAGGTGGTCGATGAGCATCAGCACCCGGTGCCGCCGCGGCGGCGCGAGCGGTCTCGAACCCAGCGCAGCGCCGAGCGTCACCGGGGGACTCATGTTGTCGGACATCGTTGTAACCAGAGAACCAAAAGCCACTCCCGCCTGTCATATCCCAAACTGGAAGCGGCTTTCCTGTGGCGCGAGGCTCGGCGCCTCACGCCGCTTGCTCAGCGGTTGGGGTCGGCCGCGCTTATGTCGGCCAGGGCCGAGTCGGGAGCGCGCTCGACGGCCAGATCGCCCAGGGAGACGATGCCCACCGGCCGGCCCTCTTCAACGACCGGAAGCCTGCGTACCGATTCACGCCTCATCAACTCGACTGCCTCTTCCACCGTGGCCTCCGGCGAGATGGTGGTCAGATCCTTGCTCGCGATCTGGGCAAGTACCGTGCTGTTGGGGTCCATGCCCTCGGCAACCGCCCGCACCGTGATGTCCCGATCCGTGACTATGCCCGTGACCTGGTCGTCGTTGAGGAGGACGACGTCACCGACGTCGTGGTTGCGCATCGCTGCCGCCGCCTCGACCAACGTGGTGCCCTCCTGGAGCGCCAGCGGCTTGGCCGTCATAACCTCCCGAACGGTCTGTGGCATGTAAGCCTCCTTGTCGCTCGTCTCTCGACTCAAGTCTGGAAAGGTGTCAGGTTGGATATCAGAATTGATTATAGGGATAGCTGATGAGCCGGCCACTCCGGGGGCTGTGCCTACCGCCCTCTGATGAACCTTCGCCGCGTCCACGGAAACCAGCTCGAGCTCGGGATAGCGGAGAGCGGTAAGGCGGCCGCCGAAGACACAACCAGTGTCGATGTCGATCGTCCGGCCGCGCCAGGACGGCTGCTCCACAGGCATGTGGCCGAACACCACCAGTGCTCGCCCCCGGTAGGTCCTGGCCCACTCAAGGTCGGGCGGCTGCCCGGGATGGTCCGTCGTCGCCGCCTCTTCGCCCAGGAGCGTGAAGCGACGGATTCTCGGGGAGTCGCGGCTTTGCATGGCGCCCTTGATGCCGGCGTGTGCCACCACCAGCGCGCCGCGCTCGAGCACATAGTGACTTGGGAGTCCCTCCAGAAACGCCGCGGCTCGGGCCGCAAGATCGGGATCCTTGCCGAGCTCATCGAGTGCAGCCACCAGATCGTGGCCGGGCTCCGGCGCGCCGACCGTGAGTGCGAGGCGCAGTGCTTCGTCCTGGTCGCCCCGGACGCATAGAGCGCGCTTCGCCTCAGTCATCGCCATGACCCGACGCAGGACCCCCGGCGTGTCCGGCCCGAGGCCGGCGAGGTCGCCCACGAAAACGGCCCTCCGGCCGCCGGGATGGCTCCAGGCGCCAGTCCCGCGGTCGCCTCCGGGCGGCGGCAGGTAGCCCAGCGCGCCCAGCAGCCGGTCGAGCTCCTCGCTGCAGCCGTGAACATCTCCGATGACGTCGAACGGCGCCCGCTCCCCACGCCGGTTCACGGCCAGTGGGACGCGCTCGAAAGTGGCTTCGTCCACCGCCGCGGCGTTCAGGAGGTGGACCTGGGCGAAGCCCTCGCCGGACAGGCCCTCGAGGGAGCGCCGGATCTGCTCGGCCTGGGCATGGATGGCTCGGCGCCCCACCCTCCTTCCGGTCCGGCCCGCGTCGCGCGCCACGCAGACCCCCTCGGGCAGGTCCAGCACCAGCGCGACAGCGGCGCAGTCTTCTTGCTGTGCCAGCTCGAGCAGAGGCCGGCGATCCGGCGGCCGTGCGTTGACCGCGTCGACCACCGTGAGGCGGCGGCGGCGAAGGCGCAGGCGGGCTATGAGGTGGAGGATCTCGAAGGCCGGCGCCGTCGCCGACTGGTCGCTTTCGTCGTCCGCCACCAGCGCGCGGCAGGCGTCGGATGAGACCACCTCCGTGGCCTTGAAGTGGGCCCTGGCGAAGGTGCTTTTGCCGGCGCCCGCCGGGCCGACGAGGACGACCAGGGCCTGCTCCGGAAGCGCGATTTTCATGGCCTGAGTGGGGCTGCAAAAGGATCTGGTCTTCGACCGAAACCTTCCTTCACCTGGCGCGTTGACTCCTGAGCGATGACCGTATCCCAGTGGTTGGAAGCCAATCGACACCGCCTCCGGGGTGAGCGGGAGGAGTGGGTCACCCAGCGCGTGGCCGTGCTCGAGATTCCCGGCCGCACGCTGACCGTGGGCCCCGAGCTGAGCCCTCCGGAAGGCCACGAACCGGTGCTGAACTCCTGCGTCGTCGAGCTGGGTGTGGAGGAAGGCAAGCCCGTCCTGAGCCGGGTCACCGAGGATCCGCCGCAGGTCGAGTCGGAGGCCCGCAGGCTCATCGCCTGAGGTCGTCGCGGCGAAACCGGGGATTCCAGGCCGCGACCCCCGCAGCCCTCACTCCGACCCTCGCTTGGCCGCCAGGCTCTCTTTGGCATATTTCTGGACCGTCTTCCACTTCCGGCGCTCTTCGGTCTGCAGCCTGGCGTTGGCCCGAACCTCGATCGAACGCAGCTCTCGCTGCAGCTTCCGATAGCTGTCCCAGCGCCGGGCGTCGAGCTGGCCCCCCTCCAGGGCGGCGGAAATCGCGCAGCCCGGCTCGCTCTCGTGGCCGCAGTCCGAGAACCGGCATCGCAGCACGAGCTCTTCTACGTCGCCGAAGACCTCGTCGAGGGCCTCGTCGCCGGTCCAGAGCTGTACCTCGCGCAAGCCCGGCGTGTCGATGACGGCTCCGCCCCCAGGAAGAACGATCAGCTCACGGTGACTCGTGACGTGCCGGCCCTGGCCGCTGCGATGGACCGCGCCCGTGCGAAGCGCCTCGCGCCCCGCGAGGCGGTTGATCAGCGTCGACTTGCCAACGCCGGAGGATCCGACCAGCACCGCCGTCCGTCCTCGTCCGAGCTGATGGCGGACAGCGTCAACGCCCTCGCCTGTCCTTGAGCTGAGTGCGACGACAGGGACGCCGGGGGCGATCGACTCCAGCTCCGCCCGGGCCGCGCCCGCGGACCGGAGATCGGCCTTGGTCAGCAGCACGACCGGCAGCGCCCCGCTCTGGTACGCCACCGTCAGCAGCCTCTCGAGGCGCCGCGGCTTGAAGTCGCCGTCCAGGGCGGCAGCGATGAAGACGATGTCCACATTGGCGGCGAGCACCTGCCCGGTCGCCTCGACGTTCGGCACCTTACGTCGGATGGCCGAACGACGCTCCAGGACTCCGCGGATCTCGGCGCGAGCCGTGGCCGCCTCCTCCCCGCCGGCCGCCGCCGGGCGCAGCCCCACCCAATCCCCGACCGCGACCGGCCGGCCCGCCTGCCGCAGGTCGCTGCTCAACCGGGCGCGTGCCGTGCCCTCGGCGGCGTGAACGAGAACCTCGGTGCCGTAGTCGACAACGACCCGGCCCGGTACAAGAGAAGGATCGCCGAGCCCTGCCAGGCGCTCGGCGAAATGACTATCCCAGCCAAGCTCGTAGAGCGTGGCCATGTGGTCCAAATCCAAGGTGGGTCATACCTCCGCAAGGTCAGAAACAGCGGCAGATGGTGAATGGCCGCCGCCGCGGAGGAATGCGCGAAGAGGGGCTAGAGCAGCCCTCGGGAGGCGGTCGTGAGGCTCTCAGAACTGAATGCAACGCTGGTCACCGGGACTCACCTCCTGACTGGATTTGCCGGATGGGCCGGCGTCCCAAGCCTAGCACAGGCAGTCCGCCTGCCCTGCAAGCTTGCCCTCCCAGAGAGCTGAGTTCAAACTCTGAAGCCAACATGGGCGAGGCCATGGGAGAGGATGACTGACCGGACCGACGCAAACAAGGCGAACGCCATCGCGTTCTACGAGCTGATGTTCAACCGGAAGCAGCCGCGAGCAGCGATCGATCGCTACGCCGGCGCCGAGTACCGTCAGCACAACCCCGGCGTGGGCGACGGCCAGGAGGCGTTCATCGAGTATTTCGAGCGGATGGGAGCCGAATACCCGGGCAAATACGTTGAGGTCAAACGGGCGATCGCCGAGAACGACCTGGTCGTCCTCCACTGCTTTCAGCACTGGCCCAACGATCACGATTACGCGGGTATGGACATCTTTCGCTTCGACAGCGACGGCAAGATCGTTGAGCACTGGGACGTACTCCAGCTCGTCCCTGATGACGCCGCCAACGCCAATGGGATGTTCTAGCTCTCGCCTGAGCTTCCCTGGGGCTCCGTGCTTCCCGGCGCCACGCCCGACGGGTGAGGTAGGTTGGACCGGATTTGAGGACGCTCGGCTGCTGGACAATTGAGCACACGTGAACAAAACACGGTTCGCGGTCCTCGGGCTCTTGAGCATCAGGCCGATGTCGGGTTACGACCTGAAGCAGACGATCGAGGCGAGCACCCGAAATTTTTGGAACGAGAGCTACGGCCAGATCTACCCCGTCCTGCGGGAGCTCACCTCGAGCGGGCTCACGACACGGGAAGAGGATCGCCGCGACGGTGGGCGGGCCCGCCATATCTATACCGTCACAGAACCCGGCCTCCAGGAGCTCCAGAGCTGGCTGGTGGAGCCGGTGGAGCGGCAGCAGATCCGCAACGAGCTGCTCTTGAAGCTCTTCTTCGGGGCCCAGGCCCCCATCGAAGTCAGCATCGGGCACGTGGAAGGATTCCGGGCCCGCCAGGAGCGAGCTCTTCGCCGCTACGAGGAGACCGAGGCGACCATGAACCTGCGTGAGCGCCCCGACGACCCCAACCGGCAGCACTGGCTCATCACCCTCAGCTATGGACGGCACCAGGCGGAGGCTGCGATCGCGTGGAGCGATGAGACTCTGGCGGCCCTGCGCGGGCTCGCCAGCGCCACCTGACGCGGGTCCCTGGAATGGCTGCCCGGGGCCCCGGTCAGCCTCCGCCGCCGTCGGCCGGGCTGGCCACCGGCGTGATCAGCGAAGCCCGAACTACGAGCCGCTGCTGGTAGGTCCCTCGCTGGCGGTCCCAGGCGCCGTAGCACGTGATGAGGGTCAGCGACGGCGGGCCTGACCTCGTGAAGAGAGCGTCAGTAGGCGCGTCGTAGGGCATTACCGACGTGGCCTGGACGGCGAACCTGGCCTGGGCGCCGTCCGCCCGGACGATGGTCAGTTCATCGCCTCGTTTCACCCGGCCGAGCTTCCAGAACACCGCCGGTCCGCTCGTCCAGTCGAGGTGCCCGTCGATCACCGCATTGCCCACGTCCCCAGGCGTCACGCCCGGGCTGTACCAGCCCACGTTCTCCGGACGCGACGGGGTCGCCATGCGGCCCTGGGCGTCGAGGCCAAGCGACTCCACCGGCGCGTTGACGCCTATCGCGGGCACCAAGAGGCGCTGCGGCGCGACCGCCGGCGCCACGATCGCCTGAGCCGCGGCCAGAGTGTCGCCCGAGGTTGTGCGTGGCACCGCCGCGATAATGCCCCGCGGCGAGGTGATCGCTCCGGGACCGTTCGACGGGTGGCCAGCCTCCCCCCCGCCGCCCACCCGGCTCATGCTGGAAAGGACAGGCAGCGACCGCCCCGCCACGGCGACCGTCGTAGCGGCAATCAGCGCCGCCAAGATCAGCAACAGGCCGACCGCGTGCCCGAGATGGCGTCCTCGGACCGGGCCGCCCCCCTCCGGCGACCTCACGGAGAACCAGGCTAGCAAGTTCTTGACACTCCACCGGGGCATCTCTACTATCTCGCAGATAGTTTGTCATGACCTGGAGGCCGCACTTCTAAGACCCCCTGACCTGCTCGCCCCAGGCTCAAGCTGAGTCGCCGAGAGGTCGAAGAAAGGGTGCCTGCGCACCCCCGGGCCTGTCTTCCGCCCAGAGACCACGCTTGGTAGAATTCCGGCGCCAAACGGCCGGCCTTGGGGGGTGTGTGCCTGCAGCCCGGTGAGGGCTAAAAAAAGCATCTGACCACCGTCGTTCGGAATTGAATAACCGGCTAGAAGACAGAAAGGAAGGAGGGAGACGACGTTGCCTACAGTCGCGGGTCCAGCGGGACCCACTGTGGCCGCGGCCTCTGCGCCGGGCACCATCACCCCGCGGAGGTGGCGCCCGTGATGCGGCGGCTCACCGTTTTCACACTTGCGGCGGCGGTGATGCTCGCCGCCTGTACCAGTCCGTTCGCGTCCCCCAAGCCCGAGATCAAGATCGGCAACGATGTGGTGGTCGGGGTTCCCCTGGCCTCCAGCGGCGACCAGGCGCAGGAGGGACTTCTGACCAGGCAGGGCTACGACCTCTGGGCAGACTGGGCGAACCGCGACGGCGGCATCCTGGTACAGGGTGTGAAGCACCGTGTCCGCCTCGTCTACGAGGACGATGCGAGCCGGCCTGACCTCTCCGCGCAGGCGGCCGAGAAGCTGATCACGACCGAGAAGGCGGCCTTCCTTCTCGGACCCTACGGGACGACCAACACAGCTGCGGTGGCGGCAGTCGCCGACCGGCATCACGTCCCTCTGATCGCCGCAAACGGCGCCGCTCGCCAGCTCTTCATGCAGGGCTGGCGCTATCTGTTCGGTGTCATCGCGTCGGCGGACCAGTACCCGGAGGCCGTAATCCACATGGCGCTCGGTCTGAACCCCAAACCGACCACCATGGCCATCCTCTCCGCCGACGACGCCGCCTCCCTTGCCATCGCGAAGGGAGCCGTCGACTACGGCGCCAGCCAGGGCATAAAGGTCGTCTACTTCAAGCAGTACAAGAGCGGGACCATCAACCTCTACGACCTGGTGCAGCAGGCGAAGGACCGAAACCCCGACATCTTCGTCAACTCAGGGCATCTGCTCGAGGCGATCGCCGCTCATAAGGCCGCCAAGGACCTTCGTCTGGACGCGCGGATGTTCGCTTACGCAATCGGGCCGGCCCAGCCGGAGTTCGTGCAGACGCTGGGCACCGCTGCGGATTACGTGGTGACCGCCGCCCCCTGGACGCCGCAGGCGCGTTACACGGCCTCCTACTACCTATCGGGACCGCAGTACGTGGCCGCCTACAGGAAGAAGTACAGCACCAAACTGGAACCCACCTACCTGAGTGCGGCGGCGACCGCATCGGGGGTCGTGCTGCAGCTGGCGATGGAGCACGCGGGAAGCCTGGACCCTGACAGGATCCGCGGCGCGCTTGTGGCGCTCGACACCACCACCTTCTTCGGCAGGGTGAAGTTCGACTCGGCCGGCCAGAACTCCTACAAGAATGTCCTGGTGGAGCAGATCCAGAGCGGCCAGATCCAGACCGTCTGGCCGCCCGAGGTGGCGGCCACCACGCCCCAGTACCCGACGCCGACCTGGACAGCCCGCTTCGGTCTGCCGCCCCAACCGCCAAAGGCCAAGCTGCCGGGCACCGGGATGCCCCCCAGCAACAGCTGACCCTCCCCGGCAGGGGGACTAAATCAACGGCTGCCGTCGCCCTCGAATGAAGTGACGGTGGCATGATTTCGGCCCTCGACGGCCTCGATCCTGTCGAGCAAGCGGAGGATGATCACGACCGCTTCGGTCGAGAGTCCAAGGTCACGCCTGAGACGGCGCGCCCGGCGGAGCTTGCGGACCACCACCGGCTCAAGCGGTCCCTCGCCGATCGCCACCACCTCGAACCGAACGAATTCGCGAACCTCCTGGCGCCTCAATCCCGAAGAGCGCGCGAGCCTCCGTAAAATCTGCTCTTCAGCTTCCACGGGCGGACGACTCACGCAGCTTCTCGGCAAACGCCCGCACCTCCGGCGTGAGCGGCACGGGGAGGCGAACGTCAACCTCCGCGAAAAGATCCCCCGCACCCTCCCCGCGCATGTGCGGCATGCCGAGCCCTCGCAGCCTCAGGCGCCTTCCATTCTGTGTCTCCGGCGGCACCCGCAGGGAGACCGGCGTTCCTTTCAGGGTTGGAACCATCACCTCCCCTCCGAGCAGAGCCACGTCGAGGGGCACCGGGACGCGAACGTAAAGGTCGTCGCCCTCGCGGCGGAAGGTCGGATGGGGCCGCACCCGGACCCTTATGTAGAGGTCGCCGGGCCGCCCGCCGTTGTAGCCGGGCGTGCCCTGTCCGGCCACCCGCACGCGAGCGCCATCACCGATCCCAGCCGGTATGGTCACCTCTACCCGGCGGGGGCCCTGCGGCGTCTGGAGCTCCACGGTCCGGGTCGTGCCCCGGTATGCCTCCTCCAGCGATATCGTCGTCTCCGCCTCGACGTCCTCACCCGACATCGGGCCCACGTCTGAGCGGCGACGGCCCGTCCGGGCTCCAGCCTGCCCCCCGTAAACGTCCTGGAAGAAATCGGAGAAGGGGCTGTCCGAGCCGAAGAGGTCCTCCAGGTCCGCCGGGTCGACCGTCTGGTACTGGACTCTGCCGCCCTGCCCGAACGGCGCCCCCTCTGGCCTACCCGCCTCCCGCCAGGCTTCGTACTGCCGCCAGTCGGCACCGAACTGGTCGTACTTCTTCCGCTTCTCGGGATCGCCGAGCACCTCGTGCGCCTCGTTGATCTCCTTGAACCGTTCAGTCGCCTTGGGGTCGTTCGGATTGACGTCCGGGTGGTGCTGGCGCGCCAGCTTCCGGAAGGCAGATTTGATCTCCTTCTCGCTTGCCGTGCGCGGCACGCCCAGAACTTCGTAGTAATCGCGGACGCCTGTAGCCATCTTCTGCCTCTATTTATCGCCCCTGGGGCTCAGGACCAAACCCTAGTCGTTGACGTGGGCGCCCGGGCAGAATTGTGCAGCTTATGAGCAACGAACCAGACACCGGGAATGAGAACGCGGCCCATCAGCTGATCGAGGCCATGCCCTTCGCCAACCTGACGGGCGTGGAGCTCGGCAGCGCCAGCGCCGGCGAGGTCCACGGCCGCCTGGCCTGGTCTCCTCAGAGATGCACAACCGGGGGCGTTCTCCACGGCGGCGCCCTTATGGCCCTCGCCGATTCGCTGGGGGCCATCTGCGCCTTTCTGAACCTTCCAAGCGGCGCCGCCACGAGCACCATCGAGTCGAAGACCAACTTCTTCCGGGCGGTGCGAGACGGATTCGCTGAGGCAGTGAGCCGGCCTCTGCACGTGGGCCGGACCACGATCGTGGTGCAGACCGACATCTTCGACGCCGAGCACCTGCGCGTGGCGCAGGTCACCCAGACTCAGGCGGTGCTCTCGCCCAGGCCTTAGGACGGCACCCTCCGGACAAGGGAAGGCTTGACCACACGTTTGAAACCCTCTTGCCAGCCCTCCCCGCGACGCGGGGGAACTGATACACTCGCTGGCCGGCACCGCGATGGCGGGCAAGCCGCCTTCTCTTCCGGGCTAGGCCTCTCCCTCTATCGTTGCCCTGATCACCATGCGACTGTCTCAGCTCTTCGCCCGCACGCTTCGAGAGGCGCCGGCCGACGCCGAGGCGCCCTCTCATCAGCTGCTGATCCGCGCCGCATTCATCCGCAGGCTGATGGCCGGCGTCTACATCATGCTTCCCCTCGGCTTCCGGAGCCTGCGCAAGATCGAGGAGATCGTCCGCTCGGAGATGGACGGCGCCGGGGCGCAGGAGATCCGGATGCCGATTCTCCTTCCCTCCGAGCCGTGGAAGATCACCGGCCGCTGGCAGGCCTATGGCAACGAGATGTTCAAGCTGGTCGACCGCGGAGGACGTGACCTGGGGCTCGGCCCGACTCAAGAAGAGGTCGTGACGCCACTGGTGGCCGCCGAGTTCCGCTCCTACCGAGACTTACCGGTGAACCTCTACCAGGTCGAGTGGAAGTATCGCGACGAGCTCCGGCCCCGCTTTGGGCTGGTACGCGGCCGGGAGTTCCTGATGAAGGACGCCTATTCCTTCGACGCAGACGTTGAGGGGATGCGCCGTTCGTACGAGGTGATGGTCGAGGCGTACAGGCGCGTCTTCGACCGCTGCAGCCTCGATTACGGCGTCGTCGAGGCAGATTCCGGACTCATCGGCGGCGACGTCAACCATGAGTTCCTGGCCCGCACCGCGGTCGGCGAAGACGTCTTCGTCGTTTGTGAGAACGGCGATTACGCCGCCGACCTGGAGGCTGCCACTTACCAAAGCGGCGACGAAGCCTCCGACGAAGAGCTCGCGCCGCTTACGGAGGTGGCGACGCCTGGACGGCACACGGTTCGCGACGTGGTCGATTTCCTGGGACAAGCGCCATCCCAGCTCCTGAAGACCCTGATGTACCGCGCCGACGGATCGCCCGTGGCCGTCCTTGTGGCCGGGGATCGCGATGTGAACGAGCACAAGCTGGGCCGCGCACTGGGTGCGAGAGAGGTCCGGATGTTCACCGACGACGACTTCGCAGCCAGCGGACTCGTCAAGGGCTATCTCGGGCCGCAGAGTCTCCCCGCCGACGTCACCATAGTCGCGGACCGCTCGGTGCGGGGAGGCAGGAACTGGATCACCGGCGCCAACCAGGTCGACCAGCACGTGACTGGGGCCAACGAGGGCCGCGACTTCCGCGTCGACAGATGGGAGGACGTGGGCCTGGTCCGCGAGGGCGACCGCTGCCCGCGTTGCGGTGGCTCCCTGCGGCTGGAGCGCGCCATCGTGGTCGGTCACACCTATCAGCTGGGCACCCGGTACTCCAAGCCGCTCAGGGCCACTTTCCTGGACGAGACCGGGAACGAGAAGCCGTATCTCATGGGGTGCTACGGCATTGGCATCTCGCGGATCCTTGCAGCCGTCGCCGAGCAGCACCGAGACGACCGAGGACTGATTTGGCCCAAGGCGCTCGCCCCCTACCAGCTGGTGGTGATCGCGGCCAACATGGACCAGCCGGAGGTCGTCAGGACGGCAGAGTGCCTGTACGAGAAACTGCTCTCGCAAGGCCACGAGGTGGTCTTCGACGACCGCGACGTCACGGCGGGCGTCAAATTCGCCGACGCCGACCTGGTCGGCTACCCCGCGCAGCTGGTGGTGGGCTCCCGAGGACTCCGCTCGGGCACCGTCGATCTCAAGCTGCGCTCCAGCGGCGAGCGCATCCAGGCGCCGATCGACGACGCCCCGTCAGCCGTCGCCCGGCTGCTCCAGGAAGCCCCCTAAAGAGATTCCCTCCGGGAGGGTTAGGGAAGGGTCCGCCTCGACCTACGGCTATTGACGACCCGCCCCCGCCGGGGTCTCACCTGCGCCTGGTGTAAAACGCTCGGTGGCCTTCAAATCGGGGGCCGGCAAATCATGCCCGAGCACCGCCAGAATGCGCTTGGCCACAACCTCGATCGGGCCGCGGCCGTCGATCTCTGAGACCAGTCCCTGGGCTCGATAGTGATCGAGCACCGGAAAGGTGTTCTCGATGTAGACGAGGATCCTGCGACGAGCGGTCTCCGGCCGGTCGTCGTCGCGGACCAGGAGCAGGCCGCCGTCGTCTTCACAGTGGTCCGGGCGCGGTTGGGTATGGTCGAAGGCGTAGCTCCGGCCACACACCGAGCACGTCAAACGGGCGCTGATACGGCGTACCAGCTCCTCCTCCGGCACCGCCAGGTAGAGGATGCGATCGAAGCGCACGCCCATCGCCTGCAGGAGTCGATCGAGCGCGATGGCCTGGGCGACCGTGCGCGGAAAGCCGTCGAGCAGGAAGCCGCGGTGGCAGTCAGGGCGGCGCAGGCGCTCCTCGATGATGTCGACCATCAGCTGATCGGGGACCAGCTCGCCCCGCTCCATGAGCCGACCGGCCTGCAGCCCGAGCGGCGTGCGCAGCGACACCTGGGCCCGGAGGATGTTGCCGGTGGAGATCTCCGGGATGCGCAGGGACTCGCTGAGGCGGTCCCCATGGGTGCCCTTGCCGCTTGCCGGGGGGCCGAAGAGCAGGAGTCTCACGGCTGGTCAGGTCGACTCGCCAGGCCGCATCGGGGCCGCATGTGCTCTCCGGAACCGCTCCTGTGAAGTGGCGATCTCGCTTTCAGCGGCCTCCCGATCGTCCCAGTTCAAGGTGTCGGTCTTCTTCCCTGGCTCCAGCTGCTTGTAGATGTCGAAGAAGTGCTTGATCTCCAGCGTCACGAAGGTGGGAACCTCATGGAGGTCTCGCCAGACCGTCCGGACGTCCCAGCTGGGGACCGCCAGGATCTTGGCGTCGCGGCCCTTCTCGTCCGCCATCCAGAGGACGCCCACGGGCCGGCACCACATGTGACAGCCGGGGAAGGACGGCTCGTCTACGATCACGAGCACATCGAGCGGATCACCGTCCTCCGCCAGCGTCCTGGGGATGAACCCGTAGTCGGCGGGATACCTGGTAGATGTGAAGAGCTCCCGGTCCAGCCAGATGGCGCCCGTCTCGTGGTCCATCTCGTACTTGTTACGGCTGCCCTTGGGAACCTCCACGATGATCTCGAGCTTCATCGACACCTCTCCGCATTGACATTGACGAGCATCAGTCCTCTCCTGTGCGCACTCCAGCCGGCGTGCCGGTTGCGCTCAGAACAGGAGCCGTCCGGGCGTGGGGAGGTCGGCGTGCTGCGCGGTCTGTTCGGTCTGTATCACGTGCATGACGGCGTTGATGAGGGCCAGGTGGGTGAAGGCCTGCGGGAAATTGCCGAGATGCCTCCCGGTTCGAGGATCGATCTCCTCCGCGTAGAGCTCCAGAGGGCTTGCGTAGGACAGCATCTTCTCGCAGAGCTGGCGCGCCCGCACGTGCTCCCCGATCTCGGAGAAGGCGGAGACCAGCCAGAAGGAGCAGATCGCAAAGGTACCCTCCTCCCCACTCAGGCCGTCGTCGGTCTCATCGACCTTGTAGCGGCAGACCAGACCATCAACCGTCAGCTCCCGGGCGATCGCCATGACGGTGTTCTTGACCCTCGGGTCGTCGGCAGGCAGGAAGCGCAGAAGCGGAAGCAGCAGCAGCGAGGCGTCCAGCGCCTTGCTTCCGTAGCACTGTGTGAAGACTCCTCTGTCGTCCACGCCGTTGTCGCAGATGTCGCGGTGCATCTCGTCCGCCGCCGCTTGCCAGCGCACGGCGTCTTCCCACTCCTCCCGGATGCGCGCCAGCCTGGCACCCCTGTCGGCGGCCACCCAGCACATCACCTTGGACGACGTGAAGTGCCTGGGCTCGCCCCTCACCTCCCACATCCCCCGATCCGGCTTCCGCCAGTTCTCCAGCGCCTGCTCGACCTGATGCTTGACGATCGGCCAGAGCCGTTCGTCGAGGTGGTCGCGCGAGCGAACGTGGAGGTAGACCGATTCGATGAACGCGCCCCACACGTCGTGCTGCCGCTGGCTGTAGGCCCCGTTGCCGATGCGGACTGGACGGGCGCCCTCATAGCCGTTGAGGTGATCCAGCGTGTGTTCCTCGAGATCTTTCTCGCCGTCCACCCCGTACATGATCTGGAGATCCTGGTCGCGCTCGGCCACGTCCGCGATGAAGTAGAAGAAGTCGTTGGCCTCCCAATCGAAGCCCAGCGAATAGAGGCCCCAGAGCGTCAGCGAGGAATCACGGATCCAGCTGTAGCGATAGTCCCAGTTGCGCTCCCCGTGTGGCGTCTCCGGCAGCGAGGTCGTGGGCGCCGCCACAAGCGCTCCTGTGTTGGCGTAGATCAGCCCCTTGAGGGTCAGCGCGCTCCGCTGAATGTAGCTGCGCCAGCGGTGGTCCGGGAAGGTGCCGCGCGCCAGCCAGTGCTGCCAGTGGTGCGCCGTCCATACCAGCCTCTTGTACGCCTCCTCGATGGACCGCGGCGGGGGGTGCTCCGACCAGGACAGGGCGCAGAACCGCGTTTCGCCCTCCTTGACCAGCGTGCGTGCGATTGCCCGCGGGCCCTCGAAGCCGATCCGCATGTCCGAGGTCAGCTTCAGCCTGAGGTCCACTCCGTCGGCCTGCGCCACGCCCTCGTTGTATCCCCGGTCGGTGTAGTCCCAGCGCGCTCTCTTGCGGCCGTAGTCGAACGCCGGTTCGCAGTCGAGGACCAGCTGGACCTCACCCTGCACACAGCGCACGGTGCGCAGGAGGACGTGGGTCGCGTCGTAGTCCGCCGGTGAACGGCGGAAGGTGTGCGACCGCTCGGCCTCGTGATGCCAGGGTCCCATCAAGAGGAGGTCGCGAATGATCACCCAGCCTCCGTTGGATTCCCAGCTTGTCTCGAGGATCATGGTGCCCGGCAGGTAACGACGCGAGGCGGGCACCATGACGTCCGCCGGTCCCAGCCGAAAGCCTCCTGCACCGCGATCGAGGATGGTGCCGAAGACGCTCGGTGAGTCCATTCGAGGAAGACAGAGCCATTCCACGTTGCCGCTCGGGGCTACAAGCGCGGCGACTTCACAGTCGGAGAGAAAGGCGTAGTCGGCGATGGGCGGGAAGGGCGAGACACCCGCCAGCTCCCCCACTCCTTCC
>CATPBP010000088.1 GCA_955652675.1 Candidatus Dormiibacterota bacterium
GGCGCGGGTCTCCTCGATCGCCTGACGCGGTCGCTGGTCCTCAGGCTGAGCCGACTCGAAGAGGTCAAGGACGTGCTCCGCGCACGATGCCGCCCACAGAGCGAGTAGCTGGTGATCAGATTCGGTGAGGGTCCCACCGCGGCGGATCGTCACGAAACGAGGGTCGCGGTCTTTCGGGAGGATCACACCCAGCACCCTTTTACTCGCAACTGCCCAACGCCTAACACAATGTTCCCCGCACCTGCATTCTCGGCTACTCGAACAAAGCAGACAAGTATCGTCCCTGATTTGCCTCGCGCGCGCGCGCGAGGCTCCTGGCTGGGACAATTGCTGGCGATGGAGAAGACGTACCTGCCCTACGACCAAGATCAACTCCTGCTTCTGCCGCCTTCGGTCCGTGAATGGGTGAAGCCTGGCGACCTGGCCCACCTCATCGATGACGTGGTCGAGTGCCTCGATCTGACCGCGATCGAAGCCGTTTACGAGGCCGAACTGCGGGGCGCGCCGCCCTACCACCCGGTGATGATGACCAAGCTCTGGCTCTATGCATATGCGGTTGGCGTGACCAGCTCCCGGCGGCTGGCCAAGCTGGTCCAGAGGGACGTCGGGGTGATGATGCTGGCGGCGGGCAACCGGCCCGGCCTCATCAATGGCCCCATGCGAATACACAGCGCTGGGACGTCCCCGTCTGGACATCAGGCCCACCGTCCCTCTATCGCCGAGTGTTACTCGGACGGGCTGCTAGACGGAGCCTTCGGACCGGGATGGCAAGCAATTATCGAGAGAGTGCGGCCAGGCGCGGTCGCTCAGGCGGCGCATGACGCGCCAGCCGCGCTCGGGGTCGAGGCGGCGGCACTCCAGGTCTGGCCGTTCGGACCAGACCAACTGCGGGAGATTCGTATACCGATGCTCTCGGTCGTCCATGCCGACCCCGCCCGGCCCGGTTTCCAGGAGATCCACGTGGCCCTGCTCGGCGAAGGGGCGGACGCGCTCGAGGTTGACCTGCCCTCGCACCTGCTGCAGATCATCGATCCCGCACCGGTGGCTCGCGGAGTGGCGGACTTTCTGACTCAGCATCCCCTACCACGATGAGGCTGTGGCCGAGTCCGAAAACGACCAGATCGTAGACTCGGCGCCGCCGCGTGAGGAGCGCAGGTTGGCGCAGCCCGCGCCCCGGCCAGCGAGCCTGATCCCGCCCGCGATGACCGCCCCCACCAACTGGATGCGGTGCCAACCGCCAGGTCCCGGCTGACGGCCGTCGGGCACGGGTCGCCCGGCCGAGCTCGTCGAAGCATCGGCTATCGGCGGGCCGGCCCTGCTCCTGGCCGGCTCGCTCTTGCCGATGCAGGAGCGGTGGCTACTTGACGTGCGCGATCGCTGCAGCGCTCAAGGAATCGCCTTCTTTTTCAAGCAGTGGGGAGGACGAACGCCAAAGGCTGGCGGACGCAGCCTCGAGGGACGTGAGTGGTCCGAGTTGCCGGACGCGTCGCGACAGGTCAAGCGTGACAGGGTCAGTGCAGCCGCGATCCCAAGCTAGCCGCACCGGGTTGGACAGGGCGGAGCATCAATCGAGTCGGAGCTGGAGACCATCAGTGGCCGCATCCGCCCGGGGGAAGCCCTCAATAGGCGTCCTTATCGGCAGCATCAGGGACCTCCGATGTCCCCAAGCCTAGGCCGATGCAGGAGGCACTAACTCCGTAGCTGTACGGATTTCTGGCGCAGATTCAGAGGCCGAGCTCCTCAGCACGGCGAGCCAGCTCGAACTTGGACTGGACCCCCAATTTGATGTAGGCGTTGGCCAGATGCGTCTCGACGGTCCGGTCGCTGATGTAGAGCCGCCTGGCGATCTCCAGCGCCGTCTGGCCAGCGACTGCCAGACGTACCACCTCGCGTTCGCGCCGGCTCAGGGCCGCGGCGCCTGTCGCAAAGGAGGCGCCTCGCGGTCTGGCCCGGGTTCCCGTGAGGAACATCTCCGTCTCCTTGAGAACAGCCTCCGCGTCACCGACCCAGGGGACGTGATCAACACCGGGCAGCTCCACCAGCTTCGCTCCGGGTATGCGCTCGGCGAGGTAACGAGCGTTTCCCACCTCGAACCACCGCTCATTCGTCCTGTGAAGGATCAAGGTGGGTACTGCTACTCCCGGAAGGATGTCCCTAACATCGATCTGCGAGTTCATGCGTACCAGTGCGGTGGCCATTCCAGGGCTGGCCGCTGCCCGGAGGTATCGGGCCCACCAAGTCCTGTAGCGTTCGTCGGCGAGCGCGGTGGGGTTGTGCTGGATCCACCACTCACCGGTCTCCCAGGCGCGATCGATACCGGCAAGGAAATCCTGGAACTGTTCGGGACTCCGACCCCACGGATAGTCCTTGTCCTTCAGCCACCGCGCGTAGGAGCCGTAGACGATAAGCGCTGACGTCCTGGTTGGATGCGTACAGGCAAAGACTATCGAGAGGGGGCCACCCTCCGAAATGCCGAACAAGGCGGCCCGCTCGGATCCCGCCGCGTCCATGACCGCGCGAATGTCATCCATTCGCTGCGCAAAGGTGGGCGGTTCCCCGACAGGATCCGAAAGGCCGGTGCCTCTCTTATCGAAGACGATGAGCCGGCAGAAGGATGCCAGCCGGTTCAAGAACTGCGCCAGATGGGGTTCTTCCCACGCCACATCGAGATGCGACACGAAGCCATGAACCAGCACCAGATCGAACGGCCCCTCACCAAGTACCTGGTAGGCGATGCTCAGCCCTCCGCTCTTCGCGTACGTCGTTCGGGGCCGCATGGCCGCAGCATACCCGCCGAGGTCTGGCTGCCCGGGTAGAAATCCGTACCGGTACCGAGGTAGCGGGAGCCGTCCTGGGCCTAGCTTGTCGACAACCGCGGTGACTCGATATCGCGGATCAGCTGTCAACCATTCTCGACCTGAGAAAGGAGGATCCCATGACCCTGGCGCAATCGAAGCCGACGACGATGTCCGCCGGTTATCTTCTCGAGGGCACTCTGCTGGAGGCGTGCTCCTGTGGCGTGCTTTGCCCCTGCTGGATCGGTGAAGATCCGGACGGAGGGCAATGCTTCGCCTTCAACGCGTACCACTTCAACAGCGGCCGCATCGGTGCCGTCGATGTCTCCGGGCTGAACATCGTCAACATCGTTCACATCCCGGGCAACGTGCTCGCCCCAAAGTCCTGGAAGGTTGTGATGGTCGTTGATGACAGAGCGACGCCGGAACAGAAGGACGCCATCGTCGGCGCCTACACGGGTAAGTTCGGCGGCCCGCTGGCTGATCTGGCCGGGCTTGTCGGTGAGGTGAAGGAGGTTCGCTCCGCTCCGATCTCGCATGAGATCGTGGGGGGCGTCGGCAAGCTGACCATCGAGGGCATCCTGGAGGCAGAGCTGGAGCCTTACCACGCCGCCGACGGCACCATCACCACGCTGCGGGACAGCCTGTTCAGCACCGTGCCAGGGTCTCCGGCCTACGTGGCCAAAGCCCCCACCAACAAGGTCAACCTGCCCGAGCACGGGCTCACCTGGGAGTTCAGCAACCGCAACGCGATCCAGGCCGACTACCGCATGGAGTTCGAAGCGTGATGGCGTCCCGACGAACGGATGCCTGCTGGGCAGAGCGGTGATCAGGTCATACACAGTCAGCTCTGAGCGCCGGGGGCGGGCCTGGAGCCCGTCCCCGACACTGCTCCTCCTGATCGCCGTGATCGCGGGGGCGTGGGCGTTCTCCGTCTGGGCCGAGCTCAGCGGCGCAGCCGTGGCACTGCACCATCACACGCTCTATCACGACGTCGCCAACCGCAGGCTGCCGCTGTGGGCGGCGGTACTCCAGTTTGCCGGCGCTTGGCAGCTCATGACAGCGGCGATGATGCTGCCATCGTCGTTACCGATGATCCGGCTCTACATGCTCGCCGTACGGCCAGCTCCGGCCTGGCGGCAATCCCTGTCGCTCTTTCTTGTTGCGTACCTCGCCGTCTGGACGGCCTTCGCAATCCCCGCTTTCATCGGCGACATGGGCCTGCACCAGCTCGTGCACAGCTGGCTCTGGTTGGACCAGCACGCGCGTCTGATCCCGGCGGCCACCTTCGCCCTGGCTGCGGTCTGGCAGCTGACGCCGCTGAAGGACGCCTGCCTTCGGGAGTGCCGGCACCCTGCCGCCTTCCTGCAGCGCTACTATGCGCGCGGTCCGCGAGCCGGCCTCTTGCTCGGCCTCCGCCATGGCCTCTTCTGCCTTGGCTGCTGCTGGGCCCTGATGATGGTCATGTTCGCGGCCGGCGTGGCACACCTGGCCTGGATGGGCGTGCTTGGACTCGTGATGGTGGCTGAAAAGACATTCCCCGGCGGCCACCGTCTAGCCCGCCCGATCGGCGGCACCCTCGCGGTCCTTGCGGTCGCGGCAATCGCCATTCCAATCCCAGGCATCTGACCAGATTCCTCGGCCGGCTCTCATCCCCGACAGGTGCTGGCACTCGGCTGTCGACCGATTCCCTGAAAGAAGCAGAATCGACCTCAAAGGGGGGCGGGTCGACCGCCACCAGCCGACCCGTAGGCTGTTCGTGTTCTTCCACGCGCGGCAGGTGTTCGCCCTCGTCCTCCCGCTCTCCCTCGACACCTTCGTTTTTTTCTCCTGGACTGCGGGAAGCCCTCGGTGTGGCAAGCCTTGCCGGGGAGGGTTCCCTGAGCCAACCTTGAGTCGCGGAGCTCCTTGCGGCTAGGGGAAAGTCCAGTTTCTAGGCCGGCGTCCCTGCTGCTTCTCGGATGCGTCGGTAAAACGCTCTGGCGAAGGGGGATTGGGAGAAAACCGCTCCTACTGAGTTCAGAACCCTTCACCATCGGACCAGCAGGGAGAGCCTCTCCCTCGCACAGAGTCGTCACCCATGACAGACCCCCCGAGCAGGGTCTGCTGGACGCGCTCCACGCAGCCGTTGGAGTTCCCCATGGCAACGACGGTACCGCGGCCACCGTTTAAACAGGCTGGACCTGGTCCGCCGTGCGGGAGCGTTTAAACGCCTTCCGCCGGCGGGCTGGACGGCGATGATCCCGGAAGCCGGCCACCGTTGCGGCCCACCGTCGCCATGGATCGTGGCGGCCATGGCAGGCATGCCGCGGGCTGGCGCCGCGCCGACTCGTCCGCACTTCCGATCTTGGCGCCATAGTCCTTCGGCCGCCAGCCCTTTGGGCGTCTCTTTCATGGCTTCTCATGCCTTCTCTGTGTTCGCGGCGGCGACGACCTCTCGCAGCTTGGCCTCGCTTCGGCCATCGTCGGCTGGTGTGTAGAGGTAGAGACGCAGAGAGGGCTGCTCCGCGACCTGGAAGCTCGTGAACTCGAGATCGAAGCGGCCCAACTCGGGATCCCGGAAGCGCTTGAGCCCCTCCTGGCGACCCCGCACGTCCTGCCGCGCCCAGATCGCGGCGAACTCGGGACTGCCCGCGAGCAACTCAGTGATGAGCTCCTGGTAGTCGGGCTCGCCGAGATCCCGGCCGGCCTCGGCCCGTAAGGCAGCCACCGACAAAGGCGCCTCCTTCTCCCAATCCACCAGCAGCCGGCGTGCCAAAGGGACCATGAACATGAACCACAGAAGGTTCTGTCTGTCCTCCGGCAGCTGTGACCAGTCGTTGATCGCTTCGCTCGCTCGGTTCCAGGCAAGGAGGTCGCGCCGGCGGCCGGCGACGTGAGCCGGGAACGGGTCCCAGGCGTCAAGAACCCGCCGCAGCCGCGGAGAGATAGAGGCGGCGGCTGCCTCTGGTACGGGCGGCGCGTGACCGGCCAGACGGAAGAGGTGGGCGCGTTCGGCGGGCTCCAGCTGAAGAGCGCGGGCGATGGCTGTGAGGACGTCTGGCGAAACGCGAATGTCTCGACCCTGCTCCAGCCAGGTGTACCAGGTGAGGCCGACGCCGGCCAAGTCCGCGACCTCCTCCCTGCGCAAGCCCGGCGTGCGGCGGCGGCGGCCGTTCGTAAGGCCAACGGTCGCCGGCGAGATGCGGGCCCGGCGGCTCTTGAGAAAGTCGCTCAGCTCTGCCAAGGTGGTACTGGCACTACCAGGATAACTAAGCACCTTGTAACAGGATAACTGATGCCGCATGGTGGTGTCGATGAGGTTCCAAGACTTGGTTCGCAGGGTTCGACGGCTGCCTGCCGCGGCCTGGATCGTGGCCGCCTTGCCGGTGGTCTGGTTCGCTCAGGGGTCGACATTCGTCGCCCTCAAGGTGGGCGTTGCGAACGTGCCTCCCTTCCTCTTCTCGGGTACGAGGTTCCTGATCGTCGGCGTCCTTCTCCTTGCCTGGTCAGTCTGGCGAGCTGGAGGGCGCCTCCAGTTCGACCGACGCGAGCTGTTGCTCGCAGCAGCGACCGGCGCCGGGCTGTTCCTCGCAGGTCAGGGCAGCGCTTCCTGGTCGTCTCAGTTCCTTGACCCAGGAGTGGTTGCGGTCCTGAACTCCACGATGCCGCTCTGGGCCGCCGTCATCGGCTGGCTCGCCTTCCGCACCCGCATCGGCATCCTCGGCTCGTTCGGCCTGCTCGCCGGCTTTGCCGGCGTGGCTTTCCTGGCCTGGCCGGGGCTGGAACCGGCATCGCCGTCGGGCCCGCGCTTTTCGTCGTTGCGGGCGCGGCCTGCTGGTCAGCGGCGGTGGTGGTCGTCAGCCGGTCTGGCATCGGGCGTCGTCCCATTCCCGTCACCTCGCTGCAGACGCTCGTTGGCGGCGGACTGCAGATCGTTGTCGGCCTGGTGACGGGTGAGGCGGCCCACGTGGTTCCGCACCAGCTTGTCTCGGCCATTCCGGTATTCGCCTACCTGGTCGTCGTTTCCTCACTCATCGGCTTCCCGCTGCTCACGTGGCTGCTTTCGGAGGTGCCTGTCCACATCGCGAACACCGCGTCCTACGTCGCACCGGTGATCGCGCTGGGCCTGGGGTGGCTGCTGTTGGCCGAGCAGATCACGCCGCGGACGTTGGGAGGAGTCGCGGTCATCCTGGTCGGTGTCGTCCTGATCGTCTGGAGCAGCAGCGCGGCTCGCCGAGCAGCCGAGGCGGATCCGGAGGCACCGGTCGAGCTCGAGGACGGAAATCGCCTAGACCACACCGCCGAGATGGCCTGCCCGAGCGGACGGTTCACAGCCGCATGACGGCATCAAAGAGGGAGAAAGACATGAAGGTCACAAGGAACAGCATCGAGACCATGGCAGGCCAGAGCGAGTGGTTCACGGGTGCCGTGTACGTGGACTCGGTCGCGGCGCCGTCTGGTCCTTCGCGGCTAAGCGCGAGCAGCGTGCACTTCACGCCGGGCGCGTGCACCGCCTGGCACACGCACCCGAACGGCCAGACAATCTGGGTCACTGAGGGCGTCGGCCTCTGCCAGCGGCGCGGCGGCCACATCGAGGTGATCCGCCCCGGCGACCGCGTCTTCTTCGAGCCTGGCGAGGAGCACTGGCACGGCGCCGCGCCCAACCGCTTCATGACCCACCTCGCAATGCTCGACGTCGACGACGAGGGCAAATCGGCCACGTGGGGCGACCACATCAGCGACGAGGAGTACGCGGCGGCGCCGCCAATCGCAGATTGAAAGAAGGGATGTGACACGCATGACTGAGAAGAAGGTTTGGTTCATCACCGGCGCCGGGCGAGGCATGGGCGCGTCGACACCGCGAAAGCGGCCCTCGGCGCCGGCCACGCGGTCGGCGCCAGCGGCCGCAACGCGCACGCCGTGGCGAAGGCTGTCGGCGAGGCGGACGGACCGCTGGTCGTCAAGCTCGATGTCACCAGCCGAGCCGACGCCGAGCCGGCCCGACGGCGATGATCCTCGGAAGCCAGCCACCGTTGCGGCCCACCGACGTTCCATTCGATCTGCTGACGAGGAGAGGAATCAGATAACCGAAGGAGCCACGCCATGCGTGTCCGACTGACCGTCGGCGACGAGTCCGCAACCGCAACTCTGGCCGACAACCCCACCGCCCGCGACTTTGCCTCTTTGCTGCCGTTGACGCTGACTATGCACGACCTGTTCGGATTGGAAAAGCCTGGAACCCTGCCGCGGGCCCTCGATGAGGGTAGCGAGGCGGTGTTCACCTACGAGGTGGGGCAGCTGGGCTACTGGTCGCCGGGCCAGGCCTTGGCCGTCGTCTACGCCGTCGACGGTGAGGGTTCCATCCCCAGTCCCGGCCTTATCCCGCTCGGCACCGTCGACGCCGGGTTGGAGACGATCGCCGACGGTGGCGACTCGTTCCAGCTCCGCATCGAGCAGATCGACTGAACACAGAAAGGACCCCGCATCAACTGATCCCAGAAACCCCAAAATCCTCGCTCCGAGTGACGCCATCATCCGCATGTCTGCCACCTGTGTCTGCGGCTCGGACCTGTGGCCCTACCGCGGCATCGACCCCGTTCAGCAGCCGACCCCCATGGGTCACGAGTACGTCGGCATCGTCGAGGAGATCGGCAGCGACGTCACCACGATCACCCCGGGCCAGTTCGTGATCGGATCGTTCTTCGCCTCCGACAACACGTGCGAGATCTGCCGAGCTGGCTATCAGAGCTCCTGCCGGCACCGGGAGTCTGTCGGCGAGAACGGCGCCCAGGCACAGTTCCTCCGCGTCCCGCTCGCCGACGGCACCCTCGTCGCCACCCCCGACGTCCCGTCCGACGACCTGCTGCCAAGCCTGCTCGCCGCTTCGGACGTGCTCGGCACCGGCTGGTTCGGCGCGGTCGCCGCCGCGGCCGGACCGGGCAAGACCGTCGCCGTCGTCGGTGACGGCGCGGTCGGCCTGCTCGGGATCCTCTCGGCCCGGCAGCTCGGCGCGGAGCGGATCATCGCCATGAGCCGCCACGAGTCCCGCCAACAGCTCGCCCGCGAATTCGGCGCCACCGACATCGTCACCGAGCGCGGCGTGGACGGGGTGGCCGCGGTCAAGGAGCTCACTAACGGCCTCGGCGCGCACTCGGTTATCGAGGCGGTCGGTACCCAGGAGTCGATGCTGCAGGCCCTCCGCTCCACCCGTCCCGGAGGGCATGTCGGTTACGTCGGCGTCTCGCACGACGTCACGCTGCCGGGCGAGGAGATGTTCTTCTCCCATGTGCACCTGCACGGCGGACCGGCACCCGTACGCCGCTTCCTGCCTGAGCTGATCGACCTGATCTGGAATCGCACGATCGACCCGGGCAAGGTCTTCGACCTGACGCTGCCACTCGACCGGGCCGCCGAGGGCTACGCCGCGATGGACGAGCGCCGGGCCATCAAGGCCCTTCTACGCCCATGAAACAAGGCTCGGGCAGCGACCGTACAGATCAGCCCGCGCGCGCCGACTGACTGCGCAACCACACGTAGCCGTGCGTCTGCGCGATCGTCGACTACACCAAGCATGACTTCTATTCAAGGTAAGGAAACCGGCATGAACCCTACGTACGACTTCACCGGGCAGGTAGCTCTCGTCACTGGTGCCGGATCCGGAATGGGTCTGGTCACCGCTCAAGCGTTCGCCGAGGCGGGCGCAGCGGTGGTCTTGTCCGATATCAACGAAGCAGCAGTGACCGCGGCCGCCGAGGCCCTGTCCGCCTCCGGGCACAAAGCTTTGGCCGTCGCCAGTGACGTGGCCGACGAGGCGCAGGTCGCCGCCATGATCGCTCGTACGGTTGCCACTTTCGGCAGGCTCGACATGGCCTTCAACAACGCTGGCGTCCAGGTCCCTCCCAGCGACGCAGCAGACGAGCCGGCCGAAAACTTCGACCGCGTCACGGCAATCAACCTACGCGGGGTGTGGACGTGCATGAAACACGAACTGCACCAGATGCGTGATCAAGGCAGCGGCGCCGTGGTCAACTGCTCGTCACTCGGCGGTCTCGTGGGCCTTCCCAGCCGGGCGGCCTACCACGCCGCGAAACAC
>CATPBP010000089.1 GCA_955652675.1 Candidatus Dormiibacterota bacterium
CCCCAGGGCGCCGGGCAGGATGCCCGGTGACAGCTTCCGGCGGTCGCTATGTCCAAGTCTCCCCCAACGCCTTGGCCCGATGGCAGGCGGCGCGTGACCCTGCCCAGCGTCGATGCGGCAGAGCTAAACGTTGGTTTCTGCACGGAAACTACGGGGACCCCTTGAAAGGCTCAGGTCGCCCCTCGACCAATTCCGCCAGGGCCGCCTGGCACCGCTCCCTGAAGTCCTCCCAGTTGGCGTCCACGTGGCCTCCTCCACCCATCGCCGGCGCAACTAGCGCTCGCGTGTCTTCTTCTTACTGACGGCGGCGGAGTCGCCGCTCTTCGTTCGAGCGCCGGCGAGCAAGCTGCGCGACCACCCGCTCGAGAGTGCTGCGCGCCTCGGCGACCAGCGGCGTTACCGGATCCTGAGCGGCCTGTGGCGGCCAAAGAAGATCTCTCGTGCCATAGCGTGTAGGCGCTCCTGGCGGTTCAGTCCGACCAGCACTCGGCGCCTGAGCGCCTCGGCGTCTATCTAGCTCAAGATGTGCCGGGTCTTGGCCACCCGGCCGCGCTCCTGGAGCGCCTGCTGCCAGCGGGGTCTGCCGGCGTAGTGCCTGGAGCTTGGCAATGATCAGCGAAGGAGCGACCAGCCCGTCCTTGAGCGAAGCAGCCAGCCGGTTGAGGTCGTCCCAACGGCGGACGAGCAGCTCCGGGCGCAGAGACTGGCGCAGGACCGGTTTGAGTGCCCCGTAGCCCACATCCGGCGAGCCCGGTAGAGAAGCGACGCTGCGAGCAAATGTCCGCACGACCGGCGCGCGACGGCGCGCCCGGCGTCCAGCTCTATCGACCCCACTCGTCCGACGAGCTCACCCGGTCGATCGCGATCTTGAAGATCTCGCGTGGTGTCCGGCGCTGGTAGTCCGAGCCGCTGTACTTGCGCGACATGCGGTCGATGAACTCGAGGTTGTCGTCAGGCTGAACGTCGACGACCCGGCCGCTGACCGATAGCCAGTGCCACGGATTCTTGGTGCTGACTATCGAAACGGCCACCTGCGGGCGCTCCCGCAAAGCC
Organism: Candidatus Dormiibacterota bacterium; assembly: GCA_955652675.1. Lineage (GTDB taxonomy): Bacteria > Chloroflexota > Dormibacteria > Dormibacterales > Dormibacteraceae > Nephthysia. The sequence continues at coordinate 1,054 of CATPBP010000089.1, forward strand.
TTCCCTTTGCGGGATCCGACAGGCGAGCTCACCACCAGGTGCTCTCCGTCGAAGTCGACCCACATCGGGTAGCTGACGATCTGGCCCTTGTGGTTCAGGTACGACACGTGAGCCAGGGCCGGCTCATCGAAGAGGTCGCGCAGCGCTTCGGGAAGGGTTGAGGTTGTAGCCATAGATGGCGTTCTACGTCATTCACTGCTCGTGAGGTCGCTCCGGGTCATTTTCACAGGTGCCGAGGACGAGGCCGCCGAAGAGGCGCCTGGCGCCAGAATTCCGGCCAGAGTGGGGCAACGGGTCTAAGACCGATTTGGTTAGAGCCGCTACGGTCTCCTGCCGTGGTGGCCACGATGGCGTTGCGACCTCAGCCACTATCTGGCTTCGTCGTATCGCGGCATCCCCTTGCGCAGGCACGCGTCTCACCTGACTTTCGGCGACGCCTCTAGCGCACAGCCACACGACCAGTTGTCGGGAGGCCGGCGGCCGCCCAGGCGCGAAACCCGCCCGCGAGGTCGGTGGCGCGATGTAGGCCCAGCTCCTGGAGCGACGCTGCGGCGAGGCTGGACGTGTACCCCTCGGAGCAGACGACGACGATCTCCCGGTCGTATCCGTCGACCTCCGGTATCCGCCAGTCCGAGGCCGGATCCAGCCGCCATTCGAGCACGTTGCGCTCGATGAGAAGAGCACCTGGGATCTCACCCTCCTGCTGACGCTGAGCCTGGGGACGGATGTCGACCAGGAGAGCTCCGGCCCGCCACGTCTCCATCGCCTGTCGCGGCTCCAGGCGCACCAGTCGTAAGCGGGCGCGTGCAAGCATCTCAGTCACCGTCATTGGTCCAGCTCCTCGAGCCCAGCGACCAAGTAGTCGCGCATCTGCTGTCCTGGCGGCGAGTAGGCATGGAGGCTGGTGGCGTTGGCGGGGCTCTGGTTGAAGATCCGGTGAACGTGGGCCGGCGCAAAGCCGGCAGACGCCCCTGCCCTGTGCAGTCCGCGACGCAGGAGGCGGAGCTCTGGATCGAACTCCTCCTCGTCCAGGGTGCCCTCGACCACCGTCAGCGCGCCTGCCGCGCCGCCGTGATCGTGAACCGACGTCGACTGGCCAGCCGCCCAGCCTATCAGCCACACCTCGACGGCGTCGGTGAGGAGCAATCGCTCATACCATCGCGTCTCCGGATCGTGCCACACGAGCCGACGCCAAAGCCGCGGGCGAGACGCCAGGGCGGCTGTAAGCTCGATGAGCTGATCGGGACCGACCGGCATGTCCAGGTCGGCGAGAGAGTCGAGCGATGTGGATTGCATGGTCTGCTGCATGTGTGATCGTCCACCTCCTGAATGAATCGGATTCCATGAGGAAGCCAGGCATAGCCAGGACGGCGTCCGGCAAATGCTCACCGGCGCACAGCTCGGAAGGTGAGCCGACGAACCAGCGAGCCTGCGCCCGCGCCGGAGCGCCGCTACTTACAGGCGGCGCTGGTGCAGTGAGAGAAGTCCACGACGCGCCGCTGTGTCAGGTTCCAGCGAAGGTACGGGCCCATCTCGGTGAGCCAAGCTAGCATTCCGGGCTCGGTGCACGCAACCGTGAATCGACTCTCGACACAACCCGCCCCGTAATAGGTGTTCATGTGCTGGCTCCCGAGCTGGCCGGCTCGGAATCCCCCGTCCGCTCTTGCACCATGTACTGCGCGTACCAGTCAGGCCAGTCCGGGTCGGGGTGCCCGATCTGCTCTTCGTGCCGGCCGTGCGCAGCCGCTGCACGGCGCAGGGCCTCAGCCAGATCGGGCGCGGAATCGTAGGTGACTTGCGTCTGGACAATCCCTCCTGTCAAGAACGGACTACGCGGCAATCACCAGCTCGGGGCCCGGGATCACCTGCCCGGAAGGCGGGTCGTGATCTCCTGGATCGCGGCTCGCCCTATATCGGCAGGCGGGTCGTCCGGATCTCGGATGCGTAGCCGCCGAGCGACTGCGACCAGGCACCCGGCACGCCGGCCGCGTTCGCCCAGTGGCCCGCACTGTCGCTTCGCTGCACAGTCAGGACCAGCTTGCCGATGTTCTCGCCGGCGAACAGCTTGAGAAGGCCATCGGGGAATGCGCGAACGCCACCCTCGAGGACGTCTTCGCGCGAGAGCAGCCGGCCCTCGCGCAGCCAACCGGCGAGCTCGGACCTGGCCTGGGCATAGCGGTCGGCGTAGTCGGGGGTCAGCATCCCCGTCATCGACGCGCGGGCGCCGATCAGCTCCAGGGTATTCGACGGGCTGCGGGCCTGCTGCACGTTGTACTGGGATACGCCGCGCTGAAAACGATCCGCGCTCCGGGCGCGAGCCGCGTGAGCACCGCGTCGAGGATGTCGCCGCCTACATTGTCCAAGAACACATCGATACCGTCGGGCGCGTGATCCCGTAATGTGCCGCGCACCTCTTCGGCCTTGTGGTCGATGGCTGCGTCGAAGCGAGGTCCTCGGTAATCCAGCGGCACTGCTCCGACCCGCCCGCGATCCCGATCGCCCGACACGCCTTGATCCAGGTGCGCATCGCCGGGTCGATCGACAGGTGGGCTACCGCGACCGCGAATTCCCTGGGCCCAGGCGCCGGCACGGGCACCGTGGTCAGCTCCCCAGTCCGAGGGCTTTGGCAGACCGGATGGACGGGCGGCGAGGCGTATCTGATGGTTGATGGAGTTCATTCACGCGTCTCCATCCAGGTATGGCTCATACCGAACGCCCGACGGGTACTTCGATGTCGTCGTAGATGCGGGCCGCGACCAGCAGTCCATCCGCGCCGCGGTCGTAGACCCCGATTCCCGCCTGAGGCGGCAGGTCGTGGCTTCCCCAGCGGACGCAGTTGAATTCCAGTGCGCAGCGCACGCCGTCGTCGGTCACGGTGCAGTGCTGGAGGCGGATGCCACCGCCTGCGCTGAAGTACTTTGTGAAGAACGAGCGGAGCTCACTGGTGCCGCGGTGGGCGTAGTGCGGACCGATGGACTCACGGAAGTATCCATCCGGCGCGAAGGTGTTCACTACGGCTTCGGCGTCACCAGCCTCTAGCGCGGCCTGGTAGCGGCCGACGACATCACCGGGATCGACGCCCCCGGGCTCGAGTATGGGAGGCCTGACGTGGCGCCGTCCGTCGACCGGCCATTGGCTGCAGTAGGTGCGGAACACCACCGACCAATCGTCGGGGGATTCTGCGACGACCGCCACCGGCCAGGCCAGTTCCTGCCCGTCGTACGCCAGGTGCGCCAGGAGTTCGACCACGGCTCGCCCGCCGACACACATGGAGGCCACGGTCTCGATATGGGCGTGGCGCTCGATCAGCCAGGATTGATTCTGTCTGACGAACCGCCGCAACTGCCGGTGGCCGCGGATCTCGCCTGCGCGGGGATCGTAAACCACCACCTCGCCCGGCCATACAGTCTCCAGTGCGCCGGTGTCACCTTTGTTCAGTGCTTTGACGTACTGCGCGACCGGATCCGCCTTCCCTGCGGCGCGAGTCTGCATTCGCGCAAGCTCCAAGGCTTGGGTGAATTCTGGAAACCACGGCATCTCAACCTCCCTGATCCCTGGCCGGCCGGACAGTTTCTGTGCAACTCCGGGTAGAAGGAACGGACAGTGAACAGTACGCTGTGGGGATCGCCGGTTCCCGCTGACGACAAGCGATTGGCGTCAGCCCGTAATGGTCTCGCGCTCCAGCCGTAGACATGGTTGACGAGGAGGTCCGAACGGGACTTGCAGGGATGCCGTACCGGTCCACGACGGCGGCGTGAATTGCTGCCGGAAGTTGCCGGGACCGGTCGACGCCGCCCGAGCGTGGGCGGCTTGCCGGCCAGCGGGCCGAGCTCTGCCAGCAGTCGCAGATCAGGTTCTGGCGCCCGCCGTCGTCCCCGGGCCCGCACCACGTCAGCATAGGCCAGATGATCGCCTACGGCCGCTCGCTATAGGTCCGCCTGGAGCTCGCGCAGCTCGCGGCCGGTCCCACCACGCGCACCTTGCCGGATCCCCAGCCGACCAATCCAGTTGAGGTGATGGACATGAAACTCAGAGTTGCGCACGTGCGCATCCCGATGACGATCCGCCAGGAGGGCTAACCATGGAGTACCTCGTCACTATGACAACCCACGCTCCGGATGGAACCTCAGAGGAAACCGTCGACGACATCCGGACCCGAGAGGCCGCGCGCTCGCGGGTACTGGCGGCGCAGGGTCACCTGCTTCGCCTGTGGCGTCCTCCGCTGGAACCAGGCGAATGGTGCACGATTGGACTCTTCGCTGCCGATGACCGCGGCCAGCTCGAGGAAATCCTCGCCTCGATGACCCTACGCGTGTGGCGTACAGATGTGGTCACGCCGCTGTCGCCTCATCCGAGCGATCCGGCACTGGCTCGGGGTTGAGCCATGTCCGCGCTGCCCACTCAAGAGGCAATGACCATCCTCGGCGCCGAGCTCACGACACTGATGGCAAATTGCGCAAACTGAAGCAGGAGAAAGCCGTGGAGTTTCTGATCGCACTCACCATCACCGTCCCGGAGGGCACACCCAGCCAGACTGTGGACGAAACCAGGACGCGCGAGACAGAACGCGCGCATGAACTTGCCGAGCAGGGACACCTCCTCCGGCTCTGGGCGCCGGCCGCCCAACCCGGCGAGTGGCGCATTTTGGACCTCTGGTGAGCCCGCGACGCTACCGAGATGCAGGAGATCCTGGAGTCACTGCCCCTTTACCCCTGGACAACTGTGGAGACCACCCCGCTCAGCCAGCACCCAAACGACCCAGCAATCACAAAGAGCTGACGACATGTCTGCGCATCCGTCAGTCCACCACCAAACCATGAGAAAGGAGGAACAGAGAGTCGCCATCATCACCGGAGGCTCCCACGGCATCGGCGCCGGCCTCGTCGCCGCGTACCGCCGGCGCGGCTGGGCGGTGGTTGCCAACTCTCGCACGATCAAGCTTTCGGAGGACCCGGACTTACTCGCCGTCGATGGGGATGTCTCCCAGATCACGACCACCGATCGAATCATCGGTGAAGCACTCGAACGCTTCGGACGCATCGATACCCTCATCAACAACGCCGGCGTCTTCATGACCAAGCCTTTCACCGACTATACTGCCGAGGACTACGCATTTGTCGTCGGCGTTAACCTCACTGGCTTCTTTAGATTGACTCAACGTGCCATAGCCGAGATGCTGAAGAGAAGCGGCGGGCACGTCGTCAACGTAACGACTACTCTTGTCGACTACGCGAACTCCAACGTGCCATCAGCTCTGACCTCGCTCACCAAGGGTGGCATCGCTGCGGTCACCAAGTCACTGGCAATCGAG
>CATPBP010000090.1 GCA_955652675.1 Candidatus Dormiibacterota bacterium
CTCTTCAACTGCGTCACCCGGCTCTACAGGCCCAGCGCCGGCCAGATCATTTTCGACGGCCGCGATCTTCTCCGAGACCGCCCCTATCAGATCGTCAGTCGGGGCGTCGCGAGAACCTTTCAGAATGTCGAGCTCTTCCGGCGCATGACGGTCCTCGACAACGTCCTCGTGGGCCTGCACACGGAGGTGAGCACGACCCGGTTCGACTGGCTCGGCACCGCGCTGGGACTGCCCTGGACCCGCCGCGGCGAGCGGCGAGCTCGGGAGCGTGCGCTGGAGGCCCTGGAGGACGTCGGCCTCGCCGCCCTGGCCGACCGCCAGGTGGCCGGGCTCTCCTTCGGGACGCAGAAGGCGATCGAGCTCGCCCGCGCGCTAGCGTCGCGGCCGCGCCTTCTGCTCCTGGACGAGCCGGCCGGCGGCCTGAACCACCAGGAGGTCGGCGAGCTGGCGGAGCTGCTGAGGCGGCTGCACTCCAGCTACCGCCTGACCCTGCTGCTGGTCGAGCACCACATGAACCTGGTCATGAACGTCTCCGACCGTGTCGTGGTGCTCCACTTCGGCCGGAAGATCGCGGAGGGCTCGCCACAACAGGTGCAGGAAGACAGCGGGGTCATCGAGGCATACCTGGGCACGGCGGAGGCGCCAGGCCAATCCTCGCCGGGCCACCCAGGCCCGACGGTCCCCAGCGCGGGCTGAACCCATGGTCCTGCTCGAGCTCACCCAGGTGGTGGCCACCTACGGGCCCGTCAGAGCGCTGCACGGCATCGATGCCCAGGTGCCGGAGGGATCCATAGTGGCGCTGCTCGGCGCCAACGGTGCCGGCAAGACCACCACGCTGCGCGCCATCAGCGGAATGGTGAAGGCGACCGGGCGGATTCGCTTCGACGGGCACGAAGTTCTCAACCGGCGGCCCGAAGACGTGGCGCGGCTCGGGGTCGCCCACGTCCCCGAAGGCCGGGGTACGCTGGCGCAGCTGACCGTCTGGGAAAACCTGCAGATGGGCGCCTACATACGGCGCGACCGGAACCGCGTCAAGCAGGACCTGGATCGGGTGTGCGGCTACTTTCCCTGGATCCCTCAGCGCCGGCGTCAGCCGGCGGCACTCCTATCCGGTGGCGAACAGCAGATGCTCGCCATCGCGAGGGCCCTCATGTTGCGGCCACGCTTGCTGCTGCTCGACGAGCCATCACTCGGCCTCGCGCCCATTGTCGTGCGCGAGATCTTCGACCTCATCCAGGCCATCAACCGCGAGGAAGGGCTGACCGTGCTCGTCGTCGAGCAGAACGCCAGTCTGGCCCTGCAGCTGGCCCGGCGGGCCTACGTCCTGGAGGTGGGCCGTGTCGTCCTGGAGGGAGAAAGCGACGAGTTGGCGCGCAATGAGTCCGTCCGTAAGTCCTACCTCGGCTACTGACGGCTGATCCGGGAGCGGTAATGCTGCTGGCCGCTAGCGTCATTCAGAGCTTCGCCCAGCAGGTGGTCTCGGGCGTCGCCTCCGGGGCCATCTACGCCAGTCTGGCGCTGGCTCTGGTGCTGATATATCGCGCGATGGACGTCGCCAACTTCGCCCAGGGTGAGATGGCGATGTTCGCCACCTTCGTCGCCTACACGCTGATCACGCAGTTTCATCTGCCCTACCTGCTCGCCTTCGTCCTCACGATCCTGCTCGCCTTTGCGGGAGGCGTCATCGTGGAACGAGCCTTCGTCCGGCCCTTCGAGGGAGCCCCCGTGCTGACCCTGGTCATCGTCACGCTGGCGCTCTTCTCGATCGTCAACGGCCTTGCGGGTCTGATCTGGGGTTACGTCTTCAAGACCTTCGACAGCCCCTTCCCCGCCCGCTCGGTCCAGGTCGGCGGCGTCTTCGTCGGGATTCAGGACCTCGGCGTCATCGCGGTCACCCTAGTCGTGCTGGCGGTGGTCTTCAGCTTCTTCCGCTACACCAGGCTGGGGCTCGCCATGCGCGCCGCCGCCCTCTATCCCGAGTCGAGCCGCCTGCTCGGGGTGCGCACCAGCCGCATGCTGGCGCTGGGCTGGGGACTGGCGGCGGCGGTGGGAGCGGTGTCCGGCATGATGGTCGCCCCAATCGTCTTTCTGGACCCGAACATGATGCAGCCGGTGCTCCTCTTCGCCTTCGCGGCCGCGGTCCTCGGCGGCATCGAGAGCCCGGTCGGCTCGGTGATAGGTGGAGTCATCGTGGGAGTCCTGCTCGCCCTTGTCGGCACCTACCTGCCGGGGGGGCAGAACCTGCGCATCCCCTTCGGTCTGATCGTCATCGTGGCGGTACTGCTCTTCCGGCCGGCCGGCCTCTTCGGCCGCCGTGAGATGAAAAGGGTATGACCGCGACGGGGGCTCTCAACAGCTCCCGCCTTCGCGCCTCAACCATCTTCCCTGCCCTGGTCGCGCTGGTTGTCCTCTTCGGCATCCCGCTCACCACCGACAGCTTCCAGACCTTCCAGTTCGCCAACGTGGCGGTGTTCGTGGTCGCCATCCTGGGGCTGAACCTCCTGACCGGTTACAGCGGCCAGATATCGCTCGGCAACGGCGCTTTCATGGCGATCGGGGGCTACACCACCGCGCTGCTGGTGGCTCGGTTGGGAGTGCCCTACGCCTTGACGATTCCCCTGAGCGGTCTCCTGGCCGCCGCCGCCGGAGTCATGATCGGCATCCCGGCGCTTCGCTTACGCGGTATCTACCTGGCGCTTGCGACCTTCGCGCTCGCCCTCGCCGTCACTCCCGTGCTGAACAACTTCGATTCTTTCACCGGCGGTCACGCTGGGCTGAACTTGAATCCGGCGGCACCACCTTTCGGCCTCGACTTGAGCAACGAGCAGTGGCTCTACTTTCTCTGCTGGGCGGTGGCAGCGATCCTCTTCCTCCCCGCCCGGCTTCTGATTGGGAGCCGGACAGGCCGGGCCTGGATGGCGATAAGGGACGGCGAGACGGCGGCCACGGCGAATGGCATCAGCATCTCCTTCTACAAGACGCTGGCATTCGGGATCAGCGCCTTCTACGCCGGGGTCGCGGGCTCTCTGCAGGCGGTGGTTCTGGCGTACATCAACCCCGACAGCTACAGCCTCACCCTCTCGCTGTCTCTGCTGATCGGGGCCGTGGTCGGCGGCCTTGGCAGCGTCTGGGGACCGGTGCTGGGTGGCCTGGTCGTGGTCTGGCTGCCCTACCTGGCCGAGCGGGCCGCCGGGCTACACCTTGGCCCACTCTCCTTTGGCGGGAAGCCGGACATCGGCTTCGGAATCCTGCTTCTTGTCCTCATGTACTTCGCGCCGGCGGGACTGGCCGGACTGGCCGGGCGGGCCTGGCGCTGGTACAGAAGACTTCGCCGGGGCTCTGGAGGTCCGGCGGACGGGGAGTCGGAAATGGTCGAACCCGAGCCCGTTGAAACCGCGGAGCGGCAGGTTGAGCCCGACCAGATGAGCACTTGACCGCCCTACCGGCTTCGTCAATCCTTGGGACGCAGACTTCATGCTGAGTTGGAGGAGAGAAAAGATGATCGGCTTCAAGCGACTGGCGGCGGTCCTGGCCACGCTGGCGCTGACCGCCGTCGCCTGCGGAGCCCAACAGTCAGGCTCACAGGCGACCAAGACCGATCCAGGGGTTACGCAGGACACGATCACGCTTGGAGCCACCTACCCGGTCAGCGGCACGGCCTCCTTTTACTACTCGGTAGCCAAGGGGGCAAGCGCCTACTTCGAGTACATCAACAATGAGAAGGGCGGGGTGAACGGCCGCAAGATCAAGTACATCGTCGTCGACGACGCTTACACCCCGGCCAACACGCCGGCCAAGGCGCGTGAGCTGGTCCAGCAGGACAAGGTCTTCCTCACCTACGGCAACCTGGGGACGCCGACCAACCTGGCGGTGCGCGACTACTACAACCAGCAGAAGGTCCCCCAGCTGTTCGTCTTCACGGGCTCGAGCGTGTGGGGAGCCGACTACAGCAAGTACCCGTGGACCCTGGGCTGGCAGCCCGACTACGTCACCGAGGGCAAGATCTACGCCAGATACATCACGCAGAGCGAGGCGGCCGACAAGATCGGCGTTCTCTATCAGAACGATCAGTACGGCAAGGACTACCTGAACGGGCTCCGAGCAGGGCTCGGTGACAAAGCGGCTGCCATGATCACGGACACGGCGACCTACAACGCCAACGACCCGGTCGACATGAGCTCGCAGGTGAACAAGCTCAAGGCGAGCGGCGCAAACACCTTCTACGTGGCGGCCACCCCGGCGTACGCCGCGAACGCGGTCACCAACGCGGTGAAGAACGGTTGGAAGCCCAAGATCTACATGAACAACGTGTCCGGGGCGAGCGCCACCTGGCGAGGGGTGGTCAAGGGCCTGGGTGCCAGCGCCGGCGTGGACGGCATGATCAGCAGCACCTACCTCAAAGATCCCCTCGATACAGCGAAGTGGGGCAATAACGCCGGGGTCAAGCTCTTCCGGGACGTGATGACCAGGTATGGCAACGGTTGCGACCCCAGCGGCGCCGATTCCTTCTGCATCAGCGGGATGGCCAGCGCCTTCACCATGGTCAACCTGCTGAGGCAGGCGGGAAACGACCTGACTCGCAAGCACGTGATGGACCTGGCCTGCTGCGCCCTCAACGAGAGCGACAACCCGCTCCTGCTTCCGGGCACCGTGGTCAAGACGACGAAGACCGACCACTTCCCCGTCCAGCAGGAGCAGCTGCAGAGGTGGGAGCAGGACCACTGGGTACCATTCGGCCCAGTGCTGGACGCACGAAAGAAGTAGCTTGGACGGAGCCACCTTAAGGAGCAGAAAGGAGGTAGTTGGGGGGAGCCCACGGTTCCTCTCAACAGTGATCGAGCGGGTTCGGCCTTACTGGCTCCACGCGTACCTGCTTGTCTACACAGCCTTCCTGCTCTATCTCGACGGCAAATGGGGCGGCTTCTTGCCTCAGTGTGGGTTGGGACTACTCACCTTCCTCGTGCTCTGGTTGTGCACCCGCCGGCTCGAGCCTTCGCTGCGCCGCCAGGTCTGGATCTGCGTGGTGGTGGCCACCTGTTTCGAGATCTTCGGCAGCCTGATCTGGGGCGTGTATCGCTACCGGCTGCACAATGTCCCGCTCTACGTACCGCCCGGCCACGGGTTGGTCTTCTTCTTCGGCCTGACGGCGGCCAGCCTTCCTGTGTTCCAGCGCTACGGCCGGCGCGCCGCGCTCTTCGTCCTGGGGCTCTGCGCGGCCTGGGCCGTCGGGGGCCTCACGATCCTCCCTCTCTGGACCCACCGGATCGACGTGCAGGGAGCCCTCTGCCTGCCGATCTTCGCCTGGTTCCTCCTTCGCTCCCCGCGCTACGCGCTCTTCGCGGCGATCTTCATCGCGACCACCGACCTCGAGATCATCGGCACCCTGATGGGTGACTGGTACTGGCTGCCGGTGGCTCCCATCAACCACTTACCCTCCGGCAACCCGCCGTCCGCGATCGCGGGCGGGTACTGCGTGATCGATTCCTCGGTGGCCCTGGTCATCCTCGGACTTCAGCGTGTGCGCGCCCTGAGGCCGATGCTGACTGGCCGGCGGCGCCGCATCGAGCCCACCACCGCCGAGACGGAGGCGGCCTAAAGGAAAAAAGTACCCTCCCCCACAACACAAGGGAGGGGAAATCTTCCTTGGGTTAGGTCTCCAGGTGGCGGCGGACTCCGAGGAGGGATGAGCCAGATCCCAGGCCCACGCCCACCAGCAGGACCACGGCGCCCGCGAGGATCGCCACGCCGGTCGTCAAGCCCGGCGCGATCTGGGCGAAGTTGGCGGCGCCGATGCCGACCACGGAGACACCCACGATCAGGGTCACCAGGCCGGCGATGATCCCGGCGGCTCCCCCCGTCAGCGCTCCCTCGACCAGGAAGGGTCCCCGGACCATCCAGCGTCTGGCCCCGACCAGCTGCATGATCATCAGCTCGTCGCGGCGGGAGTGGATCGCCGCCCGAACGCTGTTGGCGGTGACGGTGACAGCGACGAATGCAAGCAGGAGCATGAGCACCAGCCCCGCCACTCCGACCCAGGTCAGCAGCTGCTGTAGACGCTGGTAGGCGCCGGGCTCATAGGAGGTGGGCAGCAGCGGATCCACCGCCGGGTCGTGTTGGACCGACCCGGCCAATCCGCCGACGTCCTGGACGCTGCGGACCATCAGGTCGAAGCTGGCCGGGAAGGGGTTGGGATCAGCGACTGCCGTCAGGTCCGGCAGACCGGGGCGTCGCGCGGCTTTCTTGAGGGCATCGGCCTTGCTGACATAGGTGACCCGGACCACCCGCGGATTTCCCGCCAGGTTCTGGCGCAGCGTGTCAACGTCAGCCTGTTTGGCGTCGTCCCTGAGGTAGACGTGAAGGACCGCGGCGTCGGCGGAGGCGCGAGCCGTCGCGCTGCGCAGCGTGTACCAGCCCAGGCCGGCGATTCCGCTGAGTAGCAGCAGGATGGTCATCGACCCCAGCGCCGGCGCCGTGCTGCCGAGATTGCGCACCCAGTTTCTGGCCGCGTCGCGGACGAGATAGCGGACGGCGTTCTTGATCACCACGAGCAGCGTTCGGCGTCCGGGAAATGCCGGCCTCAGGACTTGACCGCCCACGCGAGCCTCCCCACCCGGCCGGCGGGCTGGTCTCGGACCAGCCGACCCTCGACCAGGGTCAGTACGCGCCGTTGAAGGCGCTTCACGATCTCCACGTTGTGCGTCGCCACCAGCACCGCGGTTCCAAAACGGGACACGTCTTGCAGCAGCGTCATCACCTGCCAGGCCGTCTCCAGGTCCAGGTTGCCGGTAGGTTCGTCGGCGACCAGCATCGGGGGCTGGGGCGCCAGCGCCCGGGCGATGGCTACGCGCTGCTGCTGGCCGCCGGACAGCTCGGCCGGAAAGGCGTCGGCCCGGTCTCCCAGCCCAACCGCGTCAAGCGCGTCCTGCGCCCGATCCAGTGCCTCCTGGTCCGAAATCCGGAGGTCGGTGACCTGGAGCCCGAAAGACACGTTCTCAACGGCGGTGAGCCGGGGCAGCAGCTTGAAGTCCTGGAAGACCACCCCCACCCGGCGGCGAAGCTCCGCGACGCGGGTTGATTTCAGTGTGTGGGCGGCAACTCCGTCGATCCAGACCTCCCCCGCCGTGGGCCGGATCTCGCGGTTCACCAGCTTCAGCAGGGTCGTCTTGCCAGCGCCGGTGGGTCCGACCAAAAAGGCGAACTCACCGCGCTCTAGCGCGAAGTTGACATCGTCCAGGGCGACCCGTTCTCCGAAGGAGCGGGCGACGCCGTAGAACTCGAGGAGCGGCGACAACCTGGGTAAGAGTACCTAACCGCCAGGCTCGCTTGCACTGGGCGTTCGCTCCAGGACATGTAGGCGCTTGACCGTCAGCTCACCGACGGTCAGCCGTTCGATGTCGACGCGGCCGAGCCTGGCGCGACCCACTGCGAGCGCTCCAATGGCGACTGCCCCCACCGAAAGGGCGCCGATGCTCACCGCGCCAACCGCCAGCCCAAGGGTCGCCACCCCAAGAGGGCTCCGTGGCATGAGACTCGAAACCAGTCCTCGCTTCACTGCACAGCCAAGGGTAAACGCGTGAGCCCCCGCAGCGTGACCGTGGGGCTCCTCTCCGGTTCGCCGGCCAGGCGGAGCTTGGGAAAGCGAGCCACCAGGCCGGCAATCGCGATCTGAGCCTCCAGACGGGCGAGTGGAGCGCCCAGGCAGAAGTGGATGCCGCGGCCGAAGGAGAGATGCGGGTTTGGTGTGCGGGTGATGTCCAGGCGGTCGCGGTCGGCGAACTGGTCCGGATCGCGGTTGGCAGCGCCGAGGAGCGCCAGGACGCTCTCGCCCCGCTGGACACGGTGCCCGCCCAGATCGAGATCCTCCGTGGCAACCCGCGCGGTCAGCTGGACCGGGCTGTCCCAGCGCAGCAGCTCTTCGACGGCCGGCTGGATCAGCTCTGGCTGCTCGCGGAGGAGGGCGAGCTGCTGGCCATGCCCGAGGAGCGCCAGGGTGCCGTTCGTGATCAGGTTGACGGTGGTCTCGTGTCCTGCGACGAGCAGCAGATTCGCCATCACCACGAGCTCAGCCTGGGTCAGGACCTCCCCCGTCCCCTCGCCCGCGAGCAGACCGCTGATCAGGTCCTCGCCGGGTTCCAGACGGCGCCGGTCGATGATGCCGGAGAGGTAGCGACCAAGCGCCTGCCGCGCCTCCAAGGCGTTGGCCACCTGGCCGGGGTCGCGCCCGGAGAGCGGATCGAGATTGGCCACGAGGGCTCGTGACCATCCTCGAAACCGAGGCCAGTCTTCCGGTGGCACGCCCAGCATCTCCGCGATCACCGTCACCGGGAGCGGGTAGGCCAGCTCATGCACGAGCTCGAAGCCCCCGCGTTGGGCGGCGCGGTCGAGAGCGCTGCCGACCAGGGCCGTGATCCGAGGACGCAGCCGCTCGACCGCCCGAGGCGTGAACGCCTTGCTCACCAGCGTTCGGAGACGGGTGTGGTACGGCGGATCCACGACCAGCATCGAGCGAGGGCCCGGTACCTCCTGCAGCTCCTGGTAGCCAGAAGCCCTGGTTCCGTCGGCCGACATCCGGTCGTCACGCAGGGCACTGGCGATGTCTCGGTAGCGGGTCAGCACCCAGGCCCCCATGGAGGGGCTGCGGTGGACCGGGTCAGCCTCCCGAAGCGCCCGATAGGTGGGATAGGGGTCGCGTCTGACCTCCGGGAGGAGTGGGTTGTAAGTGACGCTCTCCACGCCGCGCTCTAGTGTTCGGCGCGCAGCTCCACGCGGCGGATCTTGCCGCTGATCGTCTTCGGCAGCTCCCTCACGTATTCCACCTCGCGGGGGTATTTGTATGGCGCGGTGACGCTCCTGACGTGCTCCTGCAGCTCCTGGGTCAGCGCTTCTGACTCTGAATGCCCAGGTGCCAGGATCACGTACGCCTTGACTATCGTCCCCCGCATTGGATCCCCTTTCCCGACCACCGCGCATTCGACGACCGCCGGGTGTTCGATCAGGGCGCTCTCGACCTCGAAGGGGCCGATGCGGTAGCCGGCCGAGATGATCACGTCGTCCGCTCTTCCGACGAACCAGAAGTAGCCTTCGGCGTCCACATAGGCTCGATCACCGGTCACATACCAATCCCCGCGCTGGGAGGCTTCGGTGGCGGCAGGGTTGCGCCAGTACTCCTTGAAGAGGCCCACAGGGCGCTCAGGCCGCATGCGGACCGCGATGTCTCCCTCCGACCCGGGTGGCAGCGGCATCCCCTCGTCGTCGATGACCGACACGTTCATGCCTGGGGACGGCTTGCCCATCGAGCCGGGTTTGACCTCAAGGCTGGGGAAATTGCCGCAGAGCAGGACCGTCTCGGTCTGTCCGTAACCATCCCGGATGAGGTGGCCGGTGCCCCGCTCCCAGGTCTCGATGACCTCCGGATTGAGCGGTTCGCCCGCGCCCACACACCAGCGAAGAGCGCGAGGATTGCGGCGGGACAGGTCCTCCTGCACGAGCATGCGATAAGCGGTCGGAGGCGCACAGAAGGTGGTGATCGGATAGCTCTCGAACAGGTCCAGCGTCTCAGAGGGGTTGAACCTGCCGCGCGCGTCCTGCACGAATAGCGCCGCGCCCATGTTCCAGGGACCGAAGAACGATGACCATGCCGCCTTCGCCCAACCGGTCTCCGAGAGGTTCAGATGCAGGTCATCCGGCTTCAGGTCGAGCCAGAAGCTGCCGGTTATCCGGTGGCCGATCGGATAGGAAGCATGCGTGTGCAGCACCATCTTCGGGTTGCCCACCGTGCCGGAGGTGAAGTAGATCAGGGCAGGATCGTCGCTCGCCGTGTCGACCGGCTGATGGCGGCCGTCGGCTTCCTCCAGCTCCTCGGCGTACGAGCGCCAACCCTCCGAGACCGGCTCCCCAGCAACCTGGAAGAGCCGATCGAGGGATGGACATTCGCCGCGGATCTGGTCGACCTTGGCGGCGCCATCGGCGTCGGTCACGTAGGCGACGCCGTCCGCCAGCGCGGTCCGGTACTGGATGTCCTTCGCGGTCAGCAGCACGGTGCCGGGAACGGCCACGGCGCCCGCCTTGAAACAGCCGAGCAGCACCTCCCACCACTCGGGGATACGAGGCAGCTGGACCATGACCCGGTCTCCCGGGCGCACCCCGCTGCGCTGCAGCGCTTGTGCAAAGCGGTCGGAGCGCTCGGCGAATTCGCGAAACGTCAAACGCCGCTCGGCGCCGTCCGGCCCGAGCCAGAGCATCGCCAGCTTCTTCGGGTTCTGGGCCCAGCTGCCGACCACGTCCCGCGCGAAGTTGAAACGCTCTGGAACGTCCAGCCGGAACTCTCTGACGGCGCGATCGTAGTCGGTCAGATTGTGCTGCTCGGTGCTCACCCGGCGGCGGCCTCCGCCTCGGGCAGCTGGACCGTCGCCTTTCCGATTGTGGTTCGGGTCCCGCCCGGGTCCTCAGTCCAGACCTCCAGCTCGGCGATACCGTCAGTGACCGCGGTAACCAGGCCCCGACAGCGGCAGGGCCGCCCCGGCAGATCGATACCCCGGTAGGTCACCTCGAAGCTCCTGAGGACTCCTCCGGAGCCGACGGCGGAGGTGATCAGCTGGGCCAGAAAGCCAGCCTTCAAAAGGCCGTGCAGTATCACGTCAGGCAGACCTGTCGCGCGCGCGAATTCCTGGTCATAGTGAATCTCGTAGAAATCTCCCGACGCGCCCGCGTACTGGACCAGCTGGCGGGTGGTGGGGCTCTTCACCAGGTCCGGGAGCAGCTCGCCTTCTCGCAGCTCCAAGCTCATCTGCGGATCCTCGTCCCGCGAACCCGCACCGCCACGCGGTCGTGCTGGTTCACGTATTCGGTGTCGAAGATCAAGAACAGCAAGCCTCCCGATCCTCCTCGCTTCTCGTAAACGTCGGTGAGAACGGTTCTGGTCCGGATCTCGTCGCCGATCCGGATCGGCTCGAGATACTCGAAACGGTCGCCACCGTTGAGCCAGCCCTTTCCGTACTCCAGCGCTTCGGGGATCTGGGGCGTCTCGGTCCCCAGCGCCACCACGAAGGTCGGAGGCGCTTCCTTAAGCCATCGCGGGTCATCGTCGCCGATGGCTTCGCAGAAGCGGCGAACGTGGCCCGCCTCGACCAGATTGACCTGCTCCTCGCCGCGCCAGCCAATCCTTGACTTCACGCGCTCCATCAGGGTGGGTTCGCCCATCAACGGCCTCGCGGCAGGCCCAGGACCCGCTCCGCGATGATGTTGCGCTGGATCTCCGAGGAGCCCGCGTAGATGGTCTCCGCCTGCGCCCACATCCAGCCGTACTGCCACTGTCCCTCCGCGATCGACCACGGAGACTCGGGGGCCAGCGCCCCGTACATCCCCTGCACTGAGACCGCCGTCTCTTGAAGCCGCTTGTCCATCTCCGACCAGAACAGCTTGGTCAGGCTGGCTTCAGGCCCGGGCACCATCCCCTGCTGCGCTCGGGTGAGGCTGCGAAGGCCGTTCACGCGGAAGATGTGGGACTCGATTCGCGCCTGCGCAACCCGCTGCCGCACGGTGTCGTCGGAGCCGGCGCCCTCCTGGCGCGTGAGTTCGGCCAGCGCCGCCACCGCTCGCTCGAATCGGGTGGCGTTGGCGAGGCCGTTTCGCTCGAAGCCGAAGGTCGCCATGGCCATGCGCCAGCCGTCGCTGGCCGAGCCGACCACGTCCCTGTCCTCGACCAGGGCACCGGAGAGGAATATCTCGCAGAACTCGCCAGAACCGGTCATCTGGATGATCGGCCGCACCTCGATGCCGGGCTGCTTCATGTCGACCAGGAACATGCCGATCCCGTGGTGCGGCGGCAGGCTGGGATCTGTGCGAGCCAGGAGAAAGCTGCGGTCGGCATAGTGGGCTCCGCTCGACCAGGTCTTCTGACCGTTCAGCACCCACTTGCCGTCGCTGCGCTCCGCGCGCGACTGCAGGGCGGCCAGGTCGCTGCCCGCGTTGGGTTCGCTGAAGCCCTGACAGAAGACGAGCTCCCCTGAGAGGATGCTGGCCAGGTAGGTCTCCTTCTGCCAGTCGCTGCCGTACACGCTCAGTAGTGGCGCCAGCAGGGAGACTCCGAGCCGGCCGATGATGGGCGGCGCCCCGCTCAGCGCCAGCTCCTCCTGGTAGATGGACTGCATGACGGGCGTGGCACCCCTCCCGCCTCTTTCTCGAGGCCAGGCCAGCGTCAGCCAACCGCCTTCGTAAAGACGCCGCTGCCACTCGCGCTGGATCTCCTCGTCCTCCTCCTCCCGGTAGCCGCCCACGCCGCGGTGTTGCCAGTCCGGTGGGAGATTGGCGTCGAGCCAGGCCCGGAACTCGGCCCGAAAGGCCTCTTCTTCGGGCGAATTGCGCAGGTCCATGGTCGGGAGGCTAGCACCTTTGGTAAAAGACGCAGTGATGGTTATGAACGTGATCTGCGGGAACTGTGGGACGGCCCTCCTGGCTGGCGAGGCTACCTGCCGTAGGTGTGGGTCAACGTCGTACGCGGTGGTACAGCCGCGGCGCAAGAGCCGGTGGGCGGCGGCTGCCCTGGCCGCCCTGGTCCCAGGTCTGGGACACATCTATCTGGGGCACTATCCGAAGGGGCTGCTCTACCTGGCCGGGGCAAGCGGCCTCACCTTCCTTGGTCTGGACCTGGACTTGACGGTGATCGGCGCCGCAGTTGGCGTGCCAATGGAGCTGGGTGCGCTGGGCCTGTGGGCGCACGGAGTCTGGGACGCCTACAACACCGCCCGACGGATGGAGGTCGAGGGCTTCTAGCGCAAAGTCAGCGGGCCGGCCGCCGCGTCGACGACGATCTCGGCGACGCCCGGCTGGCCCCGCTGAACCGCGTACTGAAAGTCGTCCGCAAGCAGTTGACGGACGCGCGCTAGAGCCTCGTCGGGTTCCGGATCGGAGAGCCGCGTGGAGAGAACGCCGCGCGCACGGCTGGGATGGTTCCCACCACCGGCGCCCGGAAAAAGCGCGGCCGGAACCTGCCATTCGATCAAAAAGGGCAGTGGACTGAATTCACCGCCAGGGACCAGCTCGGCGCTCCGCCAGGCCAGCTCCGTACCGTCCGGACGCTGCCTGCGTCCCTCCACCAGGTTGCCTTCGGGCAGGTCGAATCCGTTGGCTCTCAGGTTGGCGAGCGTGGCCTCGAGGTCCTCTGTGCGCGCCGCCCAGCCGGCGAACATGCGGCCGGTTTCGAGAGCACGACGAACGCGCAGGGAGGTCGGATGTCGCTCGGCCTCTGCATCGTCGACCACGGCGATCAGCTCCAGGTAACTGCCTCCCAGGGGCACGATGGCGTTACCGGTTCCGCGGCCTGGGTGCCGGCCTCCCGCGACAGCAAGGAGACCGTAGTCCCGTGCGAATCGATTCGCGGCCTGATCCAGGTCATGGACCGCGATCTGTACGTGGTCGAACTCGAGTCGAGGGCGGCGCGGCGCGGCGCCGCCCTCGAACGGGCTCAAGAGTGGTTACTCGGACTGCGGCGGAGTGCGGCGCCTTGGAGACCGAGGAGTGCGCGTGGTTCTCGTCGACTGTGCGCTGCTGCGAGTCGAACGGCGGCGCGTACCTGTGGCGGTGGTCGAGGTCGTCGTCCGGCGCCGCCGCGGGGTCGTAGTGCCGCTCACGGCTCTCTGAACTCGGCGCTGCAAACTTCGAAGACCACGCTCCACAGTTCCGCTCGCGGCGGAGGTTCCCGCGGTGGCGAGCCGGTCGAGCTGGCGCTTGAGCTGTCTGTTCTCCCGAATGAGTTGGTTCACCATCTCGTTCAGGGTTTCCACGAGCTCTGCCCCACCGGCTCGCCGGCGACGAGAAGTCGAGCTGGAGCGGGTTCCGCTTCCAGGTGGACGGCCGCGACGTCTAGGCGCTGGGCTGGATTCTTCGTCTGCCATGATTTCGGGCTCCCGTCTCAGTGGATTGAACGGTTCTGAAGCCGGAGTATATAACGCAGGTCACGCAGCAACGCGGATCGCTTGCTTGACCCAGGTTTTCAGTCCCTCGCGCGCTAGTTCATGTGCAGGATTGGCCTTACGGCTTACGTAACGGACGACCCGATGGCCACGTCTTGTCCGAGCTCGCACCTCGAAGACTGCGTCTCGAAACGTCTCGCTCGCAGGAAAGCGGCTGCGTACCACCGGAGCGCAATCTGTGCGCACGACGACGCGATGGAACGGCCACCTGGCTGCGGCCAACTCGAGCGCCGCGGCGCAGACCTGTGCTTCGAGTTGGGCCGAACCGCCTTCATGAACGAAGCCGAAGGACTCGGTGTACACGGCGCGGCCCCTGACAAAAACCGCCAGGCCGCAGCCTGCCCGGCCGTTCTTGTCGAGTGCGGCGTCAACGTAGATAACGAGGCACTCTCGCAAGCGCGGAACCCTCCCGAATACGGAGACTTTTCGGGAGTTTAACAGGATCCCGGGGTCTTGGCCATCTCTGAACGCAACATGTTGTGGTGTGAGAGAGGAGTCCGGGAGGGGTCAGAGTCGAACCTTAACCCTCCCGTTGGTCACCGATAGCGTCGAGCGCCTGCACGCAGTCGTGAGACGATCTCGCTCGGCGCCTGTTCCAGCCCCCCCGACCGCGATGGAGGCGACGAATCGTAGTCCAGCTGCAGCTGGATCTCTCGCGCAGCGTCCTCACCGGCTAGGCGGCGGGTGAGTTCCAGGGCCAGGTCCATCCCGGCCGAGACTCCAGCCGAGGTCGCGAACTTTCCGTCGATGACATAGCGGTCGCTGCTGACTTCGATGCCGAAACTCTGGAGCGCCTCTTTGGCTAGCCAGTGAGTCGCCGCCCGCCTCCCGGCCAACACTCCGGCCTGAGCCAGCAGCAGGGCGCCGCTGCGTACCGAGCAGATCCATTCGGCGGTTTCCGCGCAGGCGCGGATGTAGTCCAGAAGAAGGGTGTGCTTCATCAGTGAAAGCTGGCCGGGACCGCCCGGGACCAGGAGCAGCTGAAGCGGAGGAGCGTCGGCGAATGCCGTGGTTGCCGTGATCTCCATCCCGCCTTCCCCCTGCACAGGACCCCGACGTGTCCAGATCAGGTGCACCTTCGCGTTCGGAAGCCGATTCAGAACTTCCCACGGACCCACGAGATCCAGCGGCGTGTGGCGCGGATAGACCAGGAACCCGATGTCCAACGCGGTCCATTGTCTCGCGTTGTTCTGTTCTGGGTCAGGCGTGCGCCGTGCCTCTCAGACCGGCCAGTGTGAGACCCGTAGGCGCTCGCTATGAGGGCAATCCGATCGGCGCGGCATCATCGCCGATGATCAGCAGGCCGCGCCGCCCCAGCAGCCTTCGGGGCAGCGCTAGGAGTGCTTGGGGTCGCCGTCCGGTGTCGCCACTCCGATCGCATGGTGACCACCGTCCACGTGGATCACCTCGCCCGTGGTGGCCGGGAGATAGTCGCTGAGCAGTGCGCACACTGAGCGGCCGACCGGCCTGGGGTCGGTGGTGTCCCAGCCGAGCGGTGCCCGTTTGCCCCAGCTCTCCTCGACCAGGCCGAAGCCGGGCACGCCTTTGGCCGCGATCGTCCTCACCGGACCCGCTGAGACCGCGTTGACTCGAATCCCGAAGCGACCGAGATCGCGAGCCAGGTAGCGGACTATGGCGACCAGGGCCGCCTTGCTAACGCCCATCCAGTCGTAAGAGGGCCAGGCGTGTACCGAGTTGTCGAAATCCAGCGCCACGATCGAACCGCCGTGCTCTTTCATGAGCGGCAGCAGCCCGACCGCGATCTGTTTGAGCGAGAAAGCGCTGATCCGGTAGGCGGTCGCAGCACTCTCCCAGGGAGTGTTCAGGAAGTTGCCGCCGAGGGCGTCCTCCGGCGCGTTGGCGATCGAGTGAACCCAGCCATCCAGGCGGCCCCAGCGCCGGCCCAGTTCTTCACAGACGGCGGCCGCGTCCTCCGCCTTGGTCGCGTCCAGCTCGAGCACGTCGGGCTGCGTGGGCAGGCGCTTCGCCATCATCTGGGTGATGCTCATCACCCGGCCGAAGCTGGTGAGCACTATCTCCGCCCCGGCTTTCTGTGCCTCCTCCGCGATCGAGAAGGCGATACTCTTGCGGTCCAGGACCCCCGTCACCAGCAGCTTCTTTCCTTCCAGCAGCATGAACCGCTAAAGGGTAAACAAAACGCGCGGCGAGCCAGGGTTTCGGGGGGGTACCGCCCTCTCCCAACTTGTCTAGTTGTCTTCTCTAGTTGTCTTCGGGGCCCGTTGCTACTGGCGCGTCGTCTCGGGTTGACCAGTCGCTCCAGGAGCCTGGGTAGAGGCGGGCTCCCGGGAGGCCTGCCACCTCCAGAGCGAGCAGGTGGTGGCACGCGCTCACGCCTGAGCCGCAGTAGGCGACGACCTGGTCACCGGAGCGCACTCCGAGCTGCTGGAACTGGCGCCTGAGCTCGTCGCGAGGTAGGAACCGCTTCTGGCCATCCAGATTTGACTGCCAGGGGACGCTGCGAGCACCGGGGATGTGGCCCGCTTTGGGGTCTATGGGCTCCACCTCGCCGCGGAATCGTTCGCCGGAGCGGGCGTCCAGCAGGACGAGTCCGGCGGCTGACCGCCGCAGCTCCTCGAAGTCAAGCTTGGCCGACTCGCGCGCCGGCGATGCGACGAAGTCGCCAGGCGCGACGTGACCCGCGCCCGTCGAGAGCTCGCCCGGCCACGCTGCGAGGCCACCGTCCAGCACGGCGACGTCGGCGTGCCCGAAGTAGCGCAGCAACCACCAGAGTCGCCCGGCCGAGAATCCGCCCTGGTCGTCATAAACGATGACGTACGACTTGCGGCCCACGCCGGCCCGCCTTATCGCCAGCTCGAAATCCTCGCGTGCCGGCAGCGGATGCCTTCCCTGGCCCCGTGTTCGCCCCGTGATCTCACTGTCCAGATCGACGAAGGCGGCGCCGGGAATGTGACCCGCCTCGTAGGCAGCGCGGCCCGAGCGTCCGTCCAGATACCAGCGGAGATCGATAACCCTCAGATCCGGTTCGCCGAGATGCTCTAGGAGCCAGCGCCCGTCCACCAGTGGCCGCGCAGCGGCCATCAGATATGCGTCACCGGCACGTATGGCAAAGGCCGCCCTGAACGAGGCGTGAGCTGTCCAATGCCACTGGGATCAGGCGCTGAAGGTACCGATCCCGAGCAGCACGAAGAGCGCCGCCAGATAGACCATGGAGTACTTGAAGAGCCGGGCCGTCCATCCCCCGGAGGCCAGGTCGAGCACGCAGATCGCCACCAGGCCGACTCCCAGGACGGCGGCGCCGGCCAGGTAGACGGTCCCTTCCGCATGAGTGAAAAAGGGCACCAGGCTCGCGCCGATGGTGAGCAGCGCGTATACGAGACTCTGACGCTTGGCGGACCCCTCCCCGCCGGCTACGGCTGGAAGCATGGGCACGTGGGCCTGCTCATAGTCTCGGCGAATCAACTGCGCCAGCGCCCAGAAGTGTGGCGGCGTCCAGAAGAAGATGACCGCAAACAGAGCCAGCGCTGTCAGATCGAGCCTGCCCGTGACGGCCGCCCAGCCGACAAGCGGCGGGATGGCTCCGGCGGCGCCCCCGATCACGATGTTCTGCGTGGTCGAACGCTTGAGCCAAACCGTGTACACGAAGATGTAGATCAAGGTGCCTGTGAGGGCCAGCACCGCCGCCAGAAGGTTGGCCAGGAGGGCGAGGACGGCGAAGGCCAGCAGGTTGAGCAGCACGCCCAGCGCCAGAGCGTGCCAGGGCGGGATGCGACCGGCCGGGACGGGCCGGCGCCGAGTGCGAGTCATCGCCGCATCTATGTCGCGATCGAACCAGCAGTTGATGGCGTGTGCCCCTCCCGCGGCGAAGGTCCCGCCCAAGATGACAGCCACCACCGCGAGGGGATGAGGAAAGCCACGCGCCGCCGGCAGCATCGCTCCGACAGCGGTGGCGACCAGGAGCACGACTATGCGCGGCTTGAGAAGGCTCGCGTAGTCTCGCAGGACCCGAGCAGCACCGCGCGGGGCAGTCTGCTGAAGGGCTGCCTGGCTCACCTGTGATGAAGTCTAACGAGCGCCCAGATTCGAGATGTTGGCGGCCAGCACGTTCTCGGTCAGCGGTCCAGGATGGCGCCCCTGCTCGCTGCCGTCAGGCCGCACGAACACGGTGGTTGGGAATCCTGCCACCCGGTAGGCGGCCGAGGCGCGCCCGTCCTGGTCCAGCAGCACGGTTGCCCGCACGCCTCGGGCCGCAGCAAAGCTACTTGCCGTGCCCGCAGAGTCGCGATAGTTGAGCAGCAGGACCGACACGCCGGGATGCTGGTCGGCCGCCCGCTGAAGGAGCGGCATCTCCTGCTGACAGGGCGGACAGCCTGCATACCAGAAGTTGATGATCACCGGCCGCCCCCGGAAGTCCTCCAGCGAGACCGTCCTGCCGTCCAGCGTGCGGAGGCTGAAGGGCGGCGCCTGCCCTCCGCTGGTCTGTCCGGCCGTCGCCAGGCTGATGGTCCGCAGGCTCTCCAGCACCGACGGCGCGCCCCAACCCTCGCCGTGGCCGGCGAGGAGCTGGCGGCCGGCCGGGCTCAGCTGACCTTCCAGTCCGGAAGGCAGGCTCCCCCCCACGTCGGGGACTCCGGTGAAGCCCGCCCGGATGTACCCGTGGCTGTCGACGAGGGCCAGCGCGGAGGTGTGCGAGTCGCCGGTTGCAACGCTCACGCCGAAGGGCGACCAGAACTCCGCGATCTGATCCGCCGTGCCGGTCGCGAAGGTCCAGTCCGCACCTACCCGGGAGCGGTACTGGGCCAGCACGGCCGGCGTATCCGTGGCCGGGTCGGTGGTGACCTCGACCAGGTGGACCTCCGGCGCGCTCTTGCGGAGCTGGAAGAGAAGGCCGGTGTAGAGCGGGCAGGTCTCCCGGCAGGTCGTGTGGAACGCTGCGATGACGGTGTCCCGCCCGAGCAGCGACCCTGCCGTCAGCGGAGCGCCCGCGTGGTCGCTCAGCTGGAATCCGGCGAGCCTGGTGAGCTGGCCGCCGACCTCACTGAGGCCGAGGTTCAGGTTCTCGTTGCCCGCGTAAACCCCGCCCGCGCCCACTCCGCCATCCGTCACGGCCAGGAGCACCGGCTGCACCTGGTCGGCCCGGACGACCAGCTTTGCGGGTAGTGAGAGACCACCGATCTGGACCGGGTAGGAGCCGGCGTCGAGTGACAGCCTGGCCGCGGTGCGCACCTCGGGAGCCTTGGGAACCTGGCCACTGAGTGTCAGCCGGCGAGATCCGATCTGGACGTCGGTCGGCCGCAAAACGTCGCCGCCAGAGGAGGAGAGGACCAGGAGCGCCGTGCCGGGCACCGGCGGAGACGCGGGCCGCACCAGGATGAGCAGCGCCGCCAGGACGGCCACAGACGCAGCGAGCGCGTACAGATAGCGAAGCGGGATCAGATCGCCTTCGAGTCTAACGTCGAGCTCGGCTTGGGCCGGGACGGGTAGCAGGCCGCGACTTCCTCCACGAAGGCGGCGAAGAGGTCGGCCGTGGCCGGGCTCTGGATCTCCAATACGTTTTCAGCGTTCTCTTCACCGCTGTGCGAGAGGTTGTAGCTGCCGGTGAAGACTGTGTCGTCCGCGACCAGGCACTTGGCGTGCATGAAATCGTGTACAGATCCGGGCTCGTAAGGCGTCGAGCGCTTCGCGCCCCAGGCCACTCCCGAGCGCACGGTCTCCCAGGCGGCCAGCTTCCACGCGGACTGCGGCTGTGACCTCCACTGCCGGCATACCTCCGCCATCTGCGTCTCGTCGTAGCAGCCGGCGATGTGCAGTCCGGGCCGCGCGAGCACCTCACTGAGGCTGGCCAGGATCGGCCCCGAAGTGAGGACCGGGGAGCAGATTCGCACTCGCCTGGTCGCCGTGGCGATTCGCTGCGCGATCTCGTGCACGAGCTTCTCGGCGCGGCCGGGCGTGAAGAAGGTCCGCACGTTGAAGCCCGGCCGGATCTCGTACCAGGACGGCGTCTGGCTCCCCGAACGCCGGACCGACGGATCCTCCCAGAGCTCCTGGAAATTCGCCGCAAAGGCTGCTGCGACACGCTGATCGTGGAGGCAGACGATCACGTTCTCCTCGCGGGTCCAGCTGTCGGTCGTCCAGTTGGTCGATCCGGTCCAGATCGAAGATTCATCACGCACCACGTACTTGTGGTGCATGAGGTCGGGCACGCCCGGGATCGGCCGGCTCGACACGGTGAGTGAGCGCAGAAAGTCGTGGTCAACGAAGCCGGGGGGCGGCAGGGGGCGCTCGCGCGAGTGATCCTGGTTGTAGATCATGCGAACGTTCACGCCCCGCCGGGTGGCCGCATTGAGGCTCTGGCGCAGACGCGCCGCGGCCTCACGCTCCACCTTCAGGTCGTAGATCGCGATGTCCAGCTTCGAGGTGGCGGCGTCGAGGAAGGCAGTGAGTCCGGCCGCGATCTGGGGCGCGGTCTGGCCGCCGTCGGTGAGGAACTGGGCCGTGAACGGCGCCGGGTCCGCGTCTATTGCGCGTCCGCCTTGAAGGGCGCTGTCTCGACCTCCGGGCGCGCGCTCGTGGCGAGCTCAGCGGCTTCTTCGGGGTCATCGGTCACCTGGATCAGCGTCATGTCCTCACGCGAGACCATGCCGTTGGCAAGGGCGTTCTGCTTGAGCCAGGTGAGAAGGCCGCTCCAGTACTGGCTGCCGAAGAGAACGATGGGAAAGTGGTCGATCTTCCCGGTCTGAGCTAGCGTCACCGCCTCGAACAGTTCGTCAAGGGTGCCAAAGCCGCCTGGGAAGATGACGAAGCCCCGGGCATATTTGACGAACATCATCTTGCGGACGAAGAAATGCCGGAACTCGATGCCTACTTCGACGAAGTCGTTGAGGGCCTGCTCATTCGGCAGCTCGATGTTGCATCCCACCGACAGCCCGCCGGCCTCCAGGCAGCCGCGGTTGATCGCCTCCATCATGCCGGGGCCGCCTCCCGTGATCACCGCGACGCCTCGTGAGGCCAGAGCCGCGCCCACCTCGATGCCAAGCTGATACATGGGGTGGTCACGGGGTATCCGCGCCGAGCCGAAGCAGGTGACCGCCGTCCCGATCTCAGAGAGCACGTCGAAGCCTTCGACGAACTCGGAGACGAAGCGCAGAACTCTCCAGGAATCGGTCTGGTGATCTACGGCGACGATGGACTGCGGCTGCAGTAGGGCCTTGTCGGCCGGAGGGCGGCCCTTCGGGATGACCGTCGCGCCGGCCCGCCGACGTTCGCTCATGGGCCACCTAGAGTATCGCGGGGAGCAGGACAGGTTTCGGACGGGGCGATATTTCGATCGGCGATCCCCTGCGCGAACTCGCGCCAGGCGCTACCCGGGCGCCACGCCCGGGGCTCGCAGCGGCGTCACGTCGAGCTCTCCGCGGTTGCAGGGAGCCAGAGCCCAGCCCCGCGGCGCGAGGCTGAGATGCTCCAGCTCCTCCGGTGGTGTCACGAGGAGCTCGAAGGCCGGAGGGCAGGCAACGTCCGCCGCCCTCCGCACATCCGAATACGCCACCTGAAACGTCGAGGAAACGTTGGCGCCGGCCGCCGCTGGACCAAGCGAAAACGTAGAGGCGGGCGGCTGGTTGGAGAAGACACCGCCGTTGGGCACCAGCCGAGTGGGCAAGGGCTGGCCCCCGGCGTCGAGCATCTGCATCCCGACGAAGCCGTGAAGTGTGCAGGCGGCGGGCCCTCGATTGGTCAGCCGGAAGGTCAGGAAGATCGTGCCGGCCGCGCCTTGCCCTCCGGCGAAAGCGATGGCGAGCTGAGAAGTGCGGCAGCGCGGCACAGGACCGGCCTCCCCTCCGGCTCCAGGGGAGGGGTCGCCAAGCGACAACGCAGCGGAGCTGGCTGACGAGGAGACCTGTGGCCGAGGCGTCGGCGAAGAGCCGTCCTGGGAGCGGATCGCCTGCTCGGGGGTTGCTCCCTGGCAGGCGGCCACGGCGAGCAGGACTGCGGCCAACCCGAGCATGCGACCGGTCATCGAGTGAACAGCACTCCTGCCCCATGGAACGCGGGGCACGCGCAAGTCGGTAACGCGGACGTTCTCTGAACCGCCTTCGCCACCATCCCGGCGAGGCGTCGGCGAGCTTCGAGGCGCCGAGCCGCCGGAGGAAAGCCCGTCCTGGTGGAGGCGGCGGGAGTTGAACCCGCGTCCGAAGCAGCGTCCCCCGAGACCTCTACGAGCGTATCCAGGATTTTGATCTCGTCCTTTGGGCTCCTTCTGGCGGGATCCCTCAGACCAGCCACGGTAAGAGTCCCGGGCTGGAGCCGTGGCGCCTCCAGCCCAGCCAGCCGGCTGTTTTAACGCCGCTACCCCGCCGTGCCGGCGGCGTCGGGAGCGACGCCCGGGAGCTAGGTCCCGGGGCTCATACCTTTGCTACTTACGCAGCGAAGGCGAGCTGATGATTTGGCTTGGCGTTTGTATGCCTTTGCGCTGTAACGCTCACGCCTTCGGCTCGCTATCTCGAAGCCCACCTGCCCCGTCGAGACCGGACGCCCCCACGAGGACGAGCTTTCGACTTAAGTCTACCCCCGCTTGACGGTCGTCAATCCCCCAGCGAAGATCGTGAGTGAGCGCCGCAGCGCCTCATGGATTATGGAGCTCAAGAGCAGGCGTGAGCAGCTGGAACCAGCCCTGGCGCGGGTAGCCCGCGCAGACCTCAGGGAGCTTGGCGACATCCGGATCGACGATGTGCTGCTCTTCATCGATCGTGGCCTGGAGAACATGCCCAGCTACATGGACCTCTACCGCCGCTGGGAGAGCCAGCAGTGGGCAGTGTCCGACCTCGACTTCGGACCCGATCGCGAGAACTGGCTGAGCGCGAGTCAGCTGGACAAGGACGCAACCCTTTGGGGCAGACGCCTCTTCTTCACCGGCGAGGAGCGGGTCACCGCGACGCTCGCCCCCTTCGTCTGGGCGGCTCCGACGCCGGAGATCGAGGTCTTTCTCTCCACCCAGATGGTCGACGAGGCGCGACACACAGTCTTCTTCGACCGGTGGTGGCGGGAGGTGGTGCAGACTGAAGCGCCCGATATGCGCTCGCTGCTGGAACAGGTCCGGCCTGACGTCAACGAGGGCTACAACACGCTGTTCTACGAAAGGCTGCCGGGCATCGCGCAGCGGATGGCGTCCGATCCGCGAGATCTGGACGCCTTCATCGAAGGAATCACCATCTACCACATCGTGGTCGAGGCCACGCTCGCCCTGACCGGTCAGCGCTTCGAACTGGAGAGCATGCGGGAGCTGGGCTTCACCCACTTCGGCTTCTACCAGGGCTTCACGGCCGTGGCTCGGGACGAGTCCCGACACGTCAACTTCGGAATCAAGGTGCTGCAAGAAGCGGTTCGCCAGGACCCGGAACGCTTTGCGCCCCTGATCCAGCGAACACTGATCGAATGCTTGCCTCTGATCTCCGGCACGCTGGAACCGCCAGACCCGCGCTACTTCACAGAGTTCGGGCGCAGCCATGAAGAGCTGCTCCAGTTCGCCATGACCTCGCTGAACAAGCGCCTCCACGCCATCGGCATCAACCTGGCGGCCTAGAGTCAGTCGTCCCCGATCGGCCCCCCACCCGACCCATCCCCCCGGGCGGCCCCGGGCGGGGGGAGGACAACCTAGCGACGGGTGGCGCGTTCCATTTCGCGGCGGGCGTCGGCGGCGGCCAGGGCCTGGCGCTTGTCGTACTGGCGCTTGCCGCGGGCCAGTCCGAGCTCCACCTTGGCCCGGTTGCGCGTGAAATACAGCCGAAGCGGGATCAGGGTGTACCCACGCTGCTTGATCTTCCCCACCAGGGACGCCAGCTCGTCCGAGTGTAAGAGGAGCTTTCGGGGCCTCAACGGTTCGTGGTTCGCGTAGCCGCCCTGCATGTACGGACTTATGTGGACGTTCTCCAGCCAGGCCTCTCCCCCCTGGATGCGCACGTACCCGTCCCCGAGGTTGGCTCGTCCGGCGCGCAACGACTTGACCTCGGTCCCCAGCAGTGAGAGCCCGGCTTCGTACTTCTCGTCGATGAAGTAGTCGTGGTAGGCGCGCCGATTCACGGCCACGTTCCGATCCCGCTGCTCCCTGTCAGGCATCGCCGGCCACCAGTATCCTCGCCGGGAGCGGACGCTTCCCCGGCGGCTGCACCTCCTCCAGGACGTAGGACCCCGAGCCGGCGGCGACCTCCACGCCGCCTGCATCGCCGCCAAGCACCTCTCCAGCTGCTCCCGAGCCCTGGCCGGGATGGCCTCTCAGCACCTTCACCCGGTCTCCCTGGAAGGGCAGCCTCACGCCGGGCCAGGGTTGAAAGGCCCTCACCCGACGGTCGATGTCAGCCGCATCGAGGTCCCAGCTGAGCTCACCGTCCTCACGGGAAAGCTTGGGCGCCAGCGTGGCCGCCGAGTGGTCCTGCTCGCGCGGTTCGATGAGGTCCAGCCGGCCAAGCGTGTCCACCAGCAGGCCGGCGCCCAGGCCGGCCAGACGAGCGCCCAGCTGCTTGGCGTCCTCCCGCTCCCCTATCGCAGTCTCGCTCATGGCGAGGATGGGGCCGTGGTCGAGCTGCTCGTCCATCTGCATGATGGTGACGCCAGTCACCGGGTCCCCGGCCAGGATGGCGTGTGCAATCGGGGCTGCTCCACGCCAGCGCGGCAATAGCGAGGCGTGGACGTTGACGACGCCTCGAGTGGGCCGCTCCAGGACCGCCCTGGGGATGATCTGCCCGTAGGCGACAACCACCACCAGGTCGGGATCGGCTGCGGCCAGCCGCTCCACGGCTTCGGGGAAGCGGATGCGCTCCGGCTGGAAGACCGCCAACCCGAGCTCCTGGGCGGCCGTCTTCACGGGCGGTGGGGTCATCCGCAGCCTGTTTCCCGGCCGGTCGGGCTGGGTGACGACCAGTTCCAGCCGGTGACCGGCCGCGTGGAGAGCTCGCAGCGAGGGCACGGCAAATGCCGCCGTGCCGATGAAGGCCAGTTTCAGGCCTCTATCGCCTCCCGATGGACCTCGGACTCGGTCTCGGCCTCGAACTCCTCCGCGCGCCGGAGAGTCGACAGATCGGTAAGGCGATCGGTGAAGAGGATGCCGTCGAGGTGATCGATCTCATGCTGAAAGGCGCGCGCCGTGAAGCCCGAGGACTTGACCCGGATCTCCTTCCCTCTCCGGTTGAGGCCTTTCACCACCACCGTCTCGTAGCGCTCGACCTCTCCGACCCAGCCCGGGAAGCTCAAACAGCCCTCGTAGCCCACCTGGGAGCCCTCACCCTTCACCAGGACCGGATTGACCAGGCCCCAGTGCTGGTTCTCGTCACCCTTCACCACGCAGACCCGAAGGGCGACCCCGATCTGGTTGGCCGCCAGGCCGGCGCCCGGCGCGGCGTACATGGTCTCCGCGAGGTCGTCCAGGAGGCGAACGATCGAGGAGTCGACCTTGGGCACCTTCCTGGCCTTCTCACGGAGCACCGGATGCTCGAATTCAAGGATCTCGCGAACTGCCACGGTGAATGGATTCTACCGAGCCCCTACTTGGGCTAATCTCTTTGACGAGCACAATGGCTCCCGCCGACTTATTGCGGCCCCTCGAGGGGCAACGCGAAGAGACCATGAGGGTCATCACCTCCATGACGGAGGAGGACCTGGAGACGTCCGTCCGCGGCGACGGCAGGAGCGTTCGCCAGTTGCTCTGCCATCTCATCGATCGCGAGCACGGGATGAACTTCGTCATCAGCCGGGCGCTGGCCGGCGAAGTCGTTCATCTGAGCCAGGAGGACCGCGACGAGATCAGCCGGGCCGAGGCGGACCCGGCGCCCGCCTGGGACCTGGGCCGCATCCGAAGGGAGCTGATGGAGGCGCGTGACACCCTCCGGCAGACCTTCCACTCGATGTCGGAGGAGGACCTGGACCGTCCCCTCCGCTGGCCGGAATGGCCTGCGCGCTCGATCCGGACCTCCATCCCCTACATGCTCGAGCACGAGGACAGCCACCTGGACGAACTCCGCACCGCCCTCCCCCAACTCCGAGCCAGCTGAGATTGCCTTCCCTCCCCTTGGGGGAGCGAATCTTTACTCTCGAAGGTCGCGGACTCGTTTGGCTTTGAACTCGGTCTTGGGCAGGGAGCCGGGAGGCACCACCTCTATGTCGGCGCGAAGATCGAAGCGGACGCGGAACTCGACGGCGATCCGATCCGCCAGCCCGCCGGCCGAGGCATCCCCTCGCGGCTCGACCAGCAGGCGCAGCACCTCCGCTCCTTCGCTGGGGCGCTCCAGCACGATCTGGAACTCGTCGCCCACCTTGCAGCATCCCCCACATGGCCACGTGGGGCCCGTAGCCGAAGCAGAGGAGCGCACGGTCCCCCGGGCGGATGCCCATGGCCCACAGCGCCCGAGCGTCGGTCCAGGTCCAGAACCGGCGGTCGACATTCGTGTAGCGGAAGACCCGGGGCGCGGCCGTGGTCCCGGAGGTCTGGAAGAGCATCCAGCCGTGGCGGTCCCAGTAGGCCTCGTCCACGGCCAGGTAGCCGCCGTGTCTGGACATGTCCTCCTTGGTTACGATCGGTAGCCGCGTGAGGTCGTCCACAGAGCGGATCGAGGCCGGGTCCAGACCCGCCTCCTGAAACTTGCGCCGGTACAGCGGGGAGTTGTCGTAGAGGTAGCGGACCGCCAGCGGCAGCTTCTCGGAGTGGAGGGCGTGCAGGCGCTCGGGTTCGATCCGGTCGTACTCGGGACACCACCAGCGATCGTCGCCAGGCGCATCGAGGTGACAGAGATGACGGTCGAGCATCTCGAGCCACGCCTGCCGCGAATCGCTCATCTGGGCGGATTCTAGGAGAATGCGGCGGTGCCGCTCCCCCCTTCACTGCCCCTGATCCCAGCCGTGCCAATCGGCAGCTACGCGCTCCCCGGCTGGTACCAGCTGACCATGGAGCACGCCGCTCGAGGAGAGCTGGGTGAGACCGACCTCCGGGAGGCGGTCGAAGACGCCGCCAGCGTCGCGATCTCCGACCAGGAGCGCGCCGGCCTGGACGTGGTAAGCGACGGTGAGGTCAGGCGCGCCGATTTCATCATGGGCTTCTACGGGCGGCTCCGAGGTTTGCGGGAGACGCCGCCGCACCGGCGGCTGGGCGCCTACCACTACGACTCGACCCCGGTCTACGCGACCGAGGCACGCCTCGAGGCACCCGGCGGACTTGGCTCGGTGGCTGAGTACGAGCTCGCCTCCCGGCTGAGCACGCGTCTTGTCAAGGTCGCCGTCCCCGGCCCGCTCACGCTGACCAACGCGATCCGGCCAGGTGGTCCCTACTCGAGCCGCGATGAGCTCATTGAAGACCTGGCCGGAGTGGTGAACGCCGAGCTTCGGGCCCTGGTCCAGGCCGGCTGCCGCTTCATGCAGGTCGACGAGCCCTCCTACGCCACCTACTGGGCGGATCCAGCCCAGGGCGTGCGGGTCTTCAACCGTTGCGTGGAGGGCGTGGCGGGGGCGGAGGGGGTGACCGTGGGCCTCCACGTCTGCTTTGGGAACCTGCGTGGCCGCCCCCAGTCGGCGCGACGCTACGCGCCGATCCTCCGCCACCTTCGCGACGCCCGCTGCGACGTGGTCTTCCTGGAGTTCGCCAACCGCGAGCTGGCTGAGGTCGAGGAGTGGGCCCGGCGCGGGCTGCCCCAGGCCCTCGGCGCCGGCGTGGTGGACGTGAAGAGCTTCTACCGCGAGGGACCAGAGGAAGTGGCGGAGCGGCTGCGCGCCTTCCTGGCGGCCGGGGTGCCGCCGGAGCGGCTCTGGGCGGTCCCCGACTGCGGCTTCTGGGAGACTCCGCGCTGGCTGGCCTCTCGCAAGCTGCAGGCGCTGGCCGCCGGCGCCGCCATCGTCCGCGAGGAGCTTCAGGCCACCGGGTCCACGTCGTAGGACCAGCCGCGGCCTCGGGGCGCAAGCCCGCGCACCCGCTCCAGGCGCTCGCCCTTCAGGGTCACCTGCCAGCGGTAGTCCCCCCGAAGCCGGTGGATGAAGGCAGGCGAGGGTCCGAGGAGCTTCACCCCCTCGATCCGCTGGCGGAGCAGAGAGGCGGCCAGCGTCTCGGCCGCCTCGCGGGCGGTCGCCGCGGCCAGCTCCGGGTCCTCGTTGGAGTACGTCAGGACAGCCAGTTCGGCATAGGGCGGGAACTCGAACGCCTGGCGGGAAGGGAGCTCGTCCAGGTAGAAGCCGAGGTAGTCGCCGGCCTGAGCCCGCCGGAGGCTGTAGTGGTCCGGGTTGGAGGTCTGCACGACGACGTGGGCCGGCCGCCGGCTCCTACCCGCGCGTCCCGCCGCCTGGCTGACGAGATCGAAGGTCACCTCGGCGGAACGGTAGTCAGGAAAGTGGAGCGGGAGGTCGGCGTCAACCACCCCCACCGCTGTCACCGCCTCCAGGTCCAGTCCTCGGGCCACCAGCTGGGTGCCGACCAGGATGTCCGCCCTTCCGGAGGCGAAGGTCTCCAGGATGTCGAAATAGGAGTCCGGACCGCGCGCCGCGTCTCGATCCAGCCTGAGGACGCGGGCCGCCGGCCAGAGTCGCTTGACGGTGGCCTCGAGACGCTGGGTCCCCAGCCCCAGCCCCCGGATCTGCCTCGAACCGCAGTACGGGCAGTACGCGGGCATCGGCCGGGCGTAGCCGCAGTAGTGGCAGGAGAGCCCGTCCAGCTCCAGGTGCTGGACCATCGAGACCGAGCACTGCGGGCATTGCACCGAGCGGCCGCAGTCGCGGCAGAGCACGAAGGTGGCCGCCCCTCTCCGGTTGAGGAAAAGGATGGCCTGCTCCTCGTTCTCCAGCGCGCGGTTCACCGTCTCCAGCAGAGGCCGGCTCAGGGGCAGGCGGTTGCCGCGGTGCAGCTCCTCGCGCATGTCGACGAGCTCGATCTCGGCCCGCTGGCCGCTGATCCGCCGAGGCAGCTCAGCCAGGGCAAGCCGGCCGGACCTGGCCTCGCTGTAGGTGGAGACGCTTGGCGTGGCGGAACCGAGCACCAGCTTTGCTCCCGTCGCCTCCGCCAGCCGCCGCGCCACCCAGCCTGCCTCATAGCGCGGCGTCCGGTCCTGCTTGTAAGCGCTTGACCCCTCCTCGTCGACGCAGACCAGGCCCAGTCGCGGAACCGGGGCGAAGACCGCCGAGCGGCTGCCGATCACCAGGTCCACCTCTCCGCGCCGAACGCGCCACCACTGCTGAGCGCGCTCCAGCTCGGTCAGCTGGCTGTGCAGGATCGCCAGAGGAACGCCCAGGCGCCTCGAGAAGCGTTCCACGAGCTGCGGCGTCAGCGATATCTCCGGCACCAGGATCAAGGCTCGGAGGCCCGCCTCCAGCGCGGCCGCGGCTGCTGCCATGTAGACCTCGGTCTTGCCGCTGGCGGGAACTCCATGGAGCAGAACCGCTCGCCGAGCCTGGATCAACTCCAGGGCCCGCGTTTGATCGGGCGTGAGCGCAGGGCCGGCCTGCGGTGGCCGAGAAGGTGTCGCGTAGCCCAGCAGCTGGCTGTGCCTGGTCTGCCTGCTGGAGGGTCCCGCGCCGCTCGAGCGAGCCCCTCGGACTCGGGGTGGCAGCATCGCCCTGAGACACTCGATCAAAGGCGCCCAGTAATGCTCCGCGACCGCCCGGGCCAGCTCGATCTGATGAGGAAGGAGCAGGGGCGCGGGGTCGGCCCTCTCCACCTCGCGGACCTCGATGTCGGGCTCTTCGGCCTGAAGCGAAACCACGTAGCCATAGGAGCTCCGGCGCCCGAAGGGCACCCAGACCCGTTGGCCGGGGACCAGCTCCAGCCCGTCCGGAACCGCGTAGGTGTAGGTCTCGTGGTCCAGCGAACGGGCCGCCTCCACGGCGACCTCTGCGTAGAGCAACCTCTGTGCTAGTTGAAGATCTGTTCCGGCGCAACCGGCGCCGCCGAGTCGGGCGGCTTGATGGTGCCCACTCGCGCCGAGCGAACATCCATGGAGTTGTCGACCTTCTGCTTTGTCCCGGCGGCCGGGTCCATGCCGGTGAGGTGCGCCTCGACCCGAGCCAGGTTGTCGCCGGGGATGCTTGTGTAGACGTCGAGCTCCGCGCTCGCGCCCTTCAGGAAGGCCGTCTCGCTGCTGCCTTCGACCACGATCGCCTGGAGCTGCTCCAGCTGGTCCGGGGCGGGCTTGACCACGTACTTGTGCGCGAACCCCGCGCTGACGTGGGTCAGGGAAGAGGCGGAAATCGAGCTCGCCAGAAGCACCGTCTCCCTGACCAGGTCGAGCCGGAGGGCCGGGAAGAAGGAAGTGGTCGCGCTGAGGGGCGTCATGCGCCAGTCGGAAGTGCCCCGCCGCTTCACGTAGAGCTGCGTGTCCGTCAGGACCATGTCGTAGTAGAGCCCGGTCCGTCCCGACGTCACGTGGTAACTGAGCCGGGCGAAGCCGTCCTTGAGCACCCCGTCCTGGCTCGTGGCGTGGACAGTCAGCGCCTGGCCGCTGGGCACCGCCCCGCCGGTGAGGGCAAGCGATTCGTCCATCGTGAAGGCGATTCCGGTCGAGTCGGCGGCCCGGATCGCGGCCGCGATGGCCTTGCCGTCCTTGTCCTGGTCGGCCTGGCTCCGGGTTGAGGGGGCGCCGCAGCCCGCCAGGGCCGCCAGCACCACAGCGCAGAGCGCCGCTGCCAGCCCTCTCATGTCAGCCGCGGCGCCACCGCATCCAAGATGCGGTCGGCCATCTCGCGCTTGGTCATCCTCTCGATCTCGACCCGCGTGCCATCCCGGAACAGGAGGAGGCCCGCGTTGTGCTCAGAGCCGAAGGCGATGTCCCGGCGGCTGACGTCGTTGGCCAGGATGGCGTCCAGTCCCTTGCGCTGGATCTTCTCGGCGGCCTTGCTTTCCAGTTCAGTGCTTTCCGCGGCGAAGCCCAGACGAAAAACCCCTTCCGCACCCGGCTCGCGGGCCACCTCGGCCAGCAGGTCCAGGTTCTTCTCCAGGCGGAGGACCAGCTCCGTGCGGTCTTCGCGCCGGATCTTCTCGGTCGCCTGCTCGGCCGGCCGGAAGTCAGCCACCGCAGCCGCCATGACCAGAAGATCCGCGCCAGGCAGCTCCGCGCGCAGGGCTGCCAGCATTTCGGCGGCCGTCTCCACCGGCACCTGCCGGACCCCCGGGTGCGAAGGGTGGTGGGTGGTGGTGACCAGCGCCACCTCGGCACCCCGCTCGGCGGCCGCCGCCGCCACGGCGAAGCCCATCTTCCCGCTCGAGTAGTTGCTCAGGAAGCGCACGGGGTCGATCGGTTCCCTGGTGCCCCCCGCGCTGACCACCGCCCGCCGGCCGGCCAGGTCGTGGCGAGCCTGCAACGCCTGGGCCATGGTCTCCAGGATCGCGGCGCTCCCGGCCAGACGGCCCGCGCCCACGTGGCCGCTGGCCAGGTGCCCGGCTTCGGGCTGGACGACCAGGACGCCATCGGCCAGCAGCGAGGCGACATTGGCCCTCACGCTGGGCTTCGCCCACATGGCGTCGTTCATAGCAGGTGCCACGACGACCCGGCAGCGGGCGGCGAGCACGGTGGCCGTCACCAGGTCGTCCGCGTGACCGTGAGCGACCCTGGCCAGGAGATTGGCGGTAGCCGGGGCCACCAGGATCAGCTGCGCCCAGTCGCCGAGCTCCACGTGAGGCTCAGGGTGGCCGCCACCGCTCCAGAGGTCGAGCTCGACCGGCCGGCCGGAGACGCCCTGAAAGGTCGGGGGGCCCACGAAGCGCGCGGCCGAGGCGGTCATCGCGACCCGCACCTGGCACTCCGCCTGGACCAGCCGGGAGACCAGGTCGGCCACCTTGTAAGCGGCCACGCCGCCGCCGACCAGGATCGCGATCCGGCGGCCGCGCAGTGCGGCCGGCACCTCAGCGGGTTCCAGCGGGCTCACGCCCGGTACTCCTCTGTGACTCCACGATCCGCCGGATCTCGGCCACCGCCCGCTCGGCGTCGTCGTTGACGACGACGTGGTCGTAGCGGTCGGCGAAGCCCATCTCCACCTCCGCCAGCCGCTGACGGGCAGCGATCTCCCTCGGCGTCTCGGTTGCACGCTCGATGCGCCTTCGCAGCAGCTCATCCATCGAGGGCGGTTTGATGAAAATGTAGACGGCCTCGGGGCGCTTTCGCCGCATCTGCTCGGCACCGTGGACGTCGATCTTGACGATCACGTCATGGCCGTCGGCGCGCGCCTCGTCCAGCCGTCGCCCCGAGGTGCCATAGAGGTGACCGTTGATGGTCGCGTGCTCGAGAAGCTCGCCCTCGGCCAGCAGCCGCCGGAAGGCTGCCCTGTCCACGAAGCTGTAGTGCTCGCCGTCCACCTCGTAGTCCCGGCGGGGACGGGTCGTGTACGAGACGGAGTAGCGAAGGCGGGGATCGCGGGCCAGCAGCTGCTCTATGAGGGTGTCCTTTCCGACCCCGCCCGGTCCGGAGATGACCACGACCAGACCGGGGCTCGTGCCGGCCTCATCTCCGCGGCTCACGGTGAGGACGACCTGCCGGGCTCGCCGCCGTCCAGCGACTTCCAGAATCGCTGAAAGTCTGCCGGCGGCTCGGCTTCGAAGCTCATCTCGGCCCCTGTCCTCGGGTGGCGAAAGCGGAGCCGCCAGGCATGGAGCAGCGGCCGGTCCGGCGCCCCGGCACGAGCCCGGCCGGACCCTTTGCCAGGCCGCGAGCGGGCGGCGCGGCGTCCGTAGAGCTCATCGCCGGCGACTGGATGCCCGAGGCTGGCCAGGTGCACCCGGACCTGATGGGTGCGGCCGCTCTCCAGATCGCACCGGACCAGTGTATGACCCGCCCGTCGCTCGACCACCATGTACCGAGTGCGGGCCGGGCGGCCCCCCTGGACGACCGCCATGCGGAGGCGGTTGCCGGGGTCGCGGCCGATCGGCCCCTCCAGGATGCCCGCCGGCGTCCTTATCTCACCTTCCACGATGGCCAGATAGCTGCGGCTCAACGTCCGCGCCGCCAGCTGCGCCGCCAGCGCCCTGTGCGCCTGGTCGTTGCGGGCGGCCAGCATCAGCCCTGAGGTGCCCTTGTCCAGGCGGTGCACGATGCCGGGCCGGGCCGCGCCGCCGCTGGCTGACCAGTTGCCGCCTCGCCCCAGCAGAGCGTGCACCAGCGTCCCCGTCCAGTTGCCGGGCGCAGGGTGCACCACCATCCCGGCCGCCTTGTCGATGACGACCAGGTCCTGGTCCTCGTACAGAACATCGAGCGGAATCGCCTCGGCCTCCGGGGCCAGGTCCAGCCGCTCGGGCGGCTCGTACTCGAGCAGGTCGCCCTCCCCTATGCGCGCGGAGGGCCGCTCCGGGCGGCCGTTCACGGTCACCAACCCGGCGCGGGCCAGCCGGCCGGCGGCGGAGCGGCTGAGCGCCGGGTCCAGCGCGGCGAGCACGCTGTCCAGCCGCCCGGCCATACCTGCTACCCGGATGACTCGCTTCGCTGGCGTAGCACGTACCCGAGCAGCAGGAGCACGACGCCGACCGTTATCGCCGAGTCGGCCACGTTGAAGACGGGCCAGAAATGCAGCGCTATAAAGTCGGTGACGGTGCCGTGCAGGAGCCGGTCGTAGCCGTTGCCCGCCGTGCCGCCCAGGATCAGCCCCAGGAGAACTCCGGCCCCGGTGCCGATGGGGTTCCGTACCACATAGAAGACCAGGCCGACTGCCACCACGATCGAGGCGACGAGGAAGACCGCGGTCGCTTCCTGGGCGACGCCGAAGGCGGCTCCCGGATTCTGCGTGTTGGTGATCCAGACGTGGGGAAGCGCAGCCCGCTCCGTTCCCGGCTGCACGTTGGCCACGACGAGCCGCTTGCTTATCCGGTCGGCGATGAAGACGATCGCGGCCACCACGGCGAAGAGCGCCCGGCCCTGAAAGGCCTGTGACCGCCGCGCGGCGGAAGGGTCGGGCCCGCGGTCCTTCAGCTCGCCCGTCGGAGCCCGATCCACAGCTCATC
This sequence comes from Candidatus Dormiibacterota bacterium, assembly GCA_955652675.1. GTDB lineage: Bacteria > Chloroflexota > Dormibacteria > Dormibacterales > Dormibacteraceae > Nephthysia. The sequence goes on from CATPBP010000090.1 coordinate 33,892, forward strand.
TCCCACAGTGACACCCTCCAGGTCCTCGGGGCGCTCAGCGCGAAGCTCGACGGCCAGGGTCTCGGCGGCCACGTAGCCGCCGAAGCGATCCAGCATTCGAGACCAATCACCGCGAGCCTGGTGGTACAGCACGATACGGTCCTCAATATTGAGGCCGCTGCGCTTCCGCTGCTCCTGTACGAGGCGGACCAGCTCTCGGGCCAATCCCTCCAGGCGGAGCTCGTCGGTGATCGTGGTGTCGAGCGCGAACTCCTCACCCGTGCGCACCTCTTTGACGTTCAGCTCGTCCCGGATCATGTTGGCCAGCTCAGGCTGGAACTCCCGGGTCACCGTCACCGCCGGCAGCGGCTGCCTGACCTTGAGCCGCGCACGGTCCCTGGCCGCGAGGCCATGCACCACCGCCTCTCGCGCCTGTGACATCTCTGTCTCGAGCGCGGCGTCTCGGGCGGCCGGGTCGGCCGCGGGATAGTCCACCAGGTGCACGCTCTGGCCATTGAAGAGGTTGCGATGGAGAGCTTCGGCCAGGAAAGGTGTGAAGGGAGCCAGCAACCTGGACACCGTCACGAGCGCCTCATAGAGCGTCTGGTAGGCGGAGAGCTTGTCGGCGTCCGACTCCGACTTCCAGTAGCGGCGGCGCGAGCGCCGCACGTACCAGTTGGAGAGGTCCTCCACGAAGGCCTGGACGGGACGGGCGGCGCCGTTGACGTCGTACCTGTCGAGGGAGCCGTCGACCGTCTCCACCAGGTGGCTGAGGCGCGAGAGAAGCCAGCGGTCCAGAGCGCTGCGCTCCGAGAGCGGCAGCGCAGGCTCGCGGCTGGGCTCGAAGCCATCGATGTTGGCGTAGGTGACGAAGAAGGAGTACACGTTCCACAGCGTGAGCAGGAACTGACGCACCACCTCACGCAGCTCATGCTCGCTGGTGCGGTAGTTCTCGCCCACGGGGGCCGAGGTATAGAAGAACCAGCGCAGCGCGTCGGAGCCGAAGTTTTCGAATAGGAAGGTCGGGTCGAGCACATTGCCGCGCGACTTGCTCTGCTTCTGGCCCTTGGGGTCGACGACCAGACCGAGGCAGATCACGTTGCGGTATGAGTTGAGTCCGAAGAGGATCGTGGAGACCGCCAGCAGCGAGTAGAACCAGCCGCGCGTCTGATCCATGGCCTCGGCGATGAAGTCGGCCGGGAAGCTGGCATCGAACTCCGCCTTTCCCAAACGCGGATAGCCTCGCTGCGCAAAGGGCATGGAGCCGGAATCGAACCAGGCGTCCAGGACCTCGGAGACACGAGTCATCTCCGCCCCGCAGGCGTCACACGGCAGCTTCACCTCGTCGATGTAGGGACGGTGCAGATCGGCGTCGGCGGGTAGCCCCAGCTCCTCGGCCGAAGCCACGCAGCGCTGCGCGCCGCAAGCGTCGCAGACCCAGAAGGGAAGCGGCGTCCCCCAGTAGCGTGAGCGGGAGAAGGCCCAGTCGACGTTGTTCTCGAGCCAGTCTCCCATCCGGCCTGTCTTCACGTGGGCGGGCACCCAGTTGGTCGCCGCGTTGTTAGCCACGAGTTCGCGCTTGAGCTCAGTGGTGCGGATGTACCAGGAATCCAGCGCGTAGTAGAGCAGCGCCGTCTTGCAGCGCCAGCAGAAGGGATAGGTGTGCCGGATCTGGCCGGACTTGTACAGCAGGCCCCGCTTTCGCAGGTCCTCGACGATGAGCGGGTCCGCCTCCTTCACCGGGAGGCCGGCGAACTTCTCCACCGCGGGCAGGAAGCGGCCGCGCAGGTCCACCGTGTGCCGGATCGGTATCCCTTTCTCCTGGCAGAGGCGAAGGTCGTCCGCGCCGTATGCGGCAGCGGTGTGGACCACGCCCGTCCCCTCCTCGATAGAGACGAAATCTGCAGTCACGACATACCAGGCGCGACCCTCGGGCGGCAGATAGGTGTAGAGAGGCTCGTAGTCCAGGCCCTCGAGCTGCCGCCCCTTCAGCCGCTCGACGACCTCAAAGTCGCCGTCCAGCACGCCCAGCCTGGCCTCGGCGAGGATCAGATGCTCCTCGCCCTGCCTAACCTTGACGTAGTCGATGTCTGCGTCGACCGCCAGGGCGACGTTACCGGGCAGCGTCCAGGGCGTGGTCGTCCAGGCCAGCAGGCTGGTGCCGGGATCGTCCTTGAGCCGGAAGCGGACGTAGACGCTGGGATCGGGAGTGTCGTCCTGCCATCCCTGTGCCAGCTCGTGGCTGGAGAGCGGCGTCATGCAGCGCGGGCAGTAGGGAGCCACCCGGAAGCCCTTGTAGACGAGTCCTCGCTCCCACATGGTCTTGAGGGCCCACCACACCGACTGGATGTAGTCGGAGCTGAGCGTCCAGTAAGCGTTGTCGAAGTCCAGCCAGAAGGCCATCCGCTTGGAGAACTCGGTCCAGGCGTCGACGTACTGGTACACGCTCTGCCGGCAGAGCTCGTTGAAGCGCTCGATGCCGAACTCCTCGATCTGCTGCTTGCCGGAGATTCCCAGCTTCTTCTCGATCTCCAGCTCGACCGGCAGGCCGTGCGTGTCCCAACCCGCCTTGCGCTCCACGAAGAAGCCCTTCATGGTCCGGTAGCGGCCGACCACGTCCTTGAAGGCGCGAGCCAGCACATGGTGGGTGCCGGGGCGGCCGTTGGCGGTGGGCGGCCCCTCGTAGAACACGAACCTGGGGGCTCCCTCTCTCAAGGCCAGGCTCTGTTGAAAGGTGCCCTCCGCCTCCCAAAGCTCCATCACCTGCCGCTCGAGGTCTGGCAGGTGTGGCCGCGAGGTGGCGGGTTCGAACACTCTCTTCGTCTGCATGCGCATCGTCCTTCATTGCTCGGCTCTGGGACGAGCGCTCACGCAGCCCGCGGTACCACCCAGATTCCCGGCTTTGCCGCTGTTCGCGGAAGCACCGGGCTCTCTTTGGGGTCCGGCTCAGGAGTGATCTCGGCCGCCGGCCACCGCCCGCATCTCAGCTGCGCGGGCTCTCTGTGGGAGGCTGGTGGCGACCTACCTGTCTCCGTCTACGCCGAAGCGAAGGTAAGTTTACCCGGCGCGCTGAACCAGCTGGAGCACCATCGTGACCGCGAAGAAGACCAGGATGAAGGAGATGTCCAGGCCTCCCATCGGCGGCACCAGGCGCCGTACCGGCCCGATCACGGGCTCAGTGATATCGAAGGTGAGCCGATGGATGCGGTTCTTGGGATAGGGCTCTATCCAGCTGAAGACCGCCCGGACTATCAGGCAGACCATGAAGAGATAGAGGACGACCTGCAGAAGGGGTGCGATGACCATGTCGTCTAAAGAGTACGGTCTCCAAAGAGGGCCCGTCCGAGCCTCAGCATGGTGCTCCCCTCCGAGACGGCGGCCTCCAGATCGTCGCTCATGCCCATCGAAAGGATGGGGAGCGGCCGGCCCAACCGCTGCTGCAGGTCCTCCCGCAGCCTTCTGAGCTCCGCGAAAGCCGGTCGGGGGTCTCCCTCCGCCGGACCCATGGCCATCAGTCCGCGCAGGTCCAGCAGCCCGTCCACCTCCCGGGCCAGCTGAAGGGCCCCCTCCGGCGCCACACCGTGCTTGGCCGGGTCACGACTCACGTTGACCTCCAGCAGGACCGGAGGTTCGTGGCGTCCGGCCAGCGCCCTCGCCAGCCGAGACGAGTCGAGCGAGTGAATGAGCTCGAAGCTCGACGCGTGCCGGACCTTGTTCGTCTGCAGGTGCCCGACCAGGTGCCAGCTGGCGCCCTGGACCTGCGCCATCTTTCCCACCGCCTCCTGGACGCGGTTCTCTCCCAGTCGGGTAAGGCCGAGCTCGACCGCGGCCTGGGCGGCCTCCGCGGGCTGCCCCTTGGTCACGGCGACGATCTCGAGGGCGTCGGCGTCGCCGCCCGCGGCCTCGATGCGCTCTCGCACTCGAGCCAGGTTGGCGGCTATCTGAGCGCGGCCAGGCATGCGAAGCGAGAGCCGTCAGGCGAACGGCGGTGCGACGGCAGCTCGGGGGTCTCCCTCGTGCAGATGGGCAGATCGTGGATGTGCCCGGCGAGCAGCCCGGCTTCGCTCAGCTGCCCGCGCAGGTGGGCCCGGATATCGAGCAGGAATCGCCCCCCAGGAGACGGCTGCAGACACTCGGGAGGGAAGTGAGAGGCGACCTCCTCCCCCACCTCATAGCATCGGGCGCAGATCCCCGGCCCGAGGCCGGCCTCCATGTCGGCGGGGCGGGAGCCGTACTCCCGAACAAGCGTCGCCACCGCCTCAGCTGCCACCCCCGCGGCCGCGCCCCGCCAGCCCGCGTGGACCAACGCCAGAGCCGGCCGGCCGGGATCGAAGAGCAGGACGGGATAGCAGTCGGCGAATGTGGCGAAAAGCGGCACCGCGGACCGGTCGGTCACCAGGCCATCGCATCCTTCCACCCGGCCGGCGGCCTCGTCGACGCGCTCGACCCTCGCGCCATGGACGGCGCCAAGCACGGCCAGGCCCTCCGTCTGCAGGTCCAGGGCGGCCGCGAGGGCCTTCCTCGACGGCGTGAGCGGTGAGCTGGCCGCCGGGCCGGCGCGCATGGAGCCCAGCGCCACGGTGGAGAAGCCGTGGACCAGCCGGCGTTCGCGGGCCAGGGCGGGGATGGCGAGCACCCCGTCAGTAGACGGGGGGAGCGTCCCAGCCACGGTAGCTGCCATCGGATGCAGAGGCCACCGCCTCCATCTGCTCTCGAAGCTTTGTGAGGGCTCCAGGCGTCGGCACCATCCGGACCACAGAGGTGACCAGCCACCAACCGTCGGACGTCGAGCGCAGCTGGCAGCTGAAGCCCTCGTTCCCGAGCTGCTCGCTCGCCTCGCGCGCGCGTCCCTCGTTGGGGAGTGCGAGGAAAGCCCTGACAGGATGCGGCAGATCCAGCCTGGAGCCAATCTCGCGCAGGTCCGCAAGCCGCGCCAGGTCGTCCTCACCGGGAGGGTTGAGGCTCTCGAGCGGCGGCTTGCGCGGTTTCAGTCTGGGGAAAAAGAATCCGAGCCAATCCACGCCGCCCAGCCTAGGACCTCTGCTTGCCTGCGGGCCCGGGGCCTCCTGATCAATGACGTCGCGCGTGGTTAGCTCTACGAAGTCTCGCCTCGCCCCGAAGGGGCGAACCGATCTTCCGGCCTCCGTCGGTCGAGTCGTCATCCACCCTGGATGGTCCACGAACACGTTGAGTGACCTCTTCGAGGTCTCGCCTCGCCCCGAAGGGGCGAACCGATCTTCCAGCCTCCATCGGTCGGGTTGTCGTCCACGCCGGATGGTCCACGACTCGTTGAGTGACCTCTTCGAGGTCTCGCCCCTGACGGGGCGATCACCGTCCGGTCCGGGCCGTCGTTCGTGCGGAGAGGACCTGGTCGATCTCCTTCTTCACCTGCTGCAGGTCCATGAACTCCCTGTAGACGGAGGCGAATCGGATGTAGGCAACCTCATCGAGGTCCTTCAGCCTGTCCATGACCATCTCGCCGATCTCCTGGCTCGGGATCTCCACGCGCCCGCTTCGCCGCAGCTCGGCCTCGATGGCGTCGACGATCGCGTTCAGGCGCTCTGGCGAGATGTCGCGCTTCTCAGTCGCCTTCTTGAGCCCGGTGAAGAGTTTCTGGGGATCGAAATCCTCGCGGCGGCCATCTTTTTTCACAACGAAGAAGGGCACCGTCTCGATCCGCTCGTAGGTGGTGAAGCGCTGTCCGCACTGCAGGCACTCGCGGCGGCGGCGGATGGCCTCTCCAACCTCCGAGTCACGCGAGTCGACCACCTTCAGGTCGTGATGGCCACAGTATGGACAGCGCACCGCTGGTAACTCCTAGTGTCCTGCTAGTGCCGGTTCCGAAGGAAAGCCGGGATGTTCAGGTCGTCTTCGTCGGAGGTCACGACCGGCCGGCTCTCCACGCCGGGGCGGGTGTACTCGATGGTCGTGCTCTCGGAGCTGGTCGCCGCCTGCTGCAGGGCGGCCCGCTTGCGGCCGAAGCCGGTCGCGATCACGGTGATCTTCACCTCGCCCTGCATGCGGTCGTCGTTGACCACGCCGAAGATGATGTTGGCGGCGTTGTCGGCAGAAGCCTTCACGATCTCTGCCGCCTTTTCACACTCGTGGAGGGTGATGTCCTTGCCCGCGGTGATGTTGAAGAGGATGCCCTGGGCGCCGTCGATGGAGGTCTCCAGCAGCGGACTCGCCACCGCCTGCTTCGCCGCGTCTTCGGCCCGGTTGTCGCCCGAGCCGAAGCCGATGCCCATCAGCGCCTCTCCCGTCTCGGTCATGACCGCCTTCACATCGGCGAAGTCGAGGTTGATGACGCCGGGATTGACGATCAGGTCGGCGATGCCCTGCACGCCCTGCCGAAGCACGTCATCGGCTATCCGGAACGCCTCTTCCAGGGTCGTCTTCTTGTCGACGACCTGGGCCAACCGATCGTTGGGGATGACGATAAGCGCGTCGACCTTGTCTCGAAGGTTCTTGATCCCCTCTTCCGCGTTGTCGTTTCGGATCTTGCCCTCCCAGCGGAAGGGCCTGGTGACGACGCCGATGGTCAGTGCGCCCTCCGCCTTGGACACCTCCGCGATCACCGACGAGGAGCCAGTGCCCGTCCCACCGCCCATACCGGCGGTGATGAAGACCATGTCGGCCTCTTTCACCAGCTCGTTGAGCTCGGTGCGGCTCTCGTCGGCCGCGTCCCGGCCCTTCGTCCAGTCGCCGCCTGATCCCAGCCCGCGCGTGAGCTTGCGGCCGATGTTGACCTTGATGTCGGCATTGCAGCGCTCCAGCGCCTGCAGGTCCGTGTTGACCGCGATGAATTCGACGCCCTTCAAGGCCGCCGAGATCATGCGGTTCACGGCGTTGCCGCCACCCCCGCCCGCGCCGATCACCTTGATCCGCGCGCGACCGTCCTGCCTGTCCGCCTTCTGCATCGTGTTCTCCTGCATCTCGTTCAACAACCCTTGGTGAGATCCCCCTGGAAGGGGCTATAAGAAGGCCTCTGACCGCCGGCCACCCCGCGAGCCAGCTCCCCCTTGGGGGATGGCCGGCACTGGGCGATGACGCGGCGGTACTCTCGCATGCTCAGAAAAAGTCCCTCAGCCACCTAACCGTCTTCTGGTACGCACCCGCGAACGCCTGGGGCTGCTGGTGGCTGCGTCCATTCTGGGCGGGCTGCACCCGCGCCGCCCATTTGACCAAGCCCACCACGGCGGCGTAGGAGGGCCCGGCCACCCGGTCCGAGAGGCCGCCCACGCCGGCCGGCAGGCCCAGGCGGACGGCGGAGTCGAAAACGCCCTGGGCCGCGTCCGTGGTTCCCATCAGCCGCGCACCGCCTCCGGTGACGACGACGCCTGCGGGAAGCAGCCCCTCGTAGCCGGTCCTCCTCACCTCCTCTCGGGCCAGCTGGAAGATCTCGCGCATCCGGGGCCCGATGATCTCCGCCAGGTAGCGGCGCGGCGTGGCCTGCAGGCGATCGCCCCCGACCACCCTTACGTCGATGCGCTCCTCGGGCGCGATCACGTCGGGAAGGGTGTGACCGTAGCTCAGCTTCAGCGCCTCCGCCTCGGTCAGCGTCGTCCTCAGGCCAATGGCGATGTCATTGGTGACGTGGTTGCCGCCCACCGGGAGGACCGCCATGTGCAGCGCCGAGCCCTCGTTGTAGACCACCACGTCGGTGGTCCCCGCCCCGATATCCACCAGGCAGACCCCGAGGTCCACCTCGTTGGCGTTCAGCACACCCTCGCCGGCGGCGAGTCCCTGGCTGACCACGTCCTCGACGTCCAGCCCGGCCTCGTGAACGCACTTGATGACGTTCTGAACCGAGGTCTGGGCACCGGTCACGATGTGGGTCTCCACCTCGAGGCGGTGGCCGGTCATGCCGACGGCCTCCTTGACGCCCTCCTGCCCATCCACCGTGAAGGTTCGGGGCAGCACGTGGATCACCTGGCGATCGTTTGGAACGCTGACCGCCCTGGCCGCCTCCACCACGCGATGCACGTCCTCGCCCGCGATCTCGCGATCGGGCCGCGAGACCGCGATCACGCCGCGGCTGTTCTGGGAGGTGATGTGGGGGCCGGCCAGCGAGACGACCACCGACTCGCCGCGGACCCCGGCCATGCGCTCGGCGCCGACCATCGCCTGCTGGATCGCCTGAACGGTCTTGTCGATGTTCACGACAACACCCTTGCGCAGCCCTTCGGCTGGGGTCTCACCGACGCCGGTGACATTGAGCTGGCCATAATCGTCGGCTTCGGCCATGACCACGACGACCTTGCTGGTGCCGAGGTCTAGCCCGACCAGCCGCTTCCGCCTAGACAAGGGAACTGGTGGGATGCCTCCTGGAGAGATACGAGCGAGGGATGGCGGGTTGGAAGGAGTATAGCGCTGATTCATCTCTAGCTACCCATATTTTGGGGCTGCCCCCACCATTTGGAGCAGATTTAGTAGTCGGCTCAGAACCCGGCCGGTGCCGGCTGCCATCATCTGCACGCTTCCACCGGGGCCGGAGGAGCCGGACTGGCCGAGGCGGAAGCCTGGATCCGAACCGGACCGGTGCGAGAGTTCGGGGAGGACGACGGCGAGGGGCCGGCCCGGGCAGGCACCGGCGTGGGCTTGGACTTGACGCGGACGGCAACCGCCGCCGGGTTCATGACGTTCACCGCCAGGAGGTCCGGACTGTTGTAGTCGATGTCCGCTGCGACCGCCCGCAGCGCGGACACCTTGTCGCCGAGGGTGGCGATCTCCTCACCGGTCAGCATCCGTCCGAACTGGACACTCCAGCCACGGACCGAAACCAGTGTGAGATTTCCGCAGCCGTCGATGGTGAAGCCTTTGACGTCCTGGCCTATGAGCCGGGGCAGCGTTCGCTGGATGTTGACGAGCGCCACCAGCAGCCGCGAGTCGAGCACCCGCTGGCCTAGCTTTGGATCCGCCGTCTGGGGACCCTGGACCAGGAGCAGGCCGGCGGACGCCTCGGGGGCTCCCACCGGCCCCAAGGCGACAGCCTCCTCGGAGAGGAAGTAGGGATGCCCGCTGCTGGACTGGTAGACGGCGACCGGCTGCCATTCCTCGACCCGGACCAGCACCCGATCCGGCAGCGACTCGGAGACAGTGGAGGAGCGGACCCAGGTGGATCGTTTCAGGCGCCCACTGACGCCTGAGGGATTCACCGTGAAGATGGAGCCGGGGTTGCTCAGCCCGGCCCTGGCGACTACCTCGGAGGCGGCCAGCCGGTGTGCCCCACTCACGTCGACGTGCTGCACACGGAAGGCTGGATGGGCGAGGGCGACCACCAGCAGCGTCAGCTCGGCCAGCGCCACGCCGCCGGCCAGCAGCCGGCGCCAGCCGGACCCGCGGTCCACGCCCCGGGACGGCCGGTGGAGGGAACCGCCGCGAAACCAGGCCGCCCCCTTCACCGGACGCCGCGGGCGGCGCAGGGAGCGGAGGGCGGGCCAGGGGAGCACCGAGGATCTGCGGCGCCGCCGCTTCACAGCGGACCCACCCTCTGCTCATGCCGCGCGATGCCCTGCCGTACCAGCCTCTCGCAGAGCTCGTCGAACCCCACCCCGGCCGCCCGGGCGGCGTCTGGAAGTAGGGAGACCTCGGTCAGACCCGGCACCGTGTTGACCTCCAGCAGCCAGGGCGTGCCGGCCCCGTCGACGATGAAGTCGACCCGCGCCATGCCCTCACAGCCCAGCAGCCGGAAGGCGCGAGCGGCGGCCTCCGCCACGGTCTGCCGCGATGCCTCCGGGATCCGCGCCGGGATGATGTGATGGCTGCGGCCGGCCGTGTACTTGGCGTCATAGTCGTAGGTCTCGTTCTCGTACGTGATCTCCAGCGTCGGCAGGACATTGAGCTCCGGAACCGCGAGGACCCCGACCGTCACCTCCGTACCCTCCACGAAGCGCTGGGCCATCACGCGGCGGTCGTAACGGCGCGCCAGGACCAGGCCGCTGGCCACCTCGTCGACGTCGCCGGCGATGGTGAGGCCGATCGTCGAGCCCTCCCGCACCGGCTTCACCACCAGGGGCAGTCCGAGCCGGCCGGCCAGTGCCTCGGCGTCGTCCTCCTGTACCTGCTCTGGCATCTCTTCGAAGTCGGGCACCGACAGTCCCTCGGCTGCGAGCAGCCGGTTGGTGCGGGTCTTGTCGATGCAGAGCGCACTGGCCAGGACGCCGGAGCCGGTGTACGGCAAGCCCAGCAGCTCCAGCATGCCCTGGACCGTCCCGTCCTCCCCCAGCCGGCCGTGGAGGGCGATGAAGGCGCAGTCGAAGCCGCCCCGCCGCAGGCGTTCCCAGGTCTCCAGATCCATGTCCAGCCGTTCCGGTATATGACCGCAGGCGGCGAGCGCGGCGGCCACCTGCGCTCCCGATCGAAGAGAGACCTCACGCTCTGCTGAGCGGCCTCCGCAGAGGATCGCGATCTTCAAGATGGCCACCTCCCGACTGACTCGACCTCGGTCTCGAGGTCGAGTCCGAAGCGCTCCCGTACCGCGCAGCGCACTCGCTCTATCAGCCGCGACACCTGGTCGGCGCTGGCGCCACCGAGATTGAGGATGAAGTTGGCGTGCTGCTCTGAGACCTGGGCCGCGCCCTCTCGAGCGCCCTTGAGCCCGACGGCCTCGATCATGCGCCCGGCGGAGTCGCCGGGTGGATTCTTGAACACGCTGCCACAGTTCTTGGTTCGAATCGGTTGGGTCTGATTCCGCTCGGCCGTCCAGCGCGCCATCTGGCTCCGGGAGGCGGCACCGTCGCCGGGCCTCAGCTCTATCCAGGCTCCTGTGACCAGGGCGCCCCGGAGCGCGCCCTGGCGCAGGGCCGAGCTCCGGTAGCCGAGGTCGAGGTCCTCTCTCGGCCAGGTCTGCCGGCCCCGCCCGGGCAGCAAGCCCTCGGCCTCGGTGAGCACCTCGACCAGCTCCGAGCCCCAGCAGCCCGCGTTCTGGTAGACCGCGCCGCCCACCGTACCAGGGACGCCGATGGCCCATTCGAAGCCGGTCAGGTCGTGATCGGCGCAGATGCGAGCCAGCCGCATCATCTTGAGCCCGGCCTGGGCGTACACCCGCCGCCCCTCCACCTTCCATTCCCGGCTGACGCAGCGCACGACCAGCCCCTCGACGCCCGCGTCTGCGATCAGCAGGTTGGTGCCCGCGCCCAGAGTCAGCCAGGGGACGCCGCGCTCGATGCAAGCTTCGACAAGCTCCGCAGGGTCCCGCGTCTCCACGAAGAACTCGGCCGGCCCGCCGATGTTGAAGGAGGTGTGCCGGGCCAGCGGGTGGTCTCGCTCGACGCCCCGCAGGGCTGAGAGCCACTCGAGGTTAGCGTTCGTTCGCCAGCTCATCGCCCAACTTCCAAACGTCGCCGGCGCCCATCAGGAGCACGAGGTCCCCTTCACCGGCCAGCTCTTCGAGCTGCTGCCGGGCGCTGCCCAGGTCCGGCGCGAACCTGGCCCGCGGCACTCGCATGGCAAGGTCGACGGCACTCAGCTCGCCCGGGTTCTCCTCGCCGGCGGCGTAGATCTCGGTCACGATCACCGCGTCGGCACCCTCCAGGCTCTCGGCGAACTCGTCGCGCAGGGCCTGGAAGCGTGAGTAGCGGTGGGGCTGGAAGACCAGGATCAGCCTGCGATGCCCCAGCTCTCGGGCGGCGGCCAGCGTCTCTCGCACCTTGGTCGGATGGTGCCCGTAGTCGTCGTAGATCGAGGCGCCCCGCCAGGTGCCCAGCCGCTCCATCCGCCGGTGGGCGCCCGGGTAGCCGGCCAGCGCCTGAGAGGCCACCGCGGGGTCGACGCCGAGCTCGACGGCCATGGCCAGGGCGCCGGTGGCGTTCTGCCGGTTGTGGCGGCCCGGCACCTGCAGCTTCAATTCGGCGAGCGGCTCCCCTCTCCGTAAAACGTGGAACATGCGTTCGCCCACCACCTCACAGCGGTAATCCGCCTCGGCTGAGAGGCCGTAGGTGACGCGCCGCCCGGCCGCCGGCATGGCGACCGCTCTCTCGTAGTCGGCACTGACGACGCTGACCCCGGGAACCGCGGCCAGGAAGTCGCGGAAGAGCGCATCCACTTCCTCGACATCGTGGAAATGATCGGGATGGTCGAACTCGACGCTGGTCAGGATGGCGTGGCTGGGCCGGTGCAGGGCCAGTGACCCATCCGATTCGTCCGCCTCGGCTACCAGCCAGGAGCCCCGACCGGCCCGGGAGCTGAGCCCGTCCCCGACCAGCACCGACGGATCCCAGCCTGCTGCCGTAAGGACGTGACCGAGCATGAAGGTGACCGTCGTCTTGCCGTGTGTCCCGGCCACCGCGATCGAGATCGAGCCGCTGATCAGTTCCGCCAGCATCTCGGCGCGCGTCAGGACCCGGGCGGTGGACGCCCGTGCCGCGGCCAGCTCGCCAAAGTCCGCCTTCACGGCCCCGCTGTAGACGACCACGTCCTGGCCCTCCACGTGTGAGGGGTCGTGCCCGATCCGGATACCGACGCCCTCCGCGGCGAGTGCCCTGGTGGTGCTCGACTCTCGCAGGTCACAGCCCGAGACCCGGTCGCCTCGCGCCAGGAAGACACGGGCCAGGGCCGAGACACCGGCGCCGCCGATGCCCAGCAGGTGCACTCGCTGAGTCACCCGGCCCTCCGCCAGGGATGCCGGCGGAGCTGCGAGGCGGCACCGTCACGGGATGGCGTCATGAGACCGCCACCTCCTCCAGCACCCGGACTATGGCTCGCGCCGCATCCGGCCGGCCGAGGGCGGCGGAGGCCCGGGCCATGGCTTGCAGTCGGTCGTCGTCCAGGCCCTCGACGGTCCGCACCAGGGTCTTTGCCGAGAGGTCGTCGTCCGCGACGCGAACGGCCGCCCCGGCCGCGACCAGTTCCCTGGCATTGCGCTCCTGATGGCCGCCGCCGAAGGTCCCTGGCACCACGATCGCGGGCAGTCCGACGGCAGTGATCTCCGCGCAGGCGCCGACCCCGGCCCGGGAGATGACCAGATCGGCCTCGGCCATCAACCCTGCAACCTCGTCCGAGAAGGGGATGGGCCGGTAGCCCGGACGGGCCAGCTCCCTGGCCTGTGCCGCGCCCTGCCGGCCTGTCAGATGAATGACCTCTCGAAAGCGCTCCAGGAGCCGGTCCAGCGCTCCCCAGGTCGACTGGTTCAAGCGCCGCGCTCCCTGGCTGCCGCCCATCACCAGCAGGCGCTCGGGCGGTACCAGCGGGGTCCGCCGGACGAACCCCGGTCGGAGCGGATAGCCGGTCAGCACCGTAAGGCGGGTGCGAAACTCGCCGGCGTCGCGAGGAAAGGTGACGCAGGCGGCGGCGGCCGAGCGTCGGAAGATCCGGTTCGCCAGCCCTCTTGCTTCGAAGACCTGGAGGACATAGGGAATGCCGCGGAGCCGGGCCGCTGCCAGGCCCGGCGCCATCGCATACCCGCCCACGCCGAGAACCAGATCGGGCCGGAAGCGGTCCAAGACACGCAGCGCCGCCGCCAGCGCGGTGGGCAGCAGCCAGGGGAGCGCCAGGTTCTTCCAGGGTGCGTCCCGGTCCAGGCCCCGAACCCTGATCGTCTCCAGGTCGAACCCGGCAGCCGGCACCAGCCGCTCCTCCAGCCCGCCCGCACGGCCCAGCATCAAGAGGGAGCCCTCGGGGTGCTCAACGCGGAACGCTTGCGCCACCGCGAGCGCGGGCAGGACGTGGCCGCCCGTCCCTCCGCCCGAGATCAGCAGTCGCATCGCCTCTCCTCCATCCATACCGCTGCTGGACGCCCTGGGCGGCGATGTTGAGCAGCACGCCGGTCGCCGCCATGGTTATGGCGAGCGAGGTCCCTCCATAGCTGATGAAGGGCAGGGTCACCCCCGTGATGGGAACCGTGTCCGTCACCGTCCCCATGTTGAGCAGCGCCTGGAACGCGATCCAGGTGGTGATCCCGGCCGCCAGGGCCATCCCGAAGCGGTCGGTCGCCCGCATCGCGGCCCGGTAGCCGCGCAAGGCCAGGAACACGAAAGCGGCCAGGACGGCGGTGGTGCCGATCAGTCCGGTCTCCTCGCCGAGGATGGCGAAGATGAAGTCGGTGTGCGCCTCCGGAAGCCAGAGGTACTTCTGCACCGAGTGCCCGAGGCCGACGCCTGTGACTCCCCCCGAGCCGAGCGCCAGGATCGCCTGACGGGACTGGAAGCCGGCTCCCAGGGGGTCCTTGAACGGATCGAGGAAGACCGCCAGACGCTGCGCTCGGTAAGACTCCAGCACCGTGAAGAGGGCGAAGGCCGTGACCAGGAGGACCAGGAGCAGGACCACGTAGCGGGGCCGCCCTCCCCCGGCGAAGAAGACGCTGCAGAAGATGGCGCACATGACGAGCGCCGTCCCCAGGTCTCGCTGCAGCATGAGCAGGAAGAGGGCGGCCCCGAGCAGGATCGCGAAGGGTACGAAGCCGTCGACGAAGCTGTTCAGCCGGTCCCGGCGCTTGTCCACCCAGCGGGCCATGAAGATGGCGAAGGTGATCTTGGCCACCTCCGAGGGCTGGAAGCTGCCCAGTGGCCCCAGGTTGAACCAGCGCCGGGCCCCGTTGACGCGCAGTCCGACCCCCGGGATCAGGACCAGGAGCATGAGCAGGGCGGTGATCCCGGCAGCGGCCGGGGCGTAGCGCCTGAGAACGTGGTAGTCCAGATGCCTGAGCACCGCCATCAGGAGAACGCCCAGCCCCAAGAAGGCCGCCTGGCGAACGAAGTAGTAGAGCGGGAAGCGGTAGTTCAGGTAGGCCAGCGCCTGGCTGGAGCTGAGAACCATGATGAGACCCGCTCCCACCAGCAGCAGGCTGACCAGGGCCAGCCAGCGGTCGGTCTCGGGCCTGTCCGGACCGCCGGTCAGCCGGTAGATCAGGCCCTCGGGGTTCACGCCCGGACCTCACGCTGCGCCAGCACCGCGGCCTTGAAGCGGCGACCGCGTTCCTCGTAGCTCCTGAACATGTCGAAGCTCTTGTAACCGGGGCTGAGCAGGACCACGCCGCCGGGCGACGCCAGGGCTCCGGCTTGCTCGACGGCCTCTTCGATCGAGCCGGCCCGGCGGATTGGGTGGCCCGCCAGCCGCTCGGCCAGCTCGTCCGCGCTCGCGCCGATGAGAACCACGGCGGTGGTCAGCTCACCGACCGCGGCCAGCCACTCGTCGAGCGCGAAGCCGCCGCCCCGGCCACCGGCTATGAGGACCACGGGCATGCCCGGAAAGGAGCGGACGCCGACCAGCGCCGCATCGGGATTGGTGGCCTTGGAGTCGTTGTACCAGCGCACCCCCTCCCACTCGCCCACCAGCTCCAGCCGGTGCTCCACGCCCTTGAAGGAGCAGTCGCCGTCCTCGATGGCTGCGTCCTCGAGAGC
>CATPBP010000091.1 GCA_955652675.1 Candidatus Dormiibacterota bacterium
CTGCTGCTCCCAGCCCGAGCCCGACACCCACCGCTGCTCCACGAGCCCCATCGACCGCGACCCCGAGCCCCACTCCCACCAGCCGACAGACCCAGCAGGTGGGTCCCAGCCCGACCCCCTGAACGTCGGCCGCTCTCCCGCGCCGGAGGCGGCTGTGTGCTGGAGGTCGGGCCGGGCTGGCGGTTAACCTGCACGGTCCGTGCGCAGGCTGCTCGCCTACCTGGCTCCCACCCGTGACGCCTCCGGTGTGATCTACGGGACGATCGTCACCGCCTCGACGATCGCCGCCGCCGCCGAGGGAACTGAAAGCGTCCTGGAAGTCGCCGCCGGCGTCGTTGTGACGCTGCTGCTCTACTGGTTCGCGCACGCCTACGCCGAGGTGCTCGGCAACTCCCAGACGCGGGTGCTCTCCTGGGGCGAGACGCGGCGCGAGCTGTTCGCCGAGTGGCGAATGGTGGGTGCTTGCGTTGTGCCGCTGGCGGTCCTCCTGGCCCTCGCCGGCCTGGGGGCCGGCTTCCAGACCGCCACCACGATGGCGCTCTGGAGCAGCGCCGGACTGCTGTTCCTCTGGGGCCTCCTGGCCGCACAGCGCGCCAGAGCTAGCATGACCCTGGCCGTAGTCTCAGGCCTGATCTACACCGCCATCGGCATCGCCATCGTGGCCCTGAAGCTGACGCTGGTCCGCCACTAGAGCCACAGACTCAGCTTCTGCCCGAGCGGCGCCAGATGCCCCGCTCCACGAGTAGCTCTATCTGCTTCTCGAGGACCTCGCGTCGAAAGTCCGCGTGCTTGTACGGCTCCCGCTCCAGGTACAGGTTCTTGGGATAGACGGGCTGCTCGTAGATCAGCTGGTAGATCTCCGTGCGCAGGTCCTTCATCCAGTTGTCCCACTGGGCGTTTGTCCGCAGGTCCCTGAGAGCGTCGATGTCGATCTGCCCCGCGACATAGGAGGAGCCGCCGCTGTAGAGGTGCTGGCCGACGATCCTGCCCATGTAGTCCACCACCATGGAGCGACCACCGAAGGTGTCTATGGGCTCGTCGGACTCCGGGGTCAGGTAGTAGGTCCCCATGTTCGGGGCCAGCACATAGAAGTTGTTGTCCAGGGCTCGCGCCCGGTTCTGGATCTCGAAGAACTCGTTGCCTGTGTGCGGATGCGGGTAGGAGGCGCGGTAGACCACCTCGGCGCCGTTCATGGCCAGGCCGCGCGCGTTCTCCGGGTAGGAGCCCTCGTTGGCCATCAGCACGCCGAGCCGGCCGATGGCGGTATCGGCCACCGGATAGAAGGCGTCCAGGGAGCTGCCGTAGAGCTCGATCCAGCGGTCCCAGACGTCATGCGGTGTTACCGAATGCTCCACGGGGTAGAGCGTCGCCAGCTTGTAGTGCTTGAGGATGAGCTCGCCCTCGGGGTCCAGGACGAAGCCCACGTTGAAGAAGCGGTCCGGAAACGCCTCGTGCCGAGCCTTGGCCTGGGCCATGATGAAGGCGTTCCAGCGCCTGGCCAGGTCACCCAGGTAGCGGGTCTCCGGGCCGGGGATGTCGATCGCGCACTCCGAGGCGAAGGTGACGTGGTCCAGGTCGAGCACCTCGTCGTTGAAGCCCTGGAGGGCGCCTTCGGGGATGGCGATCAGGCGGACGGGAAGGTCCAGGCTCGAGAGCCAGCTGGCCGCCGTGATCAGGTGCGAGAGGTGGTCCAGGTTCCGCTCGATGTCAGCCCTCTTCCGAATCCCCCGAACGGCAGGAATCAAGCCAACGGCGGTATAAGGCTCAGTCATCAATCACCCTCCTTCTTCTCTGTTTCCCTCCCCTTCTGGGGGAGGGTTGGGAGGGAGTCCCTTCGAAAGCGCCACCCACCCCCACCCTCACCGCTGAGGCGAGGGAAGATCCGCCGGCGCCGCTTCCATCCGCTCCACCAGCCGCTGCCGGTCGTCAGCGGTCAGCGTCAGGCTGAGGGACTCCACCGCGGCGTCGAACTGATCCGGCCGGCGAGGACCGACCAGCGCCGACACCACGCAGGGGTGGGAAGTCACCCAGGCAAGCGCGAGGGCTCCCATCGAGACGCCGCGCTCCGCCGCCTCGGCGGCAAGGGCGTCAAGGGCGTCGAAGGTCCGCTCGTTCTGGAGACGGCGGTACGGGCCGGCGCGCATGGTCATTCGCGACCCTGATGGAGCCGGCTCTCCCCGCCGATACTTGCCCGTCAGCCAGCCTCCAGCCAGCGGGCTGTAGGGCACGATGGCCAGAGTCTGGTCCTCGGCGACTGGTAGCACCTGTGTCTCGGCGGTTCGCCGCAACAGGTTGTACTCGTTCTGGACCAACTCGACTCGGGCCAGGCCGAGCCGGTCGCTGGTCCAGAGCTGCTTCATGAGTCGCCAGCCCTCGATGTTGGCCGCCCCCACATACCGCACCTTGCCCGACCGGACCACGTCGTCAAGGGCCCTCAGCGTCTCCTCGGGCGCGGTCTCCGGGTCCACCTGGTGGGTGATGTAGACGTCCAACCAGTCGGTGCCCAGGCGGCGGAGGGACGCCTCCACCTGCTGCAGGATGTGGCGCCGCGAGAGGCCTCCCTCGTTGACGCCCGGTCCCAGCCGGGTAGCCACTTTCGTGGCGAGCACGATCTCCTGCCGCACGCTGCGGCTGCCCAGCCACCGCCCCACCATCTCCTCAGAGCGGCCGCCCCCATAGGAGTTGGCGGTGTCGAAATGGTTGATGCCCAGCTCGAAGGCGCGATCCATGATGGCGAAGGCCGCCTCTTCGTCCTCGCCACTCCCAAAGAGCGCCGCCTCCGAACCCACGCCACCGAAGCCGGCGCAGCCCAGGCCCAGAAGGGAGACACGCAAGCCCGTCCTTCCGACCAGGCGGTACTCCACCTCAGCAGGGTACTCGGCGCCCGGAGCGGCAGAGGCCGGGGTCATGCCTCGACATCTGGTGCCACGCGCGCTAGGGCCGGCCGCAGCGGCCGGGGGGCCGTCAGTCCTGGGTTTTCTGGACCGGGGGCTGTGCTATCGAGTGGTGGTGGAAATTGATCGTGGCGGCCGCAGCCAGCTCCTTCTTGGGCTTCTTCTTCCGCTTCTTCTCTTCTCGGTTTCTGTTGTCGCGGCCTTTTGCCATCGTGCCTTTGATTCTAATGACCTCGCCCAGAGTCGCCGGGGCAGGTGCCCTGGGCAATCCGGGCTGGTTGGAGCCGCCGCCCGGCGTACAGGACCTGGATCGCCGGCGGAGGCCGGGGTCAGACCGTAAGCGCGTGCCTGCCGGCGTGTCTGAACGCTTGGAGCAATCAAGTGCAAACACAAATCGGTACCAACGACGCGGCGACTCAGAGCGAAGCCCCGGACCTTCAGAGCCAGCTGGAGGCACTACTGGATGCGGTCTGGCTGGGCGAGCGCTGGGCGAAGACGGAGGACAGGATCGATGCCGCCGTCCGGTACGCACCTTCCGGTCGTTAGCCGGCCAGGATCGGCCAGCCTCATCTTCGGGGGAGGACGGCCATGACCTGGACGCCGACTGCACGCGCCTCCTAGGAGACGGCGTGGCAACCCTTCCCGAGTCTGGGTTGGCATTGCACCCTCCGCCTCGGTTAGGGTGTGGCGACGAAAATCCGATAGATCTCGTTTGGGCTGGACGAGACGAATAGCAGGAGATGGGGTGTCGGGGTTGCCCACTTCCTCAGGGCCAAGACCAGGGCCTTGCGGCCAAGGTGGCCTTAGTGCTAGAGACTCGTGGAGGGGAATTTAGTCGAATGAAGAGGTCGGTGCTGCTGGCCGTGGCGGCGCTGATGGTGCTTGGTATTGCTGCCGGCACCGGCAACGCCTACGCCTACGGGCAGCGGACCCACAACCTCGAGCAGCAGTGGGCCGATGCCCAGGCGGCTGGTGTGCCCCGGGCCAAGATCGATCTCCTCCGGGCGCAGCTGAAGCACGGCGAATCTCAGCGAGGTGGGACGCTTCCCTACGCCGCAACCTCGATGGCACTGGTCCAGAACCCGGTTGCGGATCTGCAGCGCCAGACGCAGCGGATCTACGACCAGGCGACCGGGCAGTCCCGCACCCAGGCCCAGAAGGCACTCGGCCAGCTCAAGCAGGATCACGGCCCCACCCCCTTCGACGAGGCCAAGTACGACCATCAGCTGCAGGCCGCTCGCAAGCCACTCGACTTTCAACGGCTGGCCAAGATCTGGGCCGACGAGGATCAGCAGCTGGTCCAAGTCAGGGACCAGCTAGGAGCCAAAGCCGGCGGCTTGAGCAATGGGCTGCCCGTCGACGTGATCAGCGGGCGCGATCAGCTGCAGCAGACGGCGGCGCAACTCCGCCAGGCCGAGCTCTGGACCGAGCCCGCCGACCAGACCCTGACCACGGCCCAGCAGTACCTGGCCACCCCCTATCCACGGATGCTGGCCGAACACGACCAGGTCAAGAGCCAGCTGGACGCGGGCAACGAGAAGGTGGCCGGGCGCCTCAACCTCCACAACAAAGGCACGGAGCTGGTTGGGACGATCCCCGGTCTCCTCCAGTACGGACAGAGTGGCGACTACGCCAGCCGCACCGACCAGGCCAAGCAGGCGCTGGGGGCAGCCAGGGACGACAACCAGCTCCAGGCGGCGACGAACAACCTGCAGGGGATCGTCAACGACCTCTGGCAGAAGAAGCAGGAAGCGCAACAGCGGCTCGCAGCGGGCACCAGTGGCTGCGAGAACAACCCGACGGGCAAGGTGATCCTGGTCTCGCTCTCAAGGCAACGGCTCCTGGCCTGCGATGGGACCACGACCGCCTACAGCGCGCCGGTCACCAGCGGCCGCCCTGGAATGGAGACGCCGACGGGAACCACCACGGTCAGCTTCAAGCAGTCCCCCTGGATGATGAAGCCCGACTCAACCTGCAAACAGGGCGACCCCTGCTGGTACCAAGCGACTGAGGTCAGGTACGTGATGCTCTTCAGGAGCGGGGGCTACTTCCTGCACGACTGGCCGCCTCAGGAGGGGGCCGCCTTCGGCCCTGGCACCCAGAACGCGCGCTTCGGCAGCCACGGCTGCGTCCACGTCCCGGTAGGGGTGCTGGCGCAGCTCTACGACTGGACCCCGGTCGGCACCACGGTGATCGTCACGGCTTAGGCTAGTGGACGTGCGCCGCCAGAGGGCCGCGGCGGGGGGCGATTGCGGGTAGTGGTGCTCATCGCCGCGTCCCACACTTCGATGAAATCAAGCCTTTGAAGTGGTGTGGCTACCCAGGCTCTGACGGCCCGCATCCCCTTTTCACGTTCTGCGGTGGAGTGGCCGATGCGCAGCAAAGGCTGGCTTCAACAAGAGCCAGGTCAGGCCGAGCACGATCAGCGCTTGACCACCAAAGACCATAGCCACACGAGACACTCTCCGCTGCAGGCGTGCCACGTTCACCTCTACTCATTCGCGGTCACGGGGCCCTTTCCGGTAAGTGCAGAACCTCTGGTGTCGGTCTGTCGAGGCATTCCGGCGCTTTCAGCGCAGAAACCAGACCCCTTCGCCTCATCATGTGATCTCGTCAATCGCTGAAGCCGATCACTCGCTTTACCAGCTGCCGCAAGGGCACGGTTGCTTCCCGGATTGGGAGTCTTTTCCATCTCGTACTCGGAGTAGTCGTGCGCTTCGGCCCCGAATCGCTCCTTGAACCGCGCGAGGCTCGCCTGGATGAGCCTGGTGATCGGCGCCGGCTGGCCGGTAAGCGTGGTTGTCGGGCTCGCGCTGCCTGTGGCGCTCCGACTCGGCTACGAGGGAGTGGCGTTCATGACCGTCGGAGTGGCGGACTCCTGGCCGCGCTGGCGCTCGCCCCAGCGGGGCGCCGCACACCCTGGGAGCGGATGCTCGCCGTCGCCGGCGGGTGGATGACGGGCTGGCTGGCGGCCGGCTTCTACGTTTGGGCGGATGCGCTCTTCAGGATTGTCAACGAGTGCGTCTCGACCTTCCGGACCTCGTCATGGCCGTGCCGCTGCCGGTTCTCCCGGCCGACCCAACGGCCAGCGGCGTTGCAGGCGGAGCGCTGATGTATCTGCTCCTGCGTTCGCGCCCCGAGTCCTGACCTGCCTTGCTAGCCTGCGCTCAAGTTGCGTCGCTGCCAATGGGCGAGAGGCCGCATCTTCTCCGGCCTCTCGCCAGCTCACAAAGCAGTTGTGGATCAAACGGAACACTCACTCGCAGCGACAGGTCCTCTACAAGACCAACATTGGCCCGGATCGCTACGTGGCGCTGCTCAGCCGACCCCGTACGTCTTTAGCCCACCGTGCTGTTTGCGGGCGAGGTGTTGAGCATGGCGGCGTTGATCCGTTCGTCGACGGTTCGCCACACCCTGTCGTCCAGGGAGTGCTCTTTCCAGATGCCCCAGATTGTTCCGATCAATACCGGCGGGAGGAGCAGCACCCCGATCCCGGCGCTCACCGCCGTGTCCACCCACTCGTGGGGCCCCAGCTTGACACTGAGCTGACCCTCAGCGCGCGTGATGATGACGGTCACGGCGTATGCCGTTCCGACAGCCTGGCGCCAGAGATTGTCCTTGCGTGCCTGCATCACCGTGGCGTTATCGGGCGTGCGGAAGGTCTGGACCTGAAAGTCATGCGCGCGGAAGTTTTCCGCGACAGCCTGTGCGAGCTCATCCGCTGAAACCGTCGTCACGTAGGCCCGCTCGATATTCATGTTGACGTTCATCATTGACTCCATTTCCTCAGCGCACATAAGTCCGATGCGTCCCATCGGACCTCGTCTTACGCCGAGGCTTCTAGTCGTGTAACCGGCGATGTGCTAAGCAAACGCCGCTCATCTAAAGAGGAGCTAAAGTTTGATTGGCAAGCCCCCTAGGAGTGTTCACCTGGGATTGCTCGGCTAGATGCCGCAGTCTGGTGGGCGGCTCAGCTCCTATAAGCAGGATTGGTCATGCTTGGGGATCAGCAAGACTACTCAGGAAAGAGGATTGGACCTAAACCAGCACCAGCTGGCTGGCATCACCGATGAGTTTCCGTGGGAGGGGACGTCTCACCCCTTGGAACATCGGCGACAAAGAAAAGGAGGCGGACATGACGGGACTCCTGGAGGGCAAGACCGCGATCATCTACGGCGGCGCCGGCGGGATCGGGGCCGGCGTGGCTCGGACTTTCGCCCGCGAAGGGGCGAAGGTCTTCCTCGCGGGGCGCACCCGGGAGAATCTTCAGGCGGTGGCGAATGACATCACGTCCGTTGGCGGGTCGGCGGAGGTGGCCACGGTCGACGCCCTGGACGAGCGGGCCGTTGAAGATCACGTCCGGGACGTGGTCTCGAACGCAGGCAGCGTCGACGTGTCCTTCAACCTCATCAGCCGGGGGGACGTCCAGGGCACCCCGCTGGTTGAGATGACGACCGCTGACCTGCTCCGCGCCGTGGTCAACGGCCTCCAAAGCAACTTCATCACCGCCCGGGCCGCCGGGCGCCGCATGATCGAGCAGGGGTCGGGCGTGATCCTCCACCTGAACAGCGCGTCGGGCGCCGCGGCGATGCCCGGGATGGGCAGCACCGGACCAGCCGACGCGGCGACTGAGGCGTTCATGCGCTACCTGGCTGCCGAGGTCGGACCGCGCGGCGTCCGCGTCTGCGGCATCTGGACGGCCGCCGTCGCCGAAACCCTGACGGAGGAGAAGCTCAGCGCGGTCGGAGGCGACGGCACCCCCGGGCCGCAGGCGGTTCTGGAGATGATCGCGGCCATGGCCGCTCTGCGTCGCGCCCCCAGGGTGGCCGACGTCGCCGAGGTGGCGACGTTCCTCGCCTCCGACCGAGCGGCGGGCATTACCGGGACGATGGTGAACGTGACGTCCGGTCTCGTGCTCAGGTGACATCCACGACTATTCAGAAGGAGGCTCTTTCATGGACTTGAAGCTCGAACTCGTACTGATCCCCGTCACGGACGTGGATCGCGCCAAGGCCTTCTACGCCGACAAGGCCGGCTTCGCCGTGCACGTCGACCATCAACCCAGCGACGACTTTCGCGTCGTGCAGCTGGATCCTCCAGGCTCGGCGTGCTCGATCACTATCGGGAAAGGCGTCACGGACGCCGCACCGGGCTCGGTCAAGGGCACGCACCTCGTCGTCACCGACATCGAGGCTGCGCGCGCCGAGCTCGTCGGACGCGGGATGGAGGTCGGCGAGATCCGGCATTTCGCCTCGGGTACCTGGGCGCCCGGCGCGGATCCCGAGCACCGCAACTACAACTCGTTCGCAGACTTCAGCGACCCCGACGGAAACACTTGGCTCTTGCAGGAACGCAGGGAAAACTAGTTGGCGGCAGGTTGGCTTGGTGACGGTCGGACCGGTGTGCTGTCCCGGAGCCTGGCTGCAGACTGCACACCCGAGCTCATCGCTGCGCCGCCGGCGTGAGGGTCAGAACCGGACAAGGGAGAACCAGCATGCTGCTCGAAGGGAAGACCGCCGTGATCTATGGAGGCGGCGGCGCGATCGGTAGCGCGGTGGCTCGCGCCTTCGCTCGGGAAGGGGCGCGCGTATTTCTCGCCGGTCGCACGCCGGCGCGGCTCGAGGAGGTAGCGAAGGAGATCCGTGCTGCCGGCGGGCTGGCCGAGACGGCGCAGGTCGATGCGCTCGACGAGCAGGCGGTCGATGAGCACGCGGACGCGGTGGCCGCCAAGGCCGGAGGGATCGACATCTCCTTCAACCTGATCTCGCACGGCGACGTGCAGGGGACCCCGCTGGCCGAGATGGCGCTTGAAGACTTCGAGCGTCCGGTCATAACCGCGCTCAGGACGATGTTCCTGACCTCTCGGGCGGCT
Organism: Candidatus Dormiibacterota bacterium; assembly: GCA_955652675.1. Lineage (GTDB taxonomy): Bacteria > Chloroflexota > Dormibacteria > Dormibacterales > Dormibacteraceae > Nephthysia. The sequence continues at coordinate 8,767 of CATPBP010000091.1, forward strand.
GCGCGACACATGATCAGGAAAGGCTCGGGTGTGATCATGGTGTTCGGCGGCTACGGCGACCCCCCGACCGGCTACAACCTGGGAGGTCTCCAGGTCGCATTCCAGGCGATGGAAGCGCTTCGTCGGAATCTGGCCAGTGAGCTGGGGCCCCACGGCATTCGCGTGGTGACCCTGCAGACCGCGGGGGTGCCGGAGTCCATCCCCGACGGCTTCGAGGGACGGGAGGCGATCACAGAAGCGATTGAGCAGCGCACCATGTTGAATTGGGCGGCCACGCTTGACGACGTCGGCAACGTGGCGGCATTCGCCGCCTCCGACTGGGCGCGAGCCATGACCGCCACCAAACTCAACATCACAGCCGGTGCGCAGGTCGACTAGGCGTCCGCAGCGCGCCGCCCGCTGGCGGACGGAGCTGGTCGACGTAGAACCAAAAGCTAGACGTCAGTGCGAGTGAGCATCGCTCATCTCGGCCCCAGGTGAGCTTGGGGCGCTGTCCATCATCCGGAGCATCTGGACGCCCCCAGTGCGCATGAAGCGGATGACAAGCACGGCAACCAGGACCAGGAACACCAGGTTCAAGACAGTCGTGTAGTTCCAGGTCGGGGCTGCCTCGGCGAAGTTGAATGCATGCCGGGCGGGAACCCAGCCCAGTGCATTGAAAGCCAGACTGATCAGAAGGCCGGCCAGCGCCAACGCCAGGTAGGAGACCACGGCAAGGAAGAGGGCCACCCGCCCCCCGTAGTACTTGCGGTAGATGTTCAGAATGGGCGGGATCAAGAGGTCGGCGAAGATGAAGGAGATCACGCCCCCGAAGCTGATGCCGCTGCCCCAGAGCACGGCAGCGAGGGGCACGTTGCCGA
>CATPBP010000092.1 GCA_955652675.1 Candidatus Dormiibacterota bacterium
ACTGGCAGCTGGAGCTGCTGACTGATCAGGGCGTCGACCGCGTTACATACTGCGTGGGTTATCGATCGGCCCCGCTGCGCGCGCACGTCGGTGACGGCTCACGCTACGGGGTGTCGGTAACCTGGGTGGACGAGGGTGAGCAGCTGCGCGGCACCGCCGGAGCGCTCCGGCTGGCGCACGAGGAGGATGCCCTGGAGGACGCCTTTTTCGTCCTGTACGGCGACTCCTACCTGCCGCTCGATATGCGGGCGGTCGAAGCGGCGTGGCGCAGGAGTGGCCTACCCGCGCTGATGACGGTGCTCCGCAACGATGACCGCTGGGACGCGAGCAATACGATATACGCGGATGAGACCGTCGTGCTTTACGACAAGTCGCGGCCAGAACAACAGCGCTCGGCGATGCGCTGGATCGACTACGGGCTGTCTGTCGTCACGGACGACCTGGTCACCACAAGGATTCCGACCGCCACCCGAGCAGACCTCGCGGACCTGATGCGGGACTTGAGCGTGGCCGGCAGCCTGGCGGGCTTCGAGGTCCGGGAGCGATTCTTCGAGGTCGGATCTCCAGCCGGGCTCAGAGATCTGGAAGATCACCTGTCGCGGTTGGGCGGCACGCCACGGAACTAGAAGTCATTGGCGTCCCAGTCCACCAGCTCCACTCATCGTTGTCAGTCGGCCCGCTGCACGTGACGGGTATCGCTAGGATATGTGGTCGTGGTTGACGGATCGTTGACAAACACGCGGAGCCGGATGGCCACATGGCTGAGCGGCGAGGGCATCGAAATCGGCGCGCTCCACCATCCCCTGGCGGTGCCGGCGAGAGCCAAGGTCACGTACGTGGACCGTCTGTCGGAGCCGGGGCTGCGCGAGCACTATCCTGAGTTGGCGGATGAGACTTTTGCCCCGGTCGAGGTCGTCGGCAGCGCGGAGGACTTATCCGCCTTCAACGACGGCTGCCTTGACTTCGTCATCGCCAACCACCTCCTGGAGCACCTCGAGTACCCGGTCCGGGGTCTTCTCGAGTTTCAACGCGTGCTTCGGCCGGGGGGCATCGTATATATGGCGCTGCCGGATATGCGGCTGACATTCGACCGCGACCGCGAACCCACATCAGTCGAGCACCTACTGGAAGAGCACCGCGACGGCGCCATTGTCAACCGGCGGGCGCATTATCTGGACTGGTCCACGCATGTCGAAGGCAAGCGCGGTGCCGACGCTGAAGCGCATGCAGTCCAGCTTATGGAGAGGGGTTACAGCATCCACTTCCACGCTTGGCGGGCGGACAGCTTCCTCGACTTCTTCGTGGCGGCTCGGCGCGAGTTCGGCCTCGACTTTCAGCTTGTCGGTTACGCAGTACCGGAGCGGCCCGAGGACAACGAGTTCATCCATCTCCTTGCGAAACCGGACTGCGTTAAGGTCCGACTGCGGCCGGAACCAGAGCCCGTTCATCAGGATCCGTCACGTCCCCCTGAATCGCCGCCTGCCCAACAGCCGCCACGTCCGTCGTTACGGGCGTTGCTAGCGAGCAGCCCGTTGGGACCGCCTGTGAGACTGGCGAAACGCGGATTGAGACTTCTTCGCGCCCCTGCCCATCACTGAGTTCGAGTTTCAGTTTCAGGGGGCCACGGCACCAACTGTCGAGAGTGTGTCTATCACAACGCCGTCAGGTGACACACTGTTCAGTCGACCTGTAGGCAAGGGTACTGCAATGTCCCATGCTGTCATTACACACGCGCGATCGTCATTCGAAATGAGCGCTCCAGCTGCGGAGGTGGCGCTGAAGATACGACTGGGTTAATTGCATCAGTAGGCGGCTCCGCCCCATCGTGTATTTGACAAACGCGCCCTCGGATTGGGAAGTTGGGCACGACATGCGGGGTGTCATAGCACACGCCGAAGCTCGAATCGCGTCCTTCGTTGGCGTTGTCTTGCTCCTGGTCTCCTCGCCGGGTGTGCCTGCCACGAACGCTCCTCGGCACGGCCAGAGTCCGCCGGTCCAGGCTGCCAGCACCCCACGCACGGTGGTCGCCGGTCCTGCCCCTCAAGGCCCACCCGCCTCCAGCCCTACCGCGCCGCAGGTGCCGGTCTTCCTCAACCCAGCTCCACCGGTCCCGGGCATGCAGGCGCTGGTACGCGGGACGGATGGCAACTTTTGGGAAGAGGGCTGGGACGGCAACGCATGGAATGGCTGGCATTCGTTCGCCGGTCCATTCATTTCCGCCCCTGCGATTGCAAGCTGGGGGCCCGGTCGCCTCGACATCTTCGGTGAGGGAACTGACAGGCAGCTCTGGCACGCCTGGTGGGACATAGGTAGATGGGGCGGCTGGGAACCTCTCGGGGGCGTACTAGCATCGGCACCCGCCGTGGCCGCCTGGGGCACCCAGCGCCTCGACGTGCTGGTAAGGGGTTCGGACGACCAGACCTGGCACAAGTGGTGGGGACAGGGCGCCTGGGGCGGCTGGGAACCTCTCGGCGGAGTCATGACCTCGGCGCCGGCGGCGGCCTCGTGGGGAGCCGGACGCCTGGACGTCTTCGTCCGTGGAAGCGACTCGGGGCTCTGGCACAGGGGATGGAGCGGCACAGCCTGGGGCGGTTGGGAGCCACTCGGAGGCTACCTCGTGGGGGACCCGGGTGCCGCCTCGTGGGGCGATGGACGTATCGACATCTTTGTCCAGGGATCGGACCAAACGACGTGGCACAAGTCGTGGGCGGGAGCCTGGAACGGTTGGGAAACGATAGGAGGGGTCCTGACGTCGGGTCCCGGCGTGGCCACGTGGGGTTCAGGGCAGCTCGACGTATTCGTTCGCGGGAGCGACGGGGCGGAATGGCACAAGAGGTGGGGAAGCCGGGGCTGGAGTGGGTGGCAGAGCCTGGGTGGCGTGCTGAGCTCGGTGCCGGGTGCCAGTTCCTGGATGGCTGCGAGCAACGTGATCGCCGCCGTGCCCTACCAGCAGCAGATATACGAGCTCTCCTGCGAGGAAGCCGCCCTCCAGATGGCGCTGGCCCATCAGTCGCTGTCTTCGTCCCAGGGCAGGATCCTTGGCGACCTGGGCGTCGACGGCCGTCACGGGTATTACTCCGGCTCCGTCCTCCGCTGGGGCAACCCTTACGTCAACTTCGTCGGAGATCCCAACGGCAGCGAGGTCGCCCTCACGGGTTATGGAACCTACCATTCGCCCATCGCCCGAGTGGCTTCCGCCTACGGCGCAAATGTGCTGAGGCAAGGCCAGGGCATCGGCGCCTCGGACATCTACCGCGCCGTTCTCCAGAACCATCCGGTGATCGCCTGGGTCAGCTTCGACTGGCGGTACCATCCGCCAGGCGCATGGCTGAGCTTCGACGGAGCCTGGGTGCAGTACCAGGGCCCCATCGAGCACGCGGTGACCGTGGTCGGCGTCAACGACAGCTCGGTGTATGTCTTCAACCCGTGGTTTGGCCCTCAATGGATCAGCAAGGGCTCCTTTGAAGCCGCGTACGCGACCTACTCCAGCATGGCGGTGGTGCTCCAGTGAAACTTCGCGCGCTGCTCCTTGGATTGGCCGCGATCGGGGCCGCGGCGGCCTGCGCTCCTAACGGGGCGCCGAGTTCGTCCTCGTCGCGGGCAGCGACGGCCAGCAGTGGTTCGGGATCATCTACGCCGGCAAGCGCGCCGTCGCCCTCGGGGAGCGTCCAGACTCCGAGCGTGCGCCAGCCGGCGACCTCGGGTGCCGCAGCGCAGCACGCTTCGGTGCAGGTCGATCTCATGCTGAGCGGGGCAATGTCCGCCCATGTCTTGAGCGTGCAACCGGCTACGCAGTGCGGACCGGGCCCCACCGGCTTCGCGGCGGAGCTCCAGATGGTGGTTGGCGGTCAGCCCTATCTGCTCCGCATGGAAATCTTCGATTACCACGGCCCCGGCGACTACTCGGTCCCGCCGACGCGCGCCTCGATGCGCCGGGCTGTCTCAGGCTCAGACGGCGGCTTCTTGCCGGCGGTGAGCGGTGACGTCTCGGTGGGCTCGAGCCAGAGCTCGGGGCGTGTACAGCTGACCCTGGGAATCTCGAGTAAGACGCGAGTGCAGGGAACCTGGGCTTGCAGTTGAGCGGGCCGGGGACCGTGGACAGATCCGGCCAGAATGGAACCGCCCCTGGCGGACCAGCGCCCGGCGTGCTTTGTCCTTAATCGCTGCAGCACGCCGTCTGGTCGGGCTCGCGGCAGTTCTTGCACTGGCCACCGGAAGCGTGGCGCAGGCAGCCACAACGCCGCCTCGCGTTGCGGATCCATCCACAGGCGTGCACGCGCGGGACGATGCCGAGCACGCGAAGGCACAGCTCACGTTCACGCCTGCGACGACGACGCCCATCTCACGCCAGCCCAGGACGGGAGCCTTCCCGGCCACACGGGCGGGAGGAGCGCCGGTGGTCACTCGCGAGGTCCTCGGTTTCGCTCCCTATTGGAGTCTGGGGGCGGCGGACACATGGAGATATAGCCTTCTGACGACGGTCGCCTACTTCGGCTTGGACCTCAGGGGTGACGGCAGCTTCGACACCTCGACCAGCGGCTGGTCGGCCTGGAACAGCCAGCAGTTTGTCAACATGGTGAACGCGGCCCACCAGAGCGGCGATAGGGTCGTGATCGTCATCAAGTGCTTCGACGCGGCAACCATCAACCAGTTGGTGAGCAGCCAGTCCTCGATCGCGACCGCCATTGACAACACGCTCAACGCGATCGCCTCAAAAAACCTCGATGGCGTGAATGTCGACTTCGAGGGGACCAGCGCCGGCTATCCGGGCGTCCAGAGCGGCATGACGAATTTCATGACGCAGCTCTTCCAGCGCGTGCATCAGTGGCGGTCAACCGGGTTCGTGAGCATCGATACATACAGCGGGTCGGCGAGTTGGGATGGCGGGATTTTCCGGATTGGCTCGCTGGCTCCAGTCGCGGACGCGATATTCGTGATGGCCTACGACATGATCTTCAGCGACCTGCCAAATCGCGCCGGTCCGAACGCGCCGCTTCACCCCTACGCGCCCTACAATGACTCCACTGCGGTTGCCCAATACTTGTCGAAGGCGCCCGCTTACAAGATCGTCCTGGGCGTCCCCTACTACGGCTACAAGTGGTCGACATCCAGCAACCAAGCCAATGGGTCCGCTCTTTCTGGCGCCTCGGCGGTCGGGTACAGCTCCGCAATATCCGACCTGCAATGTGCTCAAGCGAACAATCTTCAGTTAAGCCAGGGGTGGGATGGCGCTGGTGCCTCTCCCTGGGCTGCCTGGCTGAGCCCGTCTTCAAATGACCCCTGTGGAGGCAACTACGGGAAGTGGCGCGAGCTGTACTACGACAACGCGCTGTCCCTCGGCTTCAAATACGACCTGGTCGCCGGAAACAGGCTCCAGGGAACCGGGATGTGGGCGCTCGGTTATGACGCGGGCCGCGACGATCTCTGGAACGAACTGGCCCTCAAGTTTGGCGCCGTGCCTGGCTGGGAGTCATTGGGCGGCGTTCTCACCTCTGGGCCAACCGCGGCGGCCTGGGGTCCCAATCGCAGGGATGTCTTCGGCCGGGGCTCGGATGGACAGCTATGGCACCGTTGGAAGGACGGTGGCGGTTGGGCGTCGTGGGAGCGGATCGGGGGCCAGCTTGCGAGCGGCACCTCGCCCGCCGCTGTTTCCTGGGGACCGAACCGCGTCGACGTGATGGTCACCGGGACCGATCACGGGCTGTGGCACGCGTGGTGGGATGGGACCGGCTGGAGAGGATGGGAGCCGCTCGGTGGCGTACTGACAGCCAGTCCGGCCGTCGCCTCACGCGGTCCCGGAATTCTCGACATCTTCGCGAGGGGCTCCGACGGCGGAATCTGGCACAAATGGTGGGACGGCGTGCGGTGGGGAGGCTGGGAGAGCCACGGCGGGATCAGCAACGGCGCTCCGACAGCCACCTCGCGAGCGCAGGGCACTCTGGACGTGCTCGTCCGGGGAAGCGATAACGGACTGTGGCATGAGTGGTGGGATGGCGCTCGGTGGGTCCGTTGGGAAAGTCTCGGGGGCACGCTGGCCTCCGCGCCAGCGACCACGTCCTGGGGTGCAACCCGTCTGGACGTGGTCGCGTTGAGCCCGACAAACGACCTGCTGCAGCTCTATTGGCAGGGCCAGTGGAGCCCCTGGCTGTCACGCGGCGGCGTGGGGACATCCGATCCAGCCGCCGTTTCAGGAAGTTTTGGCAACATCGACGCCTTCGTCCGCGGCACCGACAACGCCGCCTGGCACACAGGCCTCCCGCCCTAAGACGCTCTTTATGGTCCCCCCCCCGCACGCGGGGGGTGGGGGGGATGCTAATTCCTGGCTTCGCGTGGTGAGGTGCGCCCCCCAACCACCTCCCCCGGATTGATTCCCGGGGGAAGGACAATAAGGACCCTGTCGCGTTACTGTCGGGCGAGCTTCACGACCAGGCATTGGCCGGTCGGGAGACAGAGTGGGACCTCCGGCCGGCCGGCGAACGACTCGTCCACCGCGCGGCGAGCGCTGGCGCAGCTCGGAAACCCGTAATCGTCGAACACCATGTAGCCGCCTGGCACCAGCCTCGGGTAGATGAACTCGATACAGTCGCGGACGCTCTTGAATATGTCAACGTCGACATGCGCCCACGCGATGCGGTCGACCTCGAGCCCGTTGAATGTGTCCGGAATGTAGCCGGCATGGAAATCGAGGCCCTCGTAGGGCGTGAGGAGGGCCTGCACCGACTCAATCGAGGTCCCTCCGAAGTCACCTGATTCGAACCGATCGATCCCACTTGTGGTCGCGGGCATGCCGGCAAAAGTATCGAACAGATGCAAGCGGCGTACGGCATCTTGACTGCGCATAGTCTCCGCTTCGAGAAGCGCGGTGCCGCCGCGGAAGACTCCGCACTCTACAACCTCTCCGTCGAGGTGCAAGGCTTGTTGCAGAGTTCGCCACAACACATAGCAGCGATCCCGGCTCACGAGTGTGAAGGGCCGGGTCCGCTGATAGACGCGCTCAAAACTCAGTTCACCCAGCCAAGGGGAATAGAGCGGCTGGTACAGTTCTGCGTCAGCCACGGGGTCACCATGAGCCCCAACCCACGTCCGCATTCGAAAGTAGCCCAGCGCTGCCAGAATGCGGCGAGGAGCATCCCTCGGGGGCTGAAACTCGGTCGGAATCGCACGCCTGAACACAGACTTCATGCCATTGTGGTTCGGGAGAACCTGGGTGTTCGCCTGAGTAGAACTTTGAGGTGTCGTCATCTCTTTAGAACCGCTCCCAAGAGTTGTAAGCCAGCCATGCCGGTGGTGAAGATCACGAATCCGATAGTCTAACGAGCCTCCACCAGGGGGGCCGATATCAAAGCTGGCTCATAAGTCCGGCCTGCCGAATCACGCAGTGCTACCCGTTGGACACTGCTCTCGCGCGACGTCGACCAGGCGCGACGAGCAAGATGGATGCTCACAAGCGATGCAAGAGAATCCTCCTGAACACCGCCAGAACCGAAGGGTTCTCATCGACGCCCGTCCGCTCCAGGGACCGAGCGGCGCCCGTGGCATCGGCAGCTACCTGAGGGGCCTGCTCGCTGGACTCCTCGAGCTTGGCTTCGACCACCACATCGCGCTCTTGATCGACGGTCGCCTACCGACCCCCGCGGTCCCCGCCGGGGCCTTCATCGCGCATGCCATACGTCCTCGCTACAAGGGGCGCCTCGGCCTGCTGGAGGAAGCGGCCACTCTGGGTAGCAGCCTGGAGAGGATCCGGCCGTCCGTCTACCACGCCACCACGCTCGCGCTGCCGAGCCGGTCGCCGGTGCCGCTTCTGGTGACGCTGCACGACCTGATTCCCTGGGCCTTCGGCGGCCGGCAGATGTTGGGCGAGCGCTCTCGCTGGTGGTTGGGAAAGCGTCTGCTACGCCGGGCCAACCTGGTGCTGGCGGTCTCAGAACACGTCGCCTGGAGTGCGCAGAGTCTGGCCGGCGTCCCCGCCGAGCGGCTCCTGGTGGTGCCGGAGGGGGTCGCTTCCGGCTTCAAGCCAGCGCCGGGTGCGGCAGCCAGGGTGTCAGAGCGTTACGGACTCGAGCGGGCTTTCCTGCTCTACGTGGGCGCGCTGGACGCGCGCAAGGATCCGCGTGGCTTGCTTCATGCCTGGCAGACTGCAAAGGCTGCCGGCGCGGACGTCGACCTGGTCCTGGCCGGACCCTCCGGGAAGCAGGCGCCCGCGGAGCTGCCGGGAGCGCGGCGGTTGGGCCACGTCGATCACGCTGCGCTGGTCGACCTGTACACGGCCGCTGGCTGCTTTGTCTTCCCGAGCCGTTACGAGGGCTTCGGGCTGCCCCTCCTGGAGGCGATGGCCTGTGGCTGCCCCGTCGTCGCCTACCGCAACTCCAGCATCACGGAGGTGGTCGGCGACGCCGGCGTGCTCGTCGAGGACGGGAGCCCGGAGGCCCTCGGTCGCGCCGCGGCCGTCCTGGTCTGCGACCCCGACCAGGCGGCGAAGATGCGGGCAGCCGGCCTGGCTCGCGCCCGCGGCTACACCTGGCGCAAGGCGGCGGCGAGCACCATCGACGCCTACCGGCGCCTGGGATTCCAGTCCCGGCCCTCGCGGCCAAAGCCCAGGGAGTGAGGCCGGTCGATCCTGAGATAATCCAGCCGCCTTGAGCCGCGTGGCAGTGGTCGGGGCCGGCTACGTGGGCCTGACGACGGCAGCCTGCCTGGCGGACCTTGGAAACGACGTCTCTGTGGTCGATATCGATCACGAGAAGGTGCGTGCGCTCCGCCGCCACCGGATCCCCTTCTACGAGCCGGGCCTGCGGGAGGTGGTCGAGCGCAACGCCCGGGCCGGCCGGCTTCGCTTCACGACCTCCTACTCGGAGGCCATCCCCGGCGCGGAGTTCGCCTTCATCGCCGTGGCCACTCCCGAGGGGGACCATGGCGAGGCCGACCTCTCGTACGTACAGCGGGCGGCCGCCTGCATCGCCGAGAGCCTCGACGGACCACTGGTCGTCGTCAACAAGTCCACCGTCCCGATCGGCACCGGCGACATCGTTTCCGAGGTGATCGACCAGCACGGCGCTCAGTTCCCGGTCGAGGTGGTTTCCAATCCCGAGTTCCTCCGCGAGGGATCCGCCCTGCGGGATTTCATGTCGCCAGACCGGGTCGTGATCGGCGCACACCACCGGGAGGCGGCAGAGCAGGTGGCCAAGCTCTACGAACCGCTGGCCGCTCCCACGCTGATCTACAACCTCTATACGGCGGAGATGGTCAAGTACGCCTCTAACGCCTTCCTGGCAGCCCGCATCTCCTTCATCAACGAGATCTCGAGGATCTGCGAGCGGGTCGACGCGGACGCGAAGCTGGTTGCCGAGGGCATGGGATTGGACAAGCGCATCGGCTCGCAGTTCCTGGAGGCGGGCATCGGCTACGGCGGTTCCTGCTTCCCGAAGGACGTGAAGGCGCTGGCCGTCATGGCCGAGCAGTACGACTACCACCCCGAACTCCTGAACGCGGTCATGGACATCAACCGGGACCAGAGAATGCTGGCTGTCGAGAAGCTTCGGGAGTGCCTCGGCAGCCTCCGGGGGCAGGTGGTGGCGCTCCTGGGCCTGGCCTTCAAGCCGAACACCGACGACATGCGCCAGGCGCCGAGCCTCGACATCGCCCGGGCCCTGCTCAAGCGCGGCGCCGTGGTCAGGGGATACGACCCCGCCGCCAACGACAGGGCGAGGACGATCCTGCCGGAGCTCGACTACCGGGCCAATGCATATTCCGCAGCTCGGGGCGCCGACGCGCTGATCGTGGTGACCGAGTGGAACGAGTTCCGCCAGCTCGACCTGATGCGGCTCAAGCGAGCCATGCGGCGGGCGGTGGTGGTGGATGGCCGCAATATCTACGATCCCGCGCTGATGCGCCGCCTTGGATTCGTGTACCGAGGGATTGGCCGTCAGTAGCCGCCGTGCGGCCGTCTCCGGGGCGGCGGGCTTCATCGGCTCGCATCTCTGCGACCGCCTCCTCGACAGCGGCTACGAGGTGGTCGCGCTCGACAACCTGCTGACCGGGAGCCGAGCGAACCTGGAGCACCTGGCCGGCCGACCAGGCTTCGTGCTGCTGGAGCAGGATGTCTGTGCCCCGGTCACGGTGGAGGGGCCTGTCGACTGTGTGCTGCACTTTGCCTCACCGGCGTCGCCGGTCGACTTCCCCGCCATCCCCATCGAGATCGTGAAGGTGGGCACGCTGGGGACCCACAACATGCTGGGTCTGGCGCTGGCCAAGGGCGCGCGCTTCCTCCTCGCCTCGACCTCCGAGGTGTACGGCGACCCGCTCGTCCACCCTCAGCCGGAGTCCTACCACGGCAACGTGAACCCGATCGGGCCGCGAAGCTGTTACGACGAGGCGAAGCGCTGTGCGGAGGCCTTCACCATGGCCTATCACCGGGCCCACGGCCTGGAGACGCGCATCCTGCGCATCTTCAACACCTACGGTCCCCGCATGCGTCTGGACGACGGCCGAGTGATCCCGAACTACTTTTCCCAGGCGCTCCGAGGGGAGCCCTTGACGGTCTACGGAGAGGGGACGCAGACGCGCAGCCTCTGCTATGTGGACGACCTGGTGGCGGGAGCCCTGGCCGTGCTCGACGGCCCCGATCCGCTGCCCTTCAACATCGGGAGCCAGGACGAGGTGACGATGCTGGAGCTGGCCCGGATCGTCAAGCGCGTCGTGGGCAGCGCCAGCGAGATCCAGTTCCGGCCCCTCCCTGAGGACGATCCCAAGCAGCGCAGGCCCGACACCTCGCGGGCGAGGGAGGTGCTGGGCTGGAGCCCCAGGACTTCACTGGAAGACGGCTTGCGGCGAACCCTGGAATACTTTCGCTCGGCGCTGTGAAGCTCGAACAGTTCATTCGGGACGTACCCGACTTCCCTATTCCGGGCATCCTCTACCGCGACATCACGCCGCTGCTCCGCGATCCTGGGGCGCTGGCCGCGTCGGTCGAGGCGATGACCGCTCCCTGGAGGGGCCGCCAGGTGGACCTGGTGGCGGCGATGGAGGCGCGCGGCTTCATCTTCGGCGCGGCCATGGCGCTCAAGTTAGGCGCCGGCTTCGTACCCGTACGGAAGGAAGGCAAGCTGCCCTGGAAGACCCGCAGGGCCGAGTACTCCCTGGAGTACCGTGAGGATGTCCTCCACGTGCACGAAGACGCCGTCGAGCCTGGTCAGAAGGTGCTGGTCGCCGACGACCTCATCGCCACCGGCGGTACCGCCGCAGCGGTCGTGGACCTGGTCGAGCAACTCGGCGCCGAGGTCGTGGGGTTGCAGTTTCTGATCGAGTTGAGCGACCTGCAAGGTCGCGCGCTGTTGAATGGCCGTGAGGTATACAGCGTGGTCGTCTACTAAGGAGGCGGAGCCCGTGAGCATCGGCACAAGGGAGAGCGACGTCAAGAACCCGAGTCTGGCCGGCCAGGGCGAGGGCCTCATCGAGTGGGCCGCCCGAGAGATGCCGGTCCTGGGCATCATCCGAGAGCGCTTCGCGCGGGAGAAGCCGCTGTCGGGGCGCCGCGTCGCCGCCTGCCTTCACGTGACCTCGGAGACGGCGAACCTGATGCTGGCACTGCAGGCCGGCGGCGCGGAGATAGTGCTCACGGCCTCCAATCCGCTCTCCACCAACGACGCCGTCGCTGCGGCGCTCGCGGGGCCGCACGGCGTTAAGACCTACGCCGTCAAGGGCGAGGACAACGCGACCTACTACGAGCACCTCGCCGCGGCTCTCGATCACCGGCCCAACTTCACGATGGACGACGGCGCCGACCTCGTGACCATGCTGCACCGGGACCGCAAAGAAGGGCTGGCCGACGTGCTCGGTGGAACCGAGGAGACCACCACCGGCGTGGTCCGCATGAAGGCGATGGCGGCCCAGGGCGTGCTCCGCTACCCGCTGATCGCGGTCAACGAGGCGGACACCAAGCACATGTTCGACAACCGTTACGGGACCGGTCAGAGCACCCTGGACGGCATCATCCGGGCCACCAACGTCCTGATTGCCGGCAAGACGTTCGTGGTGGCGGGCTACGGCTGGTGCGGGCGGGGCCTGGCCAGCCGGGCCAAGGGCCACGGAGCCGACGTCGTGGTGACCGAGATCAACCCGGTCAAGGCGCTGGAGGCGGCCATGGACGGGTTCCGGGTGATGCCGATGGAGAAGGCGGCCGAGGTGGGCGACATCTTCGTCACCGTGACCGGCGATGTGAACGTGCTCGACCGCGCGCACTTCGAGCGGATGAAGGACGGCGCGATCATGGCCAACTCCGGCCACTTCAACTCCGAGATCAACCTCAAGGCGCTGGACCAGCTCGCCGGCCAGGTCAGCGAGGTGAGACCGATGGTCCAGCAGTACCGCCTCGCAGACGGCCGCCGGCTCCACGTGCTCGGCGAAGGCAGGCTGATCAACCTGGCGGCCGCCGAGGGCCACCCGGCGGCGGTCATGGACATGAGCTTCGCCAACCAGGCGCTAAGCCTCGAGTACCTGGCCAGGAACCACGGCGAGCTGGAGCGGCGCGTCTACGACGTGCCGCCCGAGATCGACGCCGAGGTCGCGCGGCTCAAGCTCCAGGCGATGGGCGTCGCTATCGACTCGCTGACCGAGGAGCAGACACGCTACCTCGCTTCGTGGGAAGAGGGGACATAGCCGGAGACGGACGCAAGCGGACCTGGGTCCTTGGCGGCGGGGGTGCCCGTGGGGCCGCCCAGGTCGGCGCACTGCTGGCGCTCTTCGAGGCCGGCCTAGAACCGCCCTCCCGCCTGATCGGAGCCAGTGTCGGCGCTCTCAACGGCGCCACCATCGCCGGATATCCATCCCTGGCCGGCGCAGGGATGCTGCGGGAGCTGTGGCTCTCGCCGCAGGCCCGCGACGTGTTCCGCGCCCACCCCCTCGGCGTCGTGCTCTCGAGGCTCCGCAGCGGATCGGTGGCTGCCCTGCCGGCGGCCAATGTGCGGCGATTGCTTGAGCGCGCGGTGCAGCTGATCGGGATCGACACCTTCGAGGGCCTGCAGGTTCCGCTCCAGGTCGTGGCGACTGACATCGGAGCGGGCCGGCCGCGGGTCTTCTCCCAGGGGCCGTTGATCCCGGCCCTCCAGGCCTCGACCGCCATTCCGGGCATCTTTCCCGCGGTGGAGATCGAAGGCACTCCCTACCTCGACGGTGGGATCGTGGACAACATGCCGATCTCGCTGGCCCTGGAGCTGGGCAGCCGGGAGGTACTGGGCATCGAGCTGATGGCGGGCGGCGAGCTGGAGCGCCATCCGCGCAGCTGGAGCGACCTGATGGCCAGGACCCTTCAGCTCACGCTTCATCACCGGGTGCTGGCCGACTTCGAGCGCCTGCGCCACCGGGCCAGGGTTGTGCTTCTCTGCCCCGTGCTGCCGCCCTCGGCGGGTGCCGACATGCGACGCGAACCGGTGGAGACGCTGATCGAGGCGACGCGGCTGGCCACCGGGCGGCTGCTGGCGGCCCAGGGGCGGCGGCTCTTCCGCCAGTCGAGCATCCACTACCTGAACCTCGAAACCGCGAAGAGCGCGGCCTCCTGACGCCTTTCGCCAAGGACCTTGGAGCTGCCGGTCCTGGAGCGGTTCCCTGATAACCTTGGCCACGATTCGTCCGTAGGAAGCGCCCTGGCGCCTGGGCCGCCGCCCGGACATGGTGGCGTCCGGCTTGCCGGCGTGGGGCAATTCAGAGGAGGACCTTGGAGCCATGGCTCGCGATAAGCAGCGCTTCGCCAGTCGCTTCACCTCGGAGTCGGTCACCGAAGGCCACCCGGACAAGCTGGCCGATCAGATCTCGGACGCCATCCTCGACGCCATCCTCGCCAAGGACCCCCTGGCCAGGGTCGCCTGCGAGACGACGGTCACCACCGGCCTGGTGCTCGTGGCGGGGGAGATAACCACCGACTGCTACGTCGACATCCCGCGCATCATCCGGCAGACCGTCAGGGAGGTCGGCTACACCCGCGCCAAGTACGGTTTCGACGCCGAGACCTGCGGGGTCCTGGTGAGCATCGACGACCAGTCCCCCGACATCGCTCAAGGCGTCGACGTGGGGGGCGCAGGTGACTCGGGGATGATGTTCGGCTACGCGTGCGACGAGACGCCGGAGCTCATGCCGCTGCCCATCACTCTTGCCCATCGGCTGGCCAGGCGGCTTGCAGAGGTCCGCCGCGCCAAGACGCTGAGCTACCTTCGCCCGGACGGCAAGGTCCAGGTCACTGTCGGTTACGACAAGGACGGCGCCCCGGCCGCCATCGAGAGCGTGGTCGTCGCGACCCAGCATCACGACGAGGGGGACGCGGAGCAGCTACGATCCGACGTCCTTGAG
>CATPBP010000093.1 GCA_955652675.1 Candidatus Dormiibacterota bacterium
CCTCCGCGAGCCCTCCCTGAGCGCCGCCTCCAGGTCGATGGTCCCCACCACCCGGTCCTCGGAGGCGT
This sequence comes from Candidatus Dormiibacterota bacterium, assembly GCA_955652675.1. Taxonomy (GTDB): domain Bacteria; phylum Chloroflexota; class Dormibacteria; order Dormibacterales; family Dormibacteraceae; genus Nephthysia. The sequence goes on from CATPBP010000093.1 coordinate 69, forward strand.
TGATCGGCAGCTCCACCACCCGCATCCGGCGCCGTGTCCGGGGCAGCGGGTCTTCCCCGCCTGCCAGCCGCTCGCGGCAATCGACGCAGAGGTGCTCAGGCTCGTCGGGGTCGCAGCCGAAATGGCAGCCGATCACCACGCTCTGCTCCGGAAGCAGTCGGACCAGCGCGCGCACTGCGGTCGACTTGCCGGTCCCCCGCTCGCCCCGGATGAGGACCCCGCCAACGCCTGGATGCACGGCGTTCAGGCAGAGCGCAACCTTCATACGCTCCTGGCCGACGATCGCGCTGAACGGAAACGTGTATCGAACCCGCATCCACCTCAAGCCTACCGACGCGGGGGGAACCCAGGTTCCCCCCACGGACCCACCCTCCTCGCAGGAGTGATGGTGGGAGTCGTTGGGATTAGGGACTCACTCGGCCGGAGTGGATCCGGCCTCTCATGAGACGCCCTCTCTTTCTCTCAGGCCGGGGTGGGGGTTTCCATGGCTTTCTGGGTGGCCGCCCAGAGCTCGCGGACGGCGTCCGCGGACTTGTGGAGGGCCGCCCTCTAACGACGCGGGGGGAACCCAGGTTCCCCCCACGGACCCACCCTCCTCGCAGGAGTTACCGTGGAAGTCGTTGGGATTAGGGACTCACTCGGCCGGAGTCAATCCGGCCTCTCATGAGACGCCCTCTCTTTCTCTCAGGCGGGGGTGGGGGTTTCCATGGCTTTCTGGGTGGCCGCCCAGAGCTCGCGGACAGCGTCCGCGGACTTGTGGAGGGCCGCCCTCTCGTCTGAGTCGAGATCGATCTCGAGCACCTTCTCCACGCCGCCGGCGCCGAGGACGCAGAGCACGCCCAGGAAGATTCCTTCGATGCCGTACTCGCCCTCCAGATAGGCGGCGGCGGGCAGGACCCGTTTCTTGTCGAGCAGGATCGAGTCGATCATCTCGACCACCGAGGCCGACGGTGCGTAGTAGGCACTTCCGGTCTTGAGCAGCGAGACGATCTCCGCACCGCCGTTGCGAGCGCGATCGACGATCGCTTCGATCCTCTCCGGGGGAAGCAGGGCCGGGAGCGGGATGCCGGCAACCGTCGTGTAGCGCGGGAGCGGGACCATGGTGTCCCCGTGCCCTCCGAGCACAAACCCCTGCACGTCTCTGACGGAGACCCCCAGCTCGGCGGCGACGAAGGCGCGGTAGCGGGAGGAATCGAGCACCCCCGCCATCCCGATGACCCGCTGCTTGGGAAAGCCGCTCACCTTGTGGGCCAGCGTGACCATTGCATCGAGCGGATTGGAGACGATCAGCAGCATTGCCTCCGGCGAGCGCGACTTCACGTTCTCGGTCACCTCCCCGACGATGCCGGCGTTGGTCTTGAGCAGGTCGTCACGGCTCATTCCCGGCTTCCGAGGAAGTCCCGAGGTGATGACGACAAGGTCCGAGCCCTCGGTCTCCTCGTAGCCGTTGGTTCCGGTGACGACCGAGTCGTAGCCGTAGACCGGCCCGGCCTGGGTGATGTCAAGGGCCTTGCCCTGCGGCATCCCCTCGACGATGTCCACCAGCACGATGTCGGCGTAGTCCCGCTCGGCCAAGCGCTGGGCGAGGGTCCCACCCACCATTCCAGCTCCGACCACCGTCACCTTATATCGAGGCATCTCGACTCTCCTCTCTAGTGTTTGTGCTCGCCGATTCAGCTGCTCAGGACCTAAAGCCCTCCGACTCGGTCTCGAAGGTTTCGCCGCCGGCCAGCCGGTGGGCGAAGGTCAGAAAGCCCGTGTGGGCCACCATTCGGTGCGAGGGCCGCAGGCTGCGCCCCCGGACGGTCCAGCCCCTCTCCAGGAGCTCGACGGTCTCCAGCAACCCGAACCCCCCCTGCTCCCGAAGCGCGTCCATGAGACGCTGCACCTGGCTCACGTTGGGACAGTGGGCGAAGAGGATGCCGCCGGCCCTGAGCGAGGCGGCCGCAGCCGTGACGGCCTCCCAGGGCTCCGGCAGGTCGAGCAGCAGGCGGTCGACGTCGCGCTCCGCCAGGTCCCGGCCGACATCGCCAAGTCTCAGCTCGAGGTTCTCGGGGAAGCTGCCCAGCGTGTCTTCGATGGCGGCCCTGGCTTCGGCCAGGAACTCTTCGCGTATCTCATAGGACACGACCCGGCCCTCCGAGCCCACGGCTCGGAGCGCGGCCATCGTGAGGGCGCCGGTGCCGGTCCCGGCCTCCACCACGAAGGCGCCCGGGTAGAGGTCGGCGCGCACAACGATCGCACCGAGGTCCTTGGGATAGATGGGCTGAGCGCGGCGGCGTCGCTCGACCACGGCCTCGGCGAAGGTCGGCCTCAGGGCGAGCAGGCGCGTTCCCCGGTTGGTGGTGACCAGGGAACCGTCCGGCTTCCCGATCAGGGCGTCGTGCTCGAACGACCCGCTGTGCAGCGAGAACGTGGCTCCGCTGGCCAGCCGCAGCCTGTAGCGGCGTCCGGCGCGGTCGTGGAGGAGGACGACCTCACCGGATCGCAGCGCCGAGGGGCTCAGCTGTCACCTCCTGCGGTCACGTGGAGTCGGCGTAGAAGGCCGACCTGGCATGGTTTTCGGCGACCTGCTCGAACCGGGCCTGAACGTCCTCTCCCATCCGGCCATTATCGGATCGGCCACGGATTTACGATTTTGCAATGCAGAAGGCCGTCGCCCGGTGGTCCGGGCACAAGGTGAAGTTCATCGTCGAGTCGCATTCAGGGCACCAGGCCATAGTGGACGAGCCCCCCATATTCGGTGACGACGAGGGCATGAGGCCCACTGAGATGCTGCTTGGCTCCCTGGGGGCCTGCACGGGGACCAACGCCGTGCTCCTGCTGAAGAAGTACAAGCAGGCCTACCGGTCGCTCGAGGTGGTGTGCCAGGGGCAGCAGGAGGAGGAGTGGCCGCACCGCTTCACCAGCATCCAGATCGACTTCATGATCAGCTGGGAGGACGGATTCAAGCCGGACGGCGCCCTGGTTCACAAGGCGCTCGACCTGGCCTGCAACCGGTACTGCCCGGTGGACGCCACGCTGACCCACGGCTCCAGGATCAACCACCGGCGAGTGGACGTGTGAGCAAGGCGGTACGGGAGCCGGTCGCCGCCTGTGTTTCCACCGCCCCGGATCCCGCGGCTTCGTAAAATTGGGCCAGTAATCCAACCCGACGCTAAAAGCCTGGAGTTCTAGTGCTCAGCGACTACGCCCCTCTCGTCATCTACGCGGTAATCGTCGTCGGCGTGGTCGGGCTTCTGATCACGCTCTCGAACCTGCTCGGCCCCCAAAAGCCGTACAAGAGCAAGCTCCTGCCCTACGAGTCGGGGATCGTGCCGGTGGACCCTGCCCGCAAGCGCTATTCGGTCCGCTTCTACCTGACCGCCATGCTCTTCATCATCTTCGACGTGGAGGCGGTGTTCTTCTACCCCTGGGCGGTGGTTCTCCGCCAGCTGCGCTGGTACGGGGTTATCGAGATGCTGGTCTTCATCGGGATACTGCTCGTGGCCCTGGTTCACATCTGGCGCAAGGGAGGCCTGGAGTGGGAATAGAGCAGCTTGCCGAGGCCCTCGGTGACAACGTCCTCACCACGACGCTGGGCAAGGTCGTCGGCTGGGGAAGGGCCAACTCGGTCTGGCCGGCTCAGTTCGGGCTCGCCTGCTGCGCCATCGAGATGATGCACGCGGCCGGCCCCGGCTTCGATCTCGCGCGGTTCGGCTCGGAGGCCTTTCGCGCCTCGCCCCGCCAGGCCGACCTGATGATCGTCGCCGGCCGCGTCTCCCAGAAGATGGCCCCCGTGCTTCGCCAGATCTACGACCAGATGCCGGAACCCAAGTGGGTGATCTCGATGGGAGCCTGCGCCTCCAGCGCCGGCGTCTTCAACAACTACGCGATCCTGCAGGGCGTGGACAAGATCGTCCCGGTGGACGTCTACGTCCCGGGCTGTCCACCCCGGCCGGAGGATCTGATCAACGGGCTCATGATCCTGCAGGAGAAGATCAAGGCGCAGGGGATAAAGCCCCGCCTGTGAGCGACCTCAGGAAGCCGCCGGCCACCGTGGCCGAGGGGGCGAGCATGGGCGACGAGTGGATCGTGGTCCCCCGCGAGGCGATCCGCGAGACGCTGACCGATCTGAAGGAGCAGGGCTACGCCAGCTACGTCTTCATGACCTGCGTCGACCATCTGGCCACGCCTCTCGTGGAGCCCCCGCAGGAGCGCTTCGAGCTCGTCTACCAGCTTCGCAACATGGAGACTGGCCACGAGCTGCGGGTGCGGGTCTACCTGCCCGAGTCCGACCCGCGGGCGCCGAGCGTCCATGACATCTACCGGCCAGCGAACTGGGATGAGCGCGAGACCTACGACATGTTCGGGATCCTCTTCGAAGGCCACCCCAGGCTGACCAGGATCCTGATGCCCGAGGACTGGCTGGGCCATCCTCTCCGCCGGGATTTCCCGGTCGGCGGGGAGCCGGTCGAGTTCTCGGAGGATTACGAAGCCTGGCAGACGGCACCTCCGGAGGCTTGAGCGTGGCTGAAGGAAAGCTGACGCAGACCGGCGAGCCTGGCATCACGGTGACTCGAAGCCGGGAGGAGGGCCTCGAGGGCGAGATCCTGACCGTGAACTTCGGCCCCCAGCACCCGAGCACGCACGGTGTGCTGCGCTTGGTGGTGGACCTGGACGGGGAGATGGTCCGCGGCGTCCGGCCGGTGATCGGGTACCTCCACACCGGGATCGAGAAGCAGATGGAGGCGCTGCGCTGGCAGCAGGCCGTGGTGCTAACTGACCGCCACGACTATCTCCAGCCGCCCATCAACAACCTGGCCTACGCCCTGGCCGTGGAACGGCTGATGGGAGTCGAGGCGCCGCTCAGAGCCCAGGGACTCAGGGTCATCATGTCGGAGCTCACCCGCATCGCCTCTCATTTGCTCTGGCTGGCCACCAGCGGCCTGGAGCTGGGCGCGATGGGCATCTACTTCTACTGCTTCAGGGAGCGTGAGAAGGTCCTGGCCATGAACGAGGAGATCTCCGGGTTCCGGATGCACACCTCGTACATCCGGCCGGGAGGAGTCTCGGGGGACGCCACGGAACGCTTCCTGGAGATGCTGGACGCCTTCATCGAGGAGATGCCCGGCAACATCGACGAGTACGAGGCGCTGCTCACCGACAACCCCATCTGGCGGGCGCGCACCAGGGACGTCGGCGTCCTTTCCGCGGATGACGCCATAGCGCTGGGCGCAACCGGGCCGATGATCCGCGGCTCCGGCCTGCCCTGGGACCTGCGCAAGCGGCGCCCCTACTCCGGCTACGAGCAGTACGACTGGGAGGTCGCGGTCGAGACCGCCGGCGATTGCTATGCCCGCTACCTGGTCCGCGTCAAGGAGATGCGCGAGTCAGTGAAGATCCTGCGCCAGGCCCTCGACCGGCTTCCCGACGGTCCCATCAACGTGGACGAGCGCAAGATGCTGCCGCCGCCGCGGGAGGAGCTGGAGACCTCCATGGAGGCCGTGATCCACCACTTCAAGCTCTTCACCGAGGGCTACTCCCCCCCACCCGGCGACGTCTACGTGGGCGTCGAAGGTGCGCGCGGCGAGCATGGCGTGTACGCGGTGTCGGACGGCACCCACAAGCCCCGGCGGGTGAAGTTCCGCTCCGCCTCCTTCGTGAACATCCAGTCTGTGGAGCCCATGTCGCTCGGTTCGATGATCGCCGACATGATCGCGATCATCGGCACGGTCGACACCGTGCTCGGGGACGTCGATCGCTGATGGCCGCGCTCTCGGAGCACGCGATCGAGGAGATCCGCGCCCTGCCGCCGCGCTTCCCCCACATCCGAAGCGCGGTGCTGCCGGCGCTGGACGTGGCCCAGGACGAGCTCGGTTACCTCACCCGCGAAGCCATGACCGAGGTCGCCGAGCTGCTCGACCTTGATCCCGGCTACGTGGAGGGGGTCGCCACGTTCTACACCCTGCTTCACCTGGAGCCGATCGGGAAGCACCACTTCTACGTCTGCACCAACCTCTCCTGCGACCTGCGAGGGGCATACGAAATCTGCGATCACATCAAGCGGCGGATCGGTGTCGAGGGGTTTGGCGAGGTGAGTGCAGACGGCCTCTTCAGCCTGGAAGAGGTGGAGTGCCTGGGCGCCTGCGAGTTCGCGCCCATGATGCGCTACCAGCGCCGTTACCACTACGACCTTACCCCCGAGAAGGTTGATGCGCTGATCGAGGCCGCCAGGCAGAACGGTGGTGACCGGGCGGCCGATTCGCCTCGGGACGCCGCCGCCGCGAGCCAGAAGCCCCCGGGGCGCCGCGCCTCCAGCCGGGGACCCACCAAAGAGGATTCAGCCGAGCTAAATGCCTGACAACGTCCGACCCCAGAGCGGAGACTCCCGCCGCGACCTGCGCGGCTCCTACGGGCCTGCCCGCCATCACCTGCTCACCTCCCTCTTCGGCATCGAGGGCCTGCACACGCTGTCCGTCTATCGCGATCGTGGCGGCTACAGCTCTTTGCGCAAAGCCATGTTCGAGATGGCTCCGGAGGACATCACGGCCGAGGTCAAGGCCTCCGGCCTGCGCGGCCGGGGCGGCGCCGGTTTCCCGACCGGGACCAAGTGGGGCTTCATCCCCAAGGGTGTGCCCGGCCCCAAGTACGTAGTGGTCAACGGCGACGAGGCCGAGCCGGGCACCACCAAAGACCGCTACATCATGGAGAACTCCCCGCACATGCTCCTGGAGGGAATCCTGATCGCCTGTTACGCGATCGGGGCTCATCAGGCCTGGATCTACCTCCGGGGCGAATACGACGGACCCTTTGGGATGCTGATGGCCGCCATCGCCGAGCTCCGTGCCGAGGGCATTCTGGGCGATCGGCCGCTGGAGCGTGACTATCCGCTCGACATCCAGATCTACCGGGGCCACGGCGCCTACATCTGCGGCGAGGAGACCGCCCTCCTGGAATCGCTGGAAGGCAAGCGAGCGCAGCCGCGCGCCCGGCCGCCCTTTCCGGCGGTCAAGGGCGCCTGGGGCCGCCCTACTCTGATCAACAACGTGGAGACGCTGTCCAACGTGCCCTGGATCGTGGCCCACGGAGGGGCTGAGTACGCCAAGTTCGGCCTGGGGACCGCCAAGGGCACGCGTCTGGTCTCGGTCAGCGGCAACGTGCAGAACCCCGGCGTCTTTGAGATCGAGCTGGGAACGAGCTTTCGCGAGGTGATCATGGAGATGGCTGGTGGTCCTCCGCCAGGTCGGCGGATGAAGGCCTTCTGGCCTGGCGGATGCTCGGCGCCGGTGCTCCCAGAGTGGGGGCTGGACGTTTCGACGGACCTGGACGAAGTGGCCCGGGCAGGCTCCATGGCCGGCTCTGGCGGTGTGATCGTCATGGACGACTCCCACTGCATGGTGAGGGCCGCCCGGCGGCTGCTCCAGTTCTACGCTCACGAGTCCTGTGGCAAGTGCACTCCCTGCCGGGTGGGCGGAAACTGGGCGCTCCGCACCTACGACCGGGTCCTGGAGGGTCAGGGAAGCGAGGTGGAGCTGGGCACCTTCGACGCGATCCAGGAGAGCCTCCAGAACGGCCGCTGCCTGTGCGCGCTCGGCGACTCGGCTGGCTTCGTGATCGCTTCCACGATGAAGCACTTCCGCAGCGAGTACGAGGAGCATTGCCTCGAACACCGCTGCTCGGTCGAAGAGCAGGTGGTGGCCGCCAGTGCCTGACGAGAAGAGGAAAAAGTCCGGGTCGGCGTCGCCTGGAAGCCAGGGGTCGGGCCAGCAGCCGCCCAGCCGGGGCTCGGCGAAGGCACCGCCGGAGCGTCCGAAACCCCCGGACACCGTCACGCTCACCATCGACGGAATGAGCGTGACGGTGCCCAGGGGCACGCTTCTGGTGGAGGCGGCCAAGCTCGTCAAGGTCGAGGTGCCGGTCTTCTGCTATCACCACAAGTTGGACCCGGTCGGCGCCTGCCGGCTCTGCCTGGTGGAGATCAGCCCCGGGCCGCCCAAGCCCACGACCGCCTGCACCACGCCGGCTGCCGAGGGCATGGTGGTCAAGACCGACACACCCCTGGCAGTCGGCGCCCGGGCGGACATCCTCGAATACGAGCTGGTCAACCATCCGCTGGATTGCCCGGTCTGTGACAAGGGCGGCGAGTGCCCGCTGCAGGACTACACCTTTCGGCACGGGTACCCGACCAGCCGCATCGACGCCCCTCGCCTGCACTTCAAGAAGCCGATCCCGCTCTCCGAGAAGATCGCCCTGGATCGGGAGCGCTGCGTGCTCTGCTATCGCTGCACCCGCTACTACGACGAGATCACCTGGTCGCAGGAGCTGACCACCGACGAGCGCGGCGTTCACTCGTACATCACCAGCCAGTTCGACCAGCCGCTCAAGTCCGTGTTCTCCGGCAACATCATCGACCTCTGTCCGGTCGGAGCCCTCACCAGCCGGGTGTGGCGCTTCGAGTCGCGCCCCTGGGACATGGACCACGTCCCTTCGGTCTGCTCCAGATGCGCGGTCGGCTGCAATGTCACGCTCTGGAAGCGCCGGCACCAGCTGGTCCGTGTCACCTCCCACGAGAACGATGAGATCGACGAGGGCTGGATCTGTGACCGCGGCCGCTTCGAGTACACGCACGTCAACTCGCCGGACCGGCTAAAGGTGCCCCTGGTGGCCGGGGCGGAGGCGACCTGGGAGGCGGCCCTGACGGCACTCCTGGAGGGGGTCCAGGGCCGCAAGCTGGGCATATTCCTGCCTCAGGACATCACCAACGAGGAGCTCTTCCTGCTGCGGCGGCTGGTGGACGGTCCCTGGCAGGACGCGCGGGTGGCCCTGGAGCGGCGGACTCTGCTGGCGCCGCCGCAGGGCGAGACGCTGCCGATCAAGGATCTCGACGGCTGCAAGGCGATCGTGGTGATCGCCTGCGACACTGCCGACGACGTTCCCATCGTCAACCTTCGCGTCAAGAAAGCGGTAAGCAAGCTGGGGGCCAAGCTGCTCGTCGTGCACCCAGGGCACCTCGACCTGGATCGCTGGCCGGACACGTTCCACGTCCGGCCCAACCCGGGAGAGACCGCCGAGGCCGTCCGCCGCCTGATCGGGCACGAGCTGCTCCAGGAAGGCCCGGTCGGCATCCTCTACGGTGACGGCCACGGCGCCGAGGACGTGGATGCCCTCACCCAGGCGGTCGTCGACCTGGCCGAGGCCGTCGGGGGCCGCGTGATGCCGCTCTACCGCGCCACCAACGAGCGCGGCGCGCTGGGCGTCCGTCTGGCGGGCCGGCAGGAGGATCTCGAGGGCTGCGACGCGGTCATCCTCTGGGGGCCGGGCCGCCCGCCCGCCAGCGCCCGCTTCGTGGCGGCCTGGGACAGCGTGCCGCGTCCGGAGCACGAGGGGGCTGACGTGGTGCTTCCGAGCGCCACCTTTGCGGAGACCCAGGGCAGCTACACCAACCTCGAGGGTCGGGTGCAGTTCCTGCGCCCGGTGCTCCCGGTGACCCCACCGCTGCGCGAGGGTTGGGACGTGCTCTGCGAGCTCGGCCAGCGGCTTGGGATGCCAGACATGGACTACCTGGGCATCTTTCACGTCCAGCGGCAGGCATCCCGCGCCGTCGAGCTATTCGCGCCCCTGGCCGATCCCCCAGCGCCGGTTCCAAACCCGACGCCGGTTCTGTACGGACCGGCACGACCGTGAGCTCGATCACGCTCGCCGCCCCGGACCCTCTGGGCCTGTACACGAACCCCATCGGCCACTGGGTGATCGTCGTGGTGGCGATGGTCGTCGCCTTAGTCGTGCTCATGACCGGCGCCGCCTACAGCGTCTGGTTCGAGCGAGTGGCCCTGGGGCGCATGCAGCGCCGCCCGGGCCCCAACCGGGTGGGCCCCTTCGGCCTCCTGCAGCTGGCGGCTGACGGCGTAAAGCTGGCGTTCAAAGAGAGCTTCGCGCCCCGAATGGTCGACCCGGTGCTCTACGTGCTGGCCCCGGCCATCATGGTGACGGCGGCCTTCCTGGCCTGGGCGGTCATCCCCGTGGGGATCTGGTATGGCTTCAGCTACTGGATCGCCGACCTCAACGTCGGCATCCTGCTCGTCCTGGCCGTCAGCTCTATGAACGCGTACGCGCTCCTCTTGGGCGGCTGGTCGTCGAACAACAAGTACTCGCTGCTGGGGGGCCTGAGAGCCGCCGCCCAGCTGGTCAGCTACGAGCTCTCACTGGGCCTGGCCCTGGTCCCGGTCTTCATGATCGTCGGCTCGCTCCGGCTGCAGGACATCGCCACCTATCAGGTGCACTGGTTCGGGGCCTCCTTCCCGCTCCCGCTGATCCTCGTCGCCCCCCTCAGCTTCGTGATCTACATGGTCTCCGCCGTGGCGGAGGTGAACCGCACGCCCTTCGACCTCCCCGAGGCGGAGCAGGAGCTGATTGGCGGCTACCTGACCGAGTACTCCGGTCTCAAGTTCGTCTGTTTCTACCTCGGCGAGTACATCAACATGATCACCGTCGCCGCCCTGGCCACCCTGCTCTTCCTGGCCGGCTGGGAGGGTCCGTTACTGCCACCGGTGTTCTGGATGTTCGTGAAGATCGTCTTCTTCATCTTCCTCTTCATCTGGCTGAGGACGACGCTGCCGCGGCTCCGTTACGACATGCTCATGCGGCTGGGCTGGAAGGTGCTGCTGCCCCTTGCCATCGCCAACGTCGTGGTCACCGCCATCGTGCTCGTGGCCGTGCAGTAGGGTTACGGGAATGGCTGAAGGACAATCGGACAAGGGCGGCCACAACGTCATTCAGGACGTCGCCGCGCTCGCCACCGGCATGCGAACCACGCTTGGCGAGTTCTTCCGGCCTGTGGTGACGACGCAGTACCCCGAGGAGAAGTCACCGCGTTCCGAACGCTACCGCGGACGTCACTATCTGCGCCGCTACGAGAACGGTCTCGAGCGCTGCATCGGCTGCGAGCTCTGCGCCGCAGCCTGCCCTGTCGGCTGCATCCTGGTGATAGCGGCCGAGAACACAGAGGAGCATCGTGTCAGCCCCGGCGAGCGGTACGCCAAGGTCTACGAGATCAACATGCTCCGCTGCATCTTCTGCGGCTATTGCGAAGACGCCTGCCCGGTGCAGGCCATCGTGCTGGGCCCGGAGTACGAGATGGCGGACGTGACCCGGGAGCGTTTCGTCTTCACCAAGGAGATGCTCCTGGAACCCAACCCGGCGGAGGAGCGGCCGTTGATAGCAGGCTTCGCCGCGGGCGAGCCGGCGCCGACAGTCGAGGGGCCTGGCATGACCGACCAGCCGCGGCCCACCTTCGACCACCGGCTGATCGACACAGCCGACACGGTCGAACGCTCCTGAAGTTGGTCGCGCAAGCGATCTTCTGGATCGCCTCCGCAGTCGCAATCCTGGGAGGCGTAGGCGTCATCACCCTCCGACAGCCGATCAACGCGGTTCTGAGCTTGGTCGCCGTGATGCTCGCGCTCTCGGTCCTCTTCCTGCTCCTCTCGGCTCAGTTCATTTTCGCGGTGCAGATAATCGTCTACGCCGGAGCCGTCATGGTGCTCTTCCTGTTCGTGGTGGCACTGCTGGGACCGGGTCGAGAGCGGACTCGGGGCGGCCTTCGGCTTCACTGGAGTCTTTCCCTCCTGGTCGCCCTGCCGTTTTTCGGGGTCCTCTGGGCGATGCTCAGCGGAGTTCGCTTTCGAGCTCCGCAGAAAGCCGATCTGGCGACCTTTGGGAGCGTCCAGCAGATTGGCATCGGTCTCTTCACCAAATACCTCTTTCCCTTCGAGCTGACCTCCATCCTGCTGCTCGTGGCGGCGGTGGGCGCCATCTACCTGAGTCGAGGTGAGCGGGCCGGGCACGGTGCCGGGACGGCGGACGAGGACCAGGACGACCGTGCCTGACTACGGTCAGTTCCAGTCGGCCGGCGGCACCCTGGACACGCGCTGGTTCCTGCTGGTGGCGTCCATCCTCTTCGTGCTGGGAGCGATCGGGGTGCTGGTCAGACGCAACCCGATCGTCATCCTCGTCTGCATCGAGCTGATGCTGAACGCCGTGAACCTGACCTTGATCGCCTTCTCGCGCCAGTTGAACAACCTGGAGGGGCAGCTCTTCGCTCTGATGACGATGGTGGTGGCGGCTTCGGAAGCCGTCGTGGGCCTCGCCGTGCTGGTGGACATCTTCCACTTCCGGGACGTGGAAGATGTCGACGAGCTCAATGAACTGAGGGGCTGAGGGATGGGCAACCTGCAGGCGGTGACCCTGGCGGTCCTGCTACTGCCGGCCGCCGGGGCGACCGTGCTAGGTACGGGCTCTTTCCGGCTGCCACGGAGAGCGGTCCAGCTGATCGGCCCCGGGGTCGTCTGGCTCGCGTTTCTCTGCGTGCTGGTCCTTCTCGCCGACAGCCTGAGCCAGGCCAAAGCCCACGACTTCACGTACTGGACCTGGGTCCAGAGCGGAAGCTTCCAGGTCCCGGCCAACCTCTACGTGGACCGGCTGACCGTCTTCATGGGCCTGGTCATCACCGGCGTCGGCGGCCTGATCGTCACCTACGCCGTCGGCTACATGGAGCACGAGACGGGCGCCAGCTACGCCCGCTTCTTCTGCTACATGGACCTCTTCATCCTGTCCATGTTGCTGCTCGTACTGGCCGGCAACCTGGTCTTCCTGATCATCGGCTGGGCGGCCGTCGGCCTCAGCTCCTACCTTCTGATCGGCTTCTACTACTGGCGCTACAGCGCCGTCGTCGCCGCCCGCAAGGCCTTCGTGATGAACGTGATCGGCGACATCGGCCTCATCCTCGCCGCCTTCGCGATCTTCGCCAGCTTCCGGCAGGTGACCTATCCTGGCGTCTTCGCCTCGGTGCCGCACTCCGACGGCTTCACGCTCGAGCTGATCGGCTTCCTCCTGCTCGTGGGCGGCATCGCCAAGTCCGCGCAGGTCCCGCTGCACACCTGGCTGCCCGACGCCATGGAAGGCCCGACCCCGGTCTCGGCGCTGATCCATGCGGCGACCATGGTGACGGCGGGCGTGTACCTGATCGCGCGCATGCACCCGATCTACGACGTCGCAGTTTTCTCTCACTACACCGCCGCCGCCATCGGCGCCGTCTCAGCGCTCCTGGCAGGCTTCATCGCGATCGTGCAGACGGACATCAAGCGGGTCCTCGCCTATTCGACGATGAGCCAGATCGGGTACATGTTCCTGGCTGTGGGCATCGGGGCCTATGGCGCCGGCCTCTTCCATCTGCTCGCGCACGCCTTTTTCAAGGCGCTGCTCTTCATGTCCGCCGGCAGCGTCATCCACGCCATGCACGACGAGCAGGACATGCGGAAGTTCGGGGGACTCTGGCGAGACATGCGCGTGACCTCGGTCTGCTTTCTGATCGGTTCGCTCTCGCTGGTCGGTGTCTTTCCCTTCGTCGGCTTCTTCTCCAAGGAGCTGGTGTTGGGCGACGCCTTCAGCGATCCCAACGGAGGCGGCTTCCCGCAGGTCCTCTGGGTGATCGGCTTCGTGACCGCGCTGTTGACCGGCTTCTACACGGGGCGCATGTGGTGGATCGCCTTCTGGCGGCCGGCCTCCCCAGAGCGTCCGGTGGAGCACCCACATGAGGCGCCCCGCGTGATGATGGTCCCGGTCGTCATCCTCACCGTCCTCACCTGCGTGGGCGGATTTCTCCAGATCAACGCCGGATTCCACCCCGGCTGGAAGCTGGTGGAGGAGTTCCTGGCGCCGGCCGTGGGCCCGCTGGGATGGGAGGCGCGCGGGATCGAGTACCTGGTCACCGCTGCCACCTTCCTCCTCGGTCTCTTCACCTTCTGGCTGGCCTATTACTTCTACATCCAGCCGCGCTTCTCGATCTGGTCGGCCAGGGTCCCTCGCCTGCAGCGGCTGCTCGAGCACAAGTTCTACTTCGACGAGCTCTACGACGCGCTCTTCGTCAGGCCGCTCGATCGAGCGGCCCTGGCTGGTGACCGGCTGCTGGAGCAGCCGGTTCTGGAAGGCACCCCCGAGGAGGTCGGCGTGGTCGCCACCAGCAGCGCGGCCGCCCTCTCCCTCACCGAGAACGGCTATTTCCGCGCTTACATGCTGGTCTTCCTCGGTGGAGCGCTCGCCGGAGCGGCGCTACTCCTCGCCTACCGGGTCTTCACATGATCCTGACAGCGGTCTGGCTGCTGCCGGCCTTGGGCGCCCTGGCCCTGGCCTTCGTCCCCACCGTGCAGGCCAGGATGGTGGCGGCCCTCTTTGCCCTAGCCAGCCTCGTCCTGACGCTGGTCGTGGCTGTGGGCTTCGACCCGGCCCACCACGGCTACCAGTTCGAGCAGAACGTGAGCTGGATCCCCCAGTTCGGCGTCTCGTACCACCTCGGGGTGGACGGCGTGAGCCTCTGGCTGCTGGTGCTCAACGCTTTGCTGACCGTGATCGCGGTCTTTGCCACCGACCGCCGTATGCCGCGCATGCGGGGCTTCCTCTCCATGCTGCTGCTGCTGGAGGGGGCCATGGCGGGCCTGTTCCTCGCCGCCGACCTCCTCCTCTTCTACGTCTTCTGGGAGGGGATGCTGATACCCGCCTACTTCCTGATCTGGCTCTGGGCGGAATCCGGCGACGGCCGCCGGGCTGCGATCAAGTTCATCCTCTACACGCTGGTCGGCTCCCTTCTGGCCCTGGTGGGCGTGATCGGCGAGTACATCTACACGGGCGCCCGCTCCTTCGACCTGGCGTTCCTGGCCACTCACCACCCCAACCCTGGGATCCAGTTCGGCCTCTTCTTCCTCCTCGGGCTGGCCTTCGCAATCAAGGTGCCGCTCTTCCCCTTCCATGGCTGGCTCCCGGACGCCTACGGCGTCTCCCCCACCCCGTTTCTCGTCACCTTCGCCGGCGTTATGGGCAAGACGGGCGCCTACGCGATGCTGCGGATCCTGATCCCGCTTCTACCCCAGCCGCAGGCCTGGTGGGACTGGAACGCGGTGATGCCCGTGCTGGCAGTACTCGGAATCTTCTGGGGCGCGCTAATGGCTCTGGCCCAGCGCGACCTCAAGCAGGTCGTCGCTTATTCGAGCGTCAGCCACATGGGATTCATAGTCCTCGGCATCTTCTCCTTGAACCAGCAAGGCCAGCAGGGAGCTGTGGTGCAGATGCTGAACCACGGCATAATCATTCCCGCGCTCTTCCTGCTGGTGGCCTGGGTGGCCGCGCGGACGGGTACCCGCGACCGGTCCGTGCTCAAGGACCTGGCGCCGCGCATGCCGGTGCTGACCGGCGTCTTCCTCATCGTCACGCTGGCAGCCCTTGGACTGCCGGGGCTCAACAGCTTCGTGGGCGAGTTCATGACGCTCCTGGGTGCCTGGCAGCTGCAGCCCTGGCTCGCCGTGGCCGCCTGCGTCGGGCTCATCCTGGCCCCCATCTACATGCTGCGCATGTTCCAGGGGGTGATGTACGCCGCGCCCGGCGAGCAGCTGGCAGGGCCCCTCCAGGAGGCTGGAAGGAACCAGGTAGCAGCCCGGGCCGACATCACGGGCAGCGAGCTGGCGATCATTGTGCCGCTGGTGCTCCTGATGATCTTTCTGGGGCTCTACCCTTACGTCGTCACGCATCCGATGCCGGCGTTGGGGATCCCATACCCGGTGCCCTGGCGATGAACGGCTTGCAGCTGGCCGCCACGGCGGCTGTCGACTATCCACCTTCCCAGGCCTTCGGCGACCTGTCCCAGATTGCGCCCATCGCGACGCTGGCGGTGGCGATGATCGTGGCCATCCTGGCCGACGCCGTGCTGCCCTTCCCGCGGCGGGGGCCGGTGGTGATGGCGATCTCGGCAGCAGGCCTGGTGGTCGCCTTCGCCTTCGCTTTCGGGAGCTGGCTCCAGGGCGGCGGCCACAGCGCCTACTTCGGCTTCGTGACGGGCGACAACTTCGCGCTCTACTTCGAGATGCTGTTCTCAGTCCTCGGCCTCATGACGCTGGTCGTCTCCCACGCCTACGTTCGGAGGCGCGGCCTCTACGAGGCTGAGCTGCACATCCTCACGCTGGCGGCCCTCGTGGGCATGATGGCCCTGGCCGCCGCCACCTCCCTGGTCACCGTCTTCGTCGCCCTGGAGACGCTGTCTCTGGCTCTCTACGTCGCCACCGGCTACTCCAGGCGGGACACCACCTCCCAGGAGGCAGCCGCCAAGTACCTCCTGATCGGCGGCTTCGCCAGCGCCTTCGTCCTCTACGGTATGGCGCTGGTCTACGGCGCCAGCGGCTCGACGCTGCTCCCCGAGATCAACAAGGCCATCACGGCCAATCAGGCTTCGAACCCCATCCTGATCCTTGGGGTCGTCATGCTGGCCGTCGGGTTCAGCTTCAAGATCTCGGGAGCCCCCTTCCACCAGTGGACGCCCGACGTCTACCAGGGAGCGCCCTTGCCGGTCACCGCCTTCATGTCGGTGGGCACCAAGGCCGCGGCCTTCGCCATGATCATCCGCGTCTTCGGCTCAGGCCTCGCCAACGTCTCCACCGAATGGCAGGTGCTCCTGGCCTTCGTCGCCGTGCTGAGCATGGTCGTGGGAAACCTCGCGGCGATCGTCCAGTCGAGCGTGAAGCGTCTCCTGGCCTACTCCGGAATCGCCCAGGGCGGCTACATGCTGGTCGGCGTCATCGCCGGCGGCCGTGACGGCGTGGCGGCGGTCCTCTTCTACCTGGCCGCTTACGTCTTCATGAACTTCGGCGCCTTCGCCGTCCTCACGGTTCTCGTCGACCGAAGGGGAGAGCACGACCAGCTCGACGATCTCACCGGCCTGGGCTACCGCAACCAGCCGCTCGGCATCCTGATGACGGTCTTCATGCTCTCGCTGGCGGGCTTTCCCCCGCTGGTTGGATTCATCGGCAAGTTCTTCCTCTTCCGGGCGGCCGTCGCCGGCGGCTGGACCTGGCTGGTGGTGATAGCCGTCCTTGCCAGCGTCATCTCGGTCGCCTACTACCTTCGGGTCGTGTACCACGTCTGGACGCCCAGCGCGGAGCAGGCACACCTGAGACGAATGCCAGGTCCGCTGGTGGCGGTGCTGGCTTCGGGCATCCTCGCCTTGATCCTCGGCGTCTTCCCCACCCTGATCCTGGTCGCCGGCCTCACCGGCGCCGCCCCCGTCCTGGTAGCCGCCGGCCACTAGAGAGAGGAGGAGGAAGAAGGTTCCCTCCACCTGGCCGGGGGAGGGCGAGGGAGGGGGTCTCACCCCGGTCAACGTCCGACGGCGTACCCCTGCATCTGGCGAGGATTTGCCGCCGCCCGCAGCAGTCCCGCGCCACCGTCGTGGGCCGCCGCCGAGAGGCGGCCCGCCGACCAGGGGGGCAGCACCTCCACCTGGTGTCCGCGCCGGCGCAGCTCGGCGATGGCGGCCGCACCCACCCGTTCTTCGACCGCGAGCGTCCCCGGACGGGAGTGGTGGGGGTAGAACGAGTGCGGGAAGTGGTCGGTGTGCCACATCGGCGCGTCGATCGCCTCCTGCAGGTTCCAGGCAGTGCTGGCCAGCTGCACGAAGAAATTCAGCGACCACTGGTCCTGCCGGTCAGCGCCCGGCGTGCCGAAGGCCAGCCTCAGCCCATCGTCCCGCTCCGCAAGGCTGGGGCTCAGCGTCGTTCGGGGACGCTTGCCGGGTGCCAGCGAGTTCGGCAGGCCGGGTTCCAGGGTGAAGATCTGCGCCCGGGTGCCGAGGCAGAACCCCAGGCCCGGTATGGCCGGGCTGCTCTGCAGCCAGCCGCCGCTCGGAGTTGCTGAGACCAGGTTGCCCCAGCGATCCACGACGTCCAGGTGGCAGGTGTCCCCCGGGGAGCGGCGGGCGCCGGTTGTCGGATCGCCCGCGCCGCGGACCCGAAGGTCGGACTTGGAAACCTGCCAGCGAGGCAGGCGCGGCATCGAGCCGTCCGGTGAGCCGGGCCGGAGCTCTGCCGAGGCGGTCTCTCCGACAAGCTCTCGCCGGCGATCGTTGTAGCCGCGGGAGAGCAGCTCGCCCGTTCGGTCGGGGACGAAGACGGGATCGCCGTACCAGGCCTCGCGGTCCGCGAACGCCAGCTTGGCGGATTCGACGACGGTATGGATGAAGTCCGGACCGCCGGGCGGCATGGCTCGCAGGTCGAAGCGGTCGAGCAGCGCGAGCTGCTGCAGGAAGACGGGCCCCTGGCCCCAGGGTCCGGTCTTGTACACGCGCCAGGCGCCGAAGTCGTAGGCGAGGGGAGGCTCCAGGGTCGCCCGCCAGGTCGCCATATCCTCGCCCCGCAGGAACGCACGGTCGCCCTCCAGGCCCAGGTCTCCCAGTGGAGTGTCCACGACGTAGGCGTCGATGGCCTGGGTCACGAAGCCCTCGTACCAGGCCCGGCGCGCGCCTTCGATCTGCTCCTCACGACCACCGCCGGCCGCTTCTCCTTCCTGGAGGAGCCGGCGAAGGGTCCGTGCCAGCATCGGGTTTTGGAAACGCCGGCCCGCTTCAGGGGGACGCCCGCCCGGCAGCCAGATCGCCGCCGACTCGAGCCAGTCGCGCCGGAACGTCTCCTGGACGTCCGAGATCGCTGCGACGATCCCCGTCACGAGGGGAAAGCCCTGCTCTGCGTAGCCGATGCCGAACTCCAGCACGTCCCGAAGCCGCCAGGAGCCGAAGTCCCGGAGCATCAGGAGCCAGGCGCCGACCGCCCCCGGAACGCAGCAGGCCAGGGGACCGATCCCGGGCACCATCTCGAGGCCCACCTCGCGGAACCGCTCGGGCGTCGCGGCGGCCGGCGCCGGCCCCTGGCCGCAGAGGACGGCGGCCTCCTTCCGTTCGGCGCTGTAGAGGATGGCCGGCATGTCCCCGCCCGGACCATTGAGGTGTGGCTCCACGACCTGGAGGGTGAAGCCCGCCGCCACGGCGGCGTCGAAGGCGTTGCCTCCTCGCTCCAGGACTGCCATGCCTGCGCTGCTGGCCAGCCAGTGGGTGGAGGCCACCATGCCGAAGGTGCCCGCCAGCTCGGGCCGCGTCGTGAACTCCACGATCCTTAGATGTTGCTCCTCGACTGCCCGCCGTCGACGGCCCAGCAGGCGCCGTTGACCAGGCTGGCCGGGACCGAGCAGAGGAAGGCCACAACGGCGGCGACCTCCTCGGGGGTTCCGAAACGGCCGAGGGGAATTTCTCGCTGGACGAATGCGGTCGTCGTCTCGGGATCGGTGACCAGGCGTCTGTGCCAGGATCCGCCTTCGAAGAGGATCGAGCCCGGCGCCACGCAGTTGTCGGTCACGCCCTCGCGGGCGACCTCCTTTGCCAGCGAGGTGGTGAAGCTGATCTCGGCGGCCTTGGCCGCGTTGTACGCCGGAGCACCCCCCGCCTCACGGCCGAAGAGCGAGGAAACGATGACGATTCGCCCCCACCCCTCCCCGCGCATCTCCGGCAGCGACAGGAGGGAGAGCCGGACGGCCGGGTAGAGGTTGCCGGCCATCGCCGCTTCCAGCTCGGTGACCCCCGTGTCTCGCCAACTGTTGCCGGCGCGTAGGCCAAGGTTGTTCACGAGAACCTGGACCTTGCCGCCGCACGCCTCCATCGCCTGCGCGCAGCCTGCCTCGGTGGAGAGGTCGGCGGCGATCGGGATGCCGTCCAGCTCGCCCGCCACGCGCTCGACGTCGGCCTGCGTCCGCGCGGCCACTGCGACACGGGCCCCTTCCGCCGCCAGCGAGCGTGCGATGGCCAGGCCGATGCCACGCGTCCCGCCCGTCACCAGGGCCGTTTTGCCAGCCAGACCGAACTCCACCGCGAGCAATCGTAGGCCGTGCTCGCCTCTAGACTCGAGCGGTGGGCGTCTCGGGCATCCCGCCAGGCCTGGCGGGTCTCCTCCATGAGGGGCCGGAGGTCACCCCTCGCCCTTCCGCGTCGGTGCTCCTTGTCGACCACCGCGAGCGGCCCTGGCGGCTCCTGATGATGCGCCGTCCCAGGGGTGCGGAGTTCGCACCCAGCGCCTACGTCTTTCCGGGCGGCTCAGTGCACGAGGTGGATCGGGGGTTTCCCGACCCCGGCCGCGCGGCGGCCGTTCGCGAGCTGTTCGAGGAGGCAGGGATCCTCCTGGCCCGGCGGCGCGACGGACGTTTCGCGCGGGAGGCCGAGACGTCCGGCCTCAGAGACCGGCTGGCCGCAGGCCTGGACTGGCCTCAGGCGCTGGGAGCGCTCGGGCTGTCGCCCGCCTTCGACCGGCTGGTCTTCCTGGCCCGCTGGATAACGCCCGCTCGCCTCGCCCGCCGCTTCGACACCAGGTTCTTTCTGGCCCGGCGGCCCGCGGCGCAGGGCGTTCTCCCACAGGCTGGAGAGGTCGAAGAATGCGTCTGGGTGACGCCGTCGGAGGCTCTGGAGGGCGGGCTCAGCCTGGTGCACGCAACCCGCCGGATTCTCGAATCGGTGGCGGCCGAAGACGACGCCGGCCGGCTCTTCGCCAGGCTCAGGAGGCGGCGCCAGGAGGCGCCGCCCGTTCAGCCGCGCCTGGTAGAGGCGCCTGGAGGCGGCTTCGAGATCCTGGAGTCAGCCCCGAATCCCTGAGCGCCAGAGCTCCCGCCAGCGGTCGTAGAGATAGGCTTCCACGCCGCCCTGGCGGAGCACCTCAATCCCCGCCGGGTCTCGGTAGGGCGTTCGGTAGTAGACGCGCCGGACGTTGGAGTTGACGATCATCTTGGCGCACATGACGCAGGGCGAGAACGTGATGAACATCAGCTTGTCCGGCGTCTGCGCACCCGCCTTGATGAGGGCGTTGGCCTCGGAATGGATGCAGCCGCAGCGCCCCGCCTCGGTGCTGTCGCAGGCATCCGGCAGCCCTCTGGCGTTGCCGTTGTAGCCGATCCCGAGGACCTGCGTGAGGTCGCTGGTCGTGATTACGCTCCCCACCTGGTTGCGCGAACAGGTGGAGCGCTTGGCCAGCTCCTCCGCCATCCGCATGAATACCTCTTCGAGCGGGATCCTCGCAGGCGCTTCACCACTCATGTCGGCCATGTTAAGCGGCTTGCCGTGATCAGTCGTACTGGTTACACTGCCCATATGTTGTTCTCCGAACTGCTGTTCGTACTCCTTCTAGTAGCCGTGCTGGTGGTGACGGCGTCTGTCGGCTTCATGGTATCGGGTATGAACCGGAGAACCGAGGCGCAGGGCACGGAGCTGACGCAGCTGCGCGCGCAGATGGCCCTCGAAGGCCAGGAGTTCGCGCAGTTGCGATCCCAGCTCGCGCTCGGAGGCCAGGCGCAGAATTCGGCGGTGCACGAGCTGCGAGACCGGCTCGGCCAGGCCCAGTTACAGCTGGAGGGCCTTCGTTCGGTGCTCACCTCCAGCCACGAGCTGGAAGAGGACGCCCGCCGCAGCCTGCGCCGCCTCGAGGCGGTGGTTGCGGGAAATCCGGCGCGAGGCGCCGCCGGCGAGAACATCCTGGACGAGGCTCTCAGGCACCTCCCGCCGGACATGGTGCAGCGGAACGCCTCGATCAAGGGCCGGGTGGTCGAGTTCGCCCTCCGCCTGCCCGGCGGGAAGCTGTTGCCCATAGATTCCAAGTGGACGTCCGGGGCCGCCCTGGAAGAGGCAGCGAGCCCGGATCTCCAGCCCGCCCGGCGGGTGCAGCTCGCCAACCAGATAGAGCGGGACGTCGAGAAGCGCGCAAGGGAGGTCAGTCAGTACATCGACCCGGCCGCGACGGCGCCCTTCGCTCTCGCAGTCGTGCCCGACGGCGCTTACGCAACCTGCCGGGGAGCCTTCGCCGAAGCGCACCGCCGGCACGTCATCATCGTCGGCTACTCGATGGCGCTGCCCTACCTCCTGGCCCTTTACCAGATGCACCTGCAGTTCGCTCGAAGCGTGGACATGGAGAACCTGCAGGCCTGCCTGATGGACGTGGATCGCCAACTCGACGGGCTGGAGGGCACACTGGAGAACAAGGTGCAGCGGTCTCTCACCATGCTCGGCAACGCCTATCAGGAGGGTAGGCAGGGCGTCGCTCGGATCCGAGCCTCGGTGCAGAGCATCCAGGCGGCGGAGAGGATGGAGGCCGTCCCGACCCTGGCCCTCCTCGACGAACCTCCCCCGACCGACAGGGTCGAGGAAGCGGCCACTGAAGACCTCCTCGCGGAGCGTTCGCGGCGGCTCGAGGCCCTTCGGCGCGGCTGAGAGGCATCCCGTGACTGTCCGTCCGCGGTCCGTGTGGAGGTCCGAGACTGATTTCCATGGAACCTGCAGCATCGCTGGCCCCACCGATATCGCCGACGGCCTTTCTCCAGCAGGTCCAGCGGCTGCGCGAGTTGCTGGACGGCCTGGTTCCGCTGCTCAGGCTCGGGCTTCCTCCTGGATTCCAGGAGCTGGCACGAAACGTGAGTCTTGCTCTGGAACGTCCGGATTCTCTGGAGAGCCCGGACAACCAGCTCGATTTCGTGGAGGAGTTCGCCGAGACACTCTGGGGCGAGTCATTGCCGGATCTCTTCGGCGAAGCGGGTCCCTCCGGGAGCCCCGCCGAGAGGGCGCTCAGCCGGAGCCGTCTGGAGGCTTCTTGGGAGCAGCTGGACGGCCTTTCCCAGCGCCTCTGCACCGACGTCGAGAGCTGGCATCGCAGACGCGCCGTGGTGGCGCACCGGAGCCACAGGCGATGGCCCGAGATCCCCAATTTCAGCACAGGCAAAGAGGGCTCGGTGCACAGCCTGTCCACAGGCTGCCAACAGGTGCGGAGTCAACATATTGGGTCATGAGGCCCATTGAGACCGATATCTTGTACCCACGGCTTGACACCGCCCTATCGGCGCGGTACAGTTAGGCTGTCGAATCGAGGCCCTGGGGCAGATCATGGCGGGCATGCTCTGGGGCCTCTTCCATCTCTCACGCGGCCGGTGCACGTGGCATCCCGCGGGCCGCAAGCCCTTGACAGGAGGCACTCCAGAACCAGATGGCCAAGAACGTAGTCGACGTCGCAGCAGGGAGGAATCGCCAGGGCGGCAACGGGGGGAGCTCCGACCGCGGACTCCGCTTCGAGCGGTACTTCACCCCTCCTGAGAGCAGCGCGTACGACCTGATCCAGTGGGAGCGGCGCACCGCAGCGATCACGAACGAGAAAGGCTCGGTCATCTTCGAGCAGAAGGATGTGGAGGTGCCCACCTCCTGGTCTCAGCTGGCAATTAACGTGGTGGCCCAGAAGTACTTTCGCGGGCACCTGGGTGCCCCCGATCGGGAGTCCAGCGTCAAGCAGCTGGTCGACCGCGTGGTCGACACCCTGGGCCGCTGGGGCCTGGAGGGCGGCTACTTCGCCGATGACCAGGCCGCGGCCAACTGGTCCGAGGACCTGCGCTGGCTCCTCGCCACCCAGCACGCCTCCTTCAACAGCCCGGTCTGGTTCAACATCGGGGTCGCCGGCCGCGCCCAGCAGGCTTCTGCCTGCTTCATCAACTCGGTCCAGGACACCATGGAGTCGATCCTGGAGCTGGTCAAGATCGAGGGGATGCTCTTCAAGTTCGGCTCGGGCACCGGCACCAACCTCTCCGTCCTCCGCTCCTCGAAGGAGACTCTTGCCGGCGGCGGCACGGCGTCCGGACCGGTCTCCTTCATGCGCGGCTACGACAGCTTCGCGGGATCGATCAAGTCCGGTGGGACGACACGCCGCGCTGCCAAGATGGTCATCCTCAACGCCGACCACCCCGATGTTTTGGAGTTCGTCAACTGCAAGGCTGAGGAGGAGAAGAAGGCCTGGGCACTGATTGAGGCCGGGTTCGAGGCCGGCTTCAACGTGCCCGGTGGCGCCTACGACTCGGTCCAGTTCCAGAACGCCAACCACTCGGTGCGGGTGACCGATGAGTTCATGAAGGCGGTCGAAGAGGACGGCGAGTGGATCACCCGAGCGGTGACGGATGGCCGGCCCCTGGACCGCCTCAGGGCTCGCGACCTGTGGAAGGCGATCGCCGAGGCCGCATGGATCTGCGGGGATCCCGGACTGCAGTTCGATACCACCATCCAGGACTGGAACTGCGTGCCCCAGACGGGCCGAATCAACGCCACCAACCCTTGCAGCGAGTTCGTCTTCGTCGACGACACGGCTTGCAACCTGCTCTCGCTGAACCTGCTCAAGTTCCAGGACGCGGACGGTCGTTTCGACGTGGAGAAGTTCCAGCGCGCGGTGGACATCTGCTTCACCGCCCAGGAGATCCTCGTCTCCAACGCTTCGTACCCGACTCCCGCCATCGCCAAGAACTCCGAACGCCTCCGGCCGCTCGGGCTGGGTTACGCCAACCTCGGCGCCCTGCTGATGTCTCTAGGCCTGGCCTACGACTCCGACGAGGGCCGCCGGTACGCGGCCGCGGTGACCGCGATGATGACCGGGCGGGCGTACGGCCAGTCGGCCCGGATGGCCGAGGTGAAGGGTCCGTTCGCCGACTACGAGTCCAATCGCGAATCCATGCTGGGCGTGATGAGTAAGCACCGCGCTGCGGCGTATGTGCTGCGAGCCGCCGGCCCCACCCAGGACGTCGTGGAGGCGGCCCGGACCAGTTGGGACGAGGCCCTGGCGCTTGGCGAGAAGCATGGTTATCGGAACGCTCAGGCGACGGTCCTGGCACCCACTGGCACCATCGGCCTGATGATGGATTGCGACACGACGGGGATCGAGCCCGACCTGGCGCTCGTCAAGTACAAGAAGCTGGTCGGCGGTGGTCTTCTCAAGATCGTCAACCACACAGTCCCCCAGGCGCTGAGGCGGGTGGGCTACGCCGAAGACCAGGTGAAGGAGATCATCGAGTACATCGACGAGCACGACACCATCGAGGGCGCTCCGCATCTCCAGGACCAGCACCTCAAGATCTTCGACTGCGCGTTCAAGCCGATCAAGGGACACAGGTCGATCGCCCCGATGGGCCACGTCCGGATGATGGCGGCCGTGCAGCCGTTCATCTCGGGCTCCCAGTCCAAGACGGTGAACATGCCGAGCGAGGCGACGGTCGAGGAGATCGCGCAGACCTACATAGACTCCTGGAAGCTCGGACTGAAGTGCATCGCGATCTATCGCGACGGCTGCAAGCGGTCTCAGCCCCTCTCCACGTCCCGCAACGACAAAGAGGGCAAGCGCGAACCTGAGGCGGAGATCATCCCCGAGCTGGTGACGGAGGCGCGCCCGGTCCGGCGGCGGCTGCCCGATGAGCGCCAATCGCTGACCCATAAATTCGACATACAGGGGCATGAGGGCTACATCACTGTCGGTCTCTACCCCGATGGCACGCCGGGAGAGATCTTCCTGACCATGGCCAAGGAGGGGTCGACCATCTCGGGTCTCATGGACGCCTTCGCCACGCAGACGTCGCTCGCGCTCCAATACGGGGTTCCGCTTCGCGTGATGGTGAACAAGTTCAGCCACATGCGGTTCGAGCCGAACGGCTTCACGAGAAACCCTGAGATCCCGATGGCGAAATCGCTCATCGACTACATCTTCAGGTGGCTTGCGAGCCGTTTCCTGGACGCCGAGGACCAGGAGGCGGTCGGCATAGTGCGCCGCGAGCCGGCACCCGCAGAGGCAGCCTCACAGGAGCTGGCAGCTCCCGGTGAGGTGCCGCCGACGCCCACTGAGCTCAAGGTCGTGACTCAGCTCCCCGCGAGCAACGGCCGCAGCTCCCCAACCCAGAAAGTCACCTTCGTGGTCAACGCGGACGCGCCTGCCTGCTCGGAGTGCGGATCGATCACGGTACGGAGCGGTGCCTGCTACAAGTGCATGAACTGCGGCGCCACCACCGGCTGCAGCTGAACGGACATTCATCCAGGGGGTAGTGAGAGGCCGTCTCCTAACGAGGGGCGGCCTCCGTCCAGCCCCACAAGAAGGACGACAAGGCGACTAGTCGCAACCCGGACCGGCTAGCGACCGGGTCGTGCGCCAGGTAGAGGTTCCCTCCCCTTTGGGGGGAGGGTTGGGTGGAAGTCCCTTCTAAGCAGCCAAGTACAGTCAGCCGGTGCCGGAGAGTTTTCGGGCGGCTTTGTTTGGCAGCCCGGACCATCTTTGAAGAGGACCCCCTCCCTGCGCCCTCCCCCGAAAGGGGAGGGAATACTTCAGGCGGCGGGTAGGGTCAGGCCGCGCACCTTCTCCGCCAGGCCTGGCTGCCGAAGTCGAGCCAGCGCCTCGCGCTCCAGCTTCCTCGTCATCTCGCGGCTGATGCCCAGCCGCGCGCCCACCTCTTCCAGGGTCCTGGGCTGGCCGTCGGTGAGGCCGAAGCGAAGCTGCAGGACACGTCGCTCCCGCGGGCTGAGAGATCGAAGGACCTCGTCCAGCTCGGATCCGAGCATCGTTCGGGCGGCCTCGGCTGCCGGCGAAGGAGCTGAGGGATCCTCGAGAAGCGCACCGAGCTCCGAATCCCCATCCCCGATCGGGGTCTCCAGAGAGACCGGCTCTCGAGCGATCTCGAAGAGCCAGCGAACTCGGTCGGCAGGCATGTCCATCTCCAGCCCGATCTCGGCCTCCGTCGGCTGCCGGCTCAGGGCAACCCTGAGCTGCTCGGCCACCCGTGCCAGACGCCCGATCATCTCGGTGTTGTGCGCAGGGATGCGCACCAGCCGCGATCGATCCGCGATGGCTCGCTGCACGGCCTGCCGAATCCACCAGGTCGCGTAGGTCGAGAACTTGAAGCCCCTTCGATAGTCGAACTTCTCCACCGCACGCATCAGACCCAGGTTGCCCTCCTGGATCAGGTCGAGCAGCGGGAGGCCCCGGCCCTGATACCTCTTGGCCACCGAGACCACCAGCCGGAGGTTGCACTCCGTCATGCGCCGGCGGGCTGCCTGGGAACCGGCTTCGATCTGCTTTGCCAGCTCCACCTCGTCCGCAGCGGTCAGCAGCCGGAAACGGCTGATCTCCCGGAAGTACGCACGCAGCGTGTCATCCAGGTCGCCACCCTGGTCGTCCACGACCTTGGGGGCCTCGGTCTCCTCGACCTCACGCGCCGCGTCCTCGGTGAAGGTATCCTCCCGGAGCTCCTGGTCCCGGAGGAAACGCGAAACGTGGTCGGTCTCGGTCGAATCGGCTCTTGTCTCTAGTTCGTCCGTCGCGATCATCTACTTCGTTCCAGTAATGAATAACGCGCCGCGTCGAAAACTTGTTCCACTCGCAGACGGTTTTCAGGGCGCCAAGCGATCGATCCGCCACCCGATCCCATCTCGGTGGTATCTCAGCCGGTCATGCAGGCGGTTGGACCTACCCTGCCAGAACTCCACTGCATCGGCCGGTATTCGATAGCCACCCCAGAATCCGGGCAGGGGCGGTGCTACAGGATAAAGGCTCTGCAGCCGCTGTACCTCCTCTTCGAGGATGTTTCTGCCGGGGATAACGCTGCTCTGGGCCGAAGCGAGGGCCGAGAGCCGGCTTCCGTATGGCCGGCCTGCCCAGTAAGCTTCCGACTCCGCCCGAGAGGTGCGCTCCACCGGGCCCACCACCCGGACCTGACGGTGCAGGCGGGGCCAGTAGAAACACAGCGCCGCCCGAGGCCTCCCCGACAGCTCGAGCCCCTTCACGCTCTCGTAGTTGGTGAAGAAGACGAACCCGCGCTCGTCGGCCTGGTGCAGGAGGACCATCCGCACCGACGGATCACCCTGGGCGTTGGCGGTTGCCAGCGCCGTGGCGTTCGGCTGAGGCTCACCGGCCTGGTAAGCCAGGTCGAGCCAGCGCAGGAACTCACGGACAGGGTCGGCGTCGAGGTCCCCGGCGTCGAGCGGGCGGTCGGTGTCGAACGCGGTCAGCCGAGGTATTCCCGGATCAGGCGCAGATCTGCGATGAAGTGGTCCATCGCGAGGCGCCGGCTGGGCTCGTCCGCCGCCCTCAAGATCGAGCTCGGATGCACCGTGGCCATGATCGGCGGCCCCAAGGTGGAAGCCAGCAGCTGCCCTCGCTCTCGGGTGACCCGAAAGCCGCTTCCCAGCAGCGCCTGCGCCGCCGTGGCGCCCAAGCAGACGATGACACGGGGCTGGACGGCGGCGATCTCCGCCTCGAACCAGGGCAGACAGGCCGCCACCTCCTCACGGTCCGGCCTCAGGTGGAGTCTTCGTTTTCCACGCGGCTCCCACTTGAAGTGCTTGACCACGTTGGTCACGTAGACCAGCGAGCGGTCGATCTCCGCCGCCTTCAGCGCCTCGTCGAGGATCTGGCCGGCGGGTCCCACGAAGGGCTTGCCCACCCGGTCCTCCTGGTCGCCGGGCTGCTCACCCACCATCACCACACGAGCTTGGGGCGGCCCCTCGCCGAAGACCGTCTGCGTGCCCTTCTCCCAAAGATCGCAGGCCCGGCAGCCGGCCGCCGCCTCTTTGAGGGCGTCCAGTGAGCGGTCGTCGGGCAGCAGCTGCGCGACCGCCTGCCCCTCATCTACCACGGTTCACCAGACTAACCTGGAGGTATGGATCTGGACACGCTCCCGCCACACCTTCGCCCGATCATGCAGGCCCTGATGGCGACGCTGCGCACGCGGGAGTCGTCGATCCGAAAGCGCGTGGAGGACGTGAGGGCGGAGAACCCAGAACTTGGGCCGGAAGAGCTCTCCCGCAAGCTGATCCGCTCTACGCGGGCGAGGGTCGCGGCCACCGGGGCCGCCACCGGGGCGGCCGCCATCGCCCCCGGCCTCGGCACCTTGATCGCCCTGGGCACGGCGGCCGGCCAGAGCCTCTACGCGCTGGAGCAGGAGACCGAGCTGGTGATGGCGATCGCCATGATCTACGGCCACGAACTGGTCGATTCCGACGAGCGGCTCCTGGAGGCTCTGGTCGTGGTGGGCCTCGCCGGCGGGGCGGTCAAACTTCGCGAGAACGTGCTGGTCGCGGCGGGCGAGCGCATCTCGGTGGCCACGTTTCGAAGGCTGCCCCACGCCTGGCTGGGACGTGCCAGCGGGCGCGTGCTCGCCCTCCTCCTGGGTCGGGTGGCCGGCCAGCGACTGGCGGCCTCGGTCGCCAGGGCGGCTCCGCTGGCCATCGGCGTGGCCGCCGGAGCGGGCTTCGACTGGCTGGCCGTGACCGGCCTGGGTCGCGCCGCAATCCGCTACTACGGCAAAGGCGGACCGGTGGCGCGGGCGGCGGACAGTCCTCCCCCACCCCTGCCCGCGGACACCGAAGATCGCCTGAACGCCCACTCGGGCGACTGACGCTCCGCTCGCCGGCGCGGCCGGCGGCCGCTCGCCGGACGGCCGGCCAGGAAAGCCGGAGGCTTCCGCGACGACTCTGTCGGAAGCTTGTGGAGGACCACTCCCACCGGCATCGGAGGCTCTCCAGCCACTTGTTCCTGCCAGGCCCTCTGGATCAGAGGTACTTTCCACAAGTTCTCCATATCTTGTGGATTCTCAGGACAGTTGCTACAATATGCCGCGCTACTCAGACACCCACCCCAGCCCTGGGAAGCCCGTCGAATTGGCGGGCTTCCTATCTTTTTGACTCCCGATCGGTACGCAAGGTGGCCCCGAGACGGGGCAGCTTCGCGGTGGTGAACCACTGGCCTGAAACGGCGCCCGAGGTGCGGCCGCCGGCCGGGAGATCAGGCCTCGGCGAAACGGGCCAGCAGCCGGGCGACGTGGCGCGCCGCGTTTTGAAAGTCGACTATCCGCATGTTTTCGTTGGGGCTGTGAGCCAGGTTGCTGGCGCCAAAGCCGACACCGGGCGCGACCACAGGGACTCCCCTCTCTGTGAAGAGGTACTTGGGAGTCGTGCCCCCGGACATGGGCACCAGCTGCGCCGGCTTGCCGTAGACCTCCTCGGCCGTCTCCACCACCAGGCCGACCAGAGGGTCATCCGGGTCGACCA
Source organism: Candidatus Dormiibacterota bacterium (assembly GCA_955652675.1). Lineage (GTDB taxonomy): Bacteria > Chloroflexota > Dormibacteria > Dormibacterales > Dormibacteraceae > Nephthysia. Next base: position 29,779 of record CATPBP010000093.1, read on the forward strand.
CGCCCGCCCGCTCCCCTCCCAGGATCTTGATCCCGACGTCGGGGAACCCCTCGCTGTCCAGGTGACGGCGAAGCTCCTCTGCCACCTCGAACGGGTCCTGGCCGGGCAGCAAGCGGAAGTCCAGCTTGGCGCTGGCCACCGCCGGTATGACGGTCTTGGAGCCCTCTCCCTGGTAACCAGCGCTCATGCCGGCGATGTTGCAGGTGGGGTCGAAAGGCGCGGCGGCCACGTCGGCGCCGGTCCGGCCGAGCAGCAGCTGGTCGAGGCCGAAGGACTCTTTGATCGCCTCCTCCTGGCTGGGCAGCGCCCCCAGCAGCTCACGCTGCCGCTCCGAGGCCGGACTGACGCCGTCGTAGAAGCCGGGGATGCGCACGCGCTCGTCGGGTCCTTTGAGGCTAGCCAGAGCCCACACGAGGCGCCAGGCGGCGTTGGGAATGAGGTTCGCGTTGCCCGAGTGACCGTCCCGGGAAAGCGACCGGACACCCAGCTCGACGTACAGCATCCCTCGGGCGCCAAGCGTAATCTGCGGCCGGCCCTCGGCGTCGGTGCCGCCCTCCTCCCAGATCGCTCCGTCGCAGCGCAGGCGCTCCGCATACCGCTCGACAAAGGCGGGCAGGTTCGGACTACCGACCTCCTCCTCCCCCTCCACCAGCCAGGTGAGATTGCAGGGAAGGCAGCCGTCGACTGCCAGGAGAGCGTCCACCGCAGCCAGCCGCGCCATCAGCTCGCCCTTGTCGTCCTTGGCGCCCCGGGCGAAGATCTTGCCGTCGCGCACGTCGGGCTGGAATGGCGGAGTCGTCCAGAGCTCGAGCGGTTCCGGCGGCTGGACGTCGTAGTGGTTGTAGAGCAGCATGGTCCGGCCGGCGTTCTTGCCCACGGCATGCGCCAGCACTATGGGATGGCCGTCGGACGGCAGCACTTCGGCCTCGAAGCCGCGGCTGGCCAGAAAGTCGGCGACCAGGTGGGCGCACTCCCCCACTCCCTCGTGGCGAGCCGACACGCTTGGCACCCGGCAGAGGGCAGCCAGCTCTGCCAGCCAGCCGTCAAGGTGCTGGCCGATGTGGCCGTCGATCTTCGCGAAGTCTTCCCTCATGCCTCCTCGATTTTGCGGTGTGGTCGGGCGGGGCGGATTCGAACCGCCGGTCTCCTGCTCCCAAAGCAGGCGCTTTGCCGGGCTAAGCCACCGCCCGCCGCTTCGAACTGGCGCCTCGCTCCTGCTATGGAACCCGTGCTCTCAGGAGCTGCCGCTGAATCGATCGGCGCGCCGTTCGCAAAGGGTAACCGACTACCAGAGGCCGCCAAGGAGCCGACTACCGGCTCATCGAAGCCTTGGCGATCCGGGAAACCGAGCACCGGCTGGAGGGCATCGAGGACACCCTGATGATTGAGACGCGCGGTGGCCAGCTCGGCGCCGGCCATGGCCGCGGTTGCGATGGAGGACTCGTAGCCGGGGAACTGCCGAGCTGGTCCTGCAGCAAGGTCAGTTCCTTGAGTCTGCCGACAAGGGCGCTATCAACGCCCGACACCTGTCCACCACCAGACATCAGGCGCCTCGGCCGAAAAGCAAGGACCAAACCGAGTGGGCAAGACAAGCGCAACAATACGGCGAGCCTTGCGTTATGGCCGGCCACGCTTCGGTGAACCGGCCCAGCTTCGACGGCTGAACCTCAGCTCGCCGGGCTCACTCGCGCGGAGTGCTTGAGGCCAGGGCGGTCAGCTCCCCGCTGGCGATCAGCGCGCGCACCGCGGCCGCCCGGTGGCTCCATCGGTGTTTCTCCGACGACTCCATCTCAGCGAACGTCCGGCCGACCTCGGGAACCCAGAAGATCGGGTCGTAGCCGAAGCCAAAGCCCCGGGAGCGAGGTTCCACCAGCTCGCCGATTCGCTCTCCGCTGAACCAGCTGGTGGCTTGGCCCGGAATGGCGAGCGCAACGGTGCAGACGAAGCGAGCCCGCCAGGGCCTAGGCTTCTCCGTCAACCGCGTGAAGAGGATCCGCTGGCGTTCCTCCTGGCTCTCGGCCAGCCGGGCGGAGTGCAGGCCGGGAAAGCCGTCCAGGGCCTCCACCTCGAGTCCGCTGTCGTCCCCCAGGGCGGGCTCCCCCGACGCGGCAGCCACGGCCTCCGCTTTTAGAGCCGCATTGGCCGCATACGAATGCCCCACCTCCTCTACACCCGGCTCGTGCCCCGCCAGTTCGAGGCCGAGGGCGCCCAGGAGATCCTCATACTCGCGCAGCTTGCCCGGGTTGGCCGACGCGATCAGCAGCCGGGCCAGCGAACGACCTCCGAGGCCGTGGCCGGGTTTCCGGCCGCACCTCTAGCCAAGCTCTGCTATGGCTCGCTTCTGGTAGGTGATGAGCTCGCGGATTCCCTTGCTCGCGAGCGCCAGGAGCTCATCGAGCTGCCCTCGGCTGAGTGGCTCTTTTTCGGCGGTCGCCTGCAGTTCAATGAAGCGGCCGTCCTCCACCATCACCACGTTCATGTCCGTCTCGGCGAGGAAGTCCTCGGCGTAGTCGAGGTCCAGCCGGCTCTCTCCCTCCACGATGCCGGCGCTGACCGCCGCGACGTAGCTTCGCAGCGGGTTCGCGGACAGCATCCTGGCCTGCTGCATCCGTTTCACCGCCTGATGAAGCGCGCAATAGGCTCCAGTAATGGCCGCCGTCCGGGTCCCCCCGTCGGCCTGCAGGACGTCGCAGTCGAGGGTGATGGTTCGCTCGCCCAGTGCCTTCATATCGACGACGGTCCGCAGCGCGCGGCCGATCAGCCGCTGGATCTCGTGAGTGCGGCCCCCGATCCGGCCGGCGTTGGCCTCGCGTTGCCCGCGGTCGTGTGTGGCGCGGGGCAGCATCGAATACTCCGCCGTCACCCAGCCGTGGCCGCTGCCCCGCCGGTGGGGCGGCACTCTGTCCTCGACGCTGGCCGTTACCCAGACACGCGTGCGCCCGGTCTCGACGAGCGCGGAGCCCTCGGCGTGCGCGTTGACGCCGAGCTCGATCTTGAAAGGGCGCAGCTGGTCAGGGTGTTCGCGGCCGTCAGGTCGGCTCAAGCTCAGCGGCCCGACACTTTGAGCAGAAGCGCCGTGCCCTCCCAGAAGAGGACGAGAGGGATGAAGACGATGAGCGGTGTGAGCGGGTCCAGTCCGGGCGTCATGACGTTGGCCAGCAGGCCCAGGCCCACGATCCAGTAGGCGTGGTTCTTGTAGAGCCAGCGCGTGCTGATGATCCGGAGCATCCCCAACGTCCAGAGGATGACCGGCATCTCGAAGACAACCCCGAAGGCGATGACAAGCGCCAGCACAAAGGCGAGCAGGTCGTCGCCCACGGGGAGGAAATGCAGCTCGGGGGGAGCGAAGCTGGTCAGGACCCGCATGAAAAGGGGTAGCGCGAAGAGCGCGAAGGATACCCCCAGCAGGAAGAAGAAGCTGGTGGCCGCGATCAGCGGCACCACGATCCGCTTTTCGTGGCGGTAGAGCCCCGGGCTCACGAACCACCAGAGCTGCCAGAAGATGATCGGCGCGGCGGCCACGATGCCCAGGTACAGGGCGACCTTGAAACGCAGCAGGAAGGCGCCCGTCGGCCCCAGGAAGACCACGTTGTTCAGGCCTGCCCGGTGGATCAGCAGGCTCAAGGCCTCCGAAGAGAAGAACCAGGCCACGATGGTGCAGACGGTCCAGGCCGCGATCGAGATGATGAGCGCCCGCCGGAGAGCCTCCAGGTGCTCGATCACCGTCATCCGGGCTTCCGGGTCCCTCTGGACGGAGGGGGGCTCCCCGCGGCCCCTGGTCAATAGGGCCATCGCTGAACCGCTTGCTCTAGCGCTCTGTGTCGGACTTGGCCGCTTCGGTCGAGGCCTTTGAGGTGTCTGACGAAACCGTCGGCGACGTCTCCTTGGGCCTCACCTCGTCCGCCGGCGGCGGGCTCTCTCTCTCGGTCGTGGAGGATTTGACCTCGTCGATGATCTTGTCCGACTCCCGCCGGAACTCGCGAATGCCACGCCCGATTGCGCTCCCCAGCTCCGGCAGCTTGCCGGGGCCGAAGACGATCAGCACGATGATCAGAAGAATTATCAGGAAGCCGGGATGAACCCCAAAAGGCATTATGTCTCCTCTACCTCCAGGCGATTATAACCACTGCTTGCCGCAGCTCCCGGGTCACCTGCGCTTGACCTGAACGCTGAGGATCCTGTCCCCGGCCGTGATCTGCCCCACCACGTCGAAGCCGAGGGTGACCGTCGCGAAGTGGTTGTAGACCGTGGCCGGGTCGCCTCCGGGCCAGGCGCTCTTGAGGATGAAGAACTGCGAGCCGCTGATCCCGTCGCCCGGGAAGCGGGCCATCCCCATCGCGCCGGGCACCCACTTGTCGCCCGGCCCAGGGGGCTCCGGCGGTATCTGGTAGCCGGGTCCGCCCCGCCCATTGTTCTCTGGGTCCCCGCTCTGCACGACCCAATCCTCCACGCGAAAGAAGGAGAGGCCGTCGAAGTACCCGTTTACCGCGAGGACGATGAAGTTGTTGACGGTCTTCGGGGCTGCCTTGGTCAGGAACACGAAGGTGAAGCTTCCCTTCGAGGTCGTTACGGTGCCGCTGTAGTTCTGCTTGGGGTCGATGCACATGGGCGGCGACCCACTGTATTGCCGTGGAGAGAGCTCCCGGGCCGTCTTGCAGCCGGCGAAGGCGCCGGCCGGCTGGGGATGGAGAAGGCGGTCGAGGCTGATGCCGCCCGCCACAAGGGCGGCCACAACCACCAGCACGATGGCGAGTGCCGGCAGCGGCCGCATCGGGAGCGGTGGCTCGGCCGCATCGGGAACAGGCGCTGGTCTCGCTCGGCGCTTCGACACGGCTGCAAATAATGCCTGACTGGGCCGGCCGGGCGGCCGTCAATCCCAGAGGTTGATCTCGCGGACGTGGGGGACCCGTTCGCCGAACAGGATCTCCGCCACCTCGCCCAGCCTGTCGGGGGTGGCTGTCACCAGCAGCTCGTGGTCGCCATCGTTGTCGCCCAGCTCGGAGCGCATCCGAGCATGGTCCAGCCTGCGCTCCACCATGGCCGCCGTGGTGGCCGCTGAGTCGACCAGCGTGAAGGCGCCGGGAAAAGCCCGGTCGATCGAACCCTTGAGCAGTGGATAGTGCGTGCAGCCGAGAACCAGGACGTCGGCCCCCAGGTCCACGATCTCGGCCAGGTCGCGGCGCAGGGCTGCCTCCGCCAGCGGGGAATCGGCCTCGCCCGCCTCGACGATGTCGACCAGCTCGGGACAGGCCTTCTGGTACACGCCGATCATGGGGTCCACCTCCTTGATGGCGTGCAGGTACTCCTGGCTCATACGCGTGCCCTCGGTGGAGATCACGCCGACAAGCCCCTTGCGAGTTGCCTCGACGGCGGCCTGGGCGCCCGGGCTGATGACGCCCACGATTGGCACATCGAAGAGCTCCCTCGCCTGGTTCAGCGCGGCGGCGGTTGCAGTGTTGCAGGCGATCACCACCAGCTTCACGTCACGAGATTCGAGGTAGCGAATGATGTCGAAGGCGAAGGTCTTGACCTCGTGCTGGTAGCGAGGGCCGTAGGGGAAGTGCAGGAGGTCGGCCACGTAGATGGTTCGTTCGAGAGGGAGCCGGTCCCTGATCGCCCGCAGGACGGTCAGGCCACCCGCGCCCGAGTCGAACACGCCGATCGGCCGCTCGTCGCCCACCTTCAGCTCCTCGGCGAAAGCCGATAGCCGAGACCGGGTACCGCCTCCAGCGAGACCCCGCTGTTTCCCCGATCCTGGAGCTTGCGCCGCAGGCGCTGCACGTGGGCGTCTACGGAATGGTGGTCGACCTCGGCCAGATAGCCCCAGACCTTGTCCAGCAGCTGGGAACGGGTGAGGACCCGGCCGGGGTTGGCCGCCAGCAGGGTCAGCAGGTTGAACTCGGTCAGCGTGAGCTTGACCTCGCTCTCCCCCACCCGCACTCTGCGGCCCTCGCCGTCGATCTCCACGTCGCCCACCCTGACCACGCCGGGGCGCGAACCGGGGGTCACCATCCGGGATCGCCGGAGGTGGGCCCGCAGGCGAGCGGTCAGCTCGCGCGCATCGAAGGGCTTGGTGATGTAGTCGTCAGCCCCGACTTCGAGGCCCACGACCACGTCGACCTTCGCCGTCCGTCCCGTCAGCAGCACGATGGGACAGATCGCGCCCTGGCGCCGCAGCTCACGGCAGACCTCTATGCCGCTGAGGTCGGGAAGGACCCAGTCGAGGAGGAGCACATCGGGCTCGCTGCTGGTTGCCATCTCCAGCGCCTGGCTTCCGGTGGATGCCTCGATCACGTCATAGCCTTCCAACCGGCACACCTCGCCGACGATGGCTCGCACCGCGCCATCGTCTTCGACCACGAGAACCCTACGGCGCCGCGGGGGATCCGTCGGCCTGCCTCAGCGACCTGGCGGCAGGAAGCCGACCGGCCGCGACTCGCGGTTCTGGTCCTTGGGGCGGCGAAGGAGGATCGCGTGCCGATCGCCGGCGCCGATGATCTCCACCAGGTCCCATCCCTCAGCCGAGGCCTTGGTCAGCTGCTCCGCAAGCGTGGAGCCGTCCACCACCTCGGCCACCGTGACCAGCTGGGTCCGGTACTCGAACTCGCGGCCGGGCGTGGAGACCGCCGGCATCATCGTCGCCGTCGCGGAGGCAGGGGTCTCCGGGCTCGGCTCTTCTTCCGGATCTGGTTCTTCTTCTGAACGGGCGCGCATCGTCAGGAATCTTAAGTCGCCCGCCCCCTGGAACGCGTCCGGACCCGGGACCGCGCCGCCAGGGCGATGAAGATGCGGGTGGTGGGACTCGAACCCACACGCTGCAAAGCCCGACTTTTTAAGAGTCGTGCGTCTACCGTTTCCGCCACACCCGCCCGGAATCTCTAGACGAAAGGCTGCGATACACGCTCCATCCGGTCAAGGTGCTCCTGTCCCAGCCCGACGCCAAAGGCGCCGAGGCTGTCGTCGATCTGCTCCGGCCGAGACGCGCCGACGATGGGGGCCGTAACCCCAGGCCGGCTCAGAAGCCAGGCCAGGGCGACCTGGGCCGGGGTGGCCCCCAGCTCGTGAGCCACCTCCACGACGGCCTCCGCCACCTCGAACATCTGGTCCGACCAGTACCGCTCCCGATACATCCGGCCGTACTCGCCGAGGGCGAACCGGGAGGCCTCGGGCGGGTTGTCGCCGCGACGGTATTTGCCGGTCAGCATGCCAGCCCCCAGCGGGTTGTAGGGCACCACGCCGATACCGCTCTCCAGGCAGAGAGGGAGCAGGTCCCGCTCCGGCGAGCGGGCGAGGAGGTTGTAGCGCGGCTGCAGCACCGTGATCCTGGCCAGCCGCCGCTCCGCCGCGATGGAGATGGCAAGGCCGAGCTGCGCGGCCTCGAAGTTGGAGAGTCCGATGTAGTGCACCTTCCCGGCGTCGACCAGGCGGTCCAGGGCCTCGAGGGTCTCCTCCAGCGGTGCCTGCAGGTCCGAGTGGTGCATGTAGAAGATGTCCAGCCGGTCTCGGTCCAGACGCCGGAGCGAGGCCTCGCAGGCCTCGATCACGTGCTTTCGCCCGCCCCCCAGGTCGTTGGAGCCGGGGCCGACCCTCGCGGCGCACTTGCTCGCCAGCACGCAGGACCGCCGGCCGCGGCTCTTGATCCACCTCCCCACGATCTCCTCGGTGCGTCCGGCGGTCTCCAGTGAGGGAGGTACGGGGTAGGCGTCGGCGGTGTCCAAGAAGTCGATACCCCCGTCCCAGGCGCGATCCATTACTGAGAAGGCCGCCGCCTCATCCACCTGGGAGCCGAAGATCATGGTCCCAAGGCAAAGCCGGCTCACGCGCAGGCCGCTCCGCCCCAGGTTGACGACGGGCGGGCTACCCCCGGGCGTAGTCATGGAAACCTCGCCCCGTCTTTCGGCCCAGCTCACCGCGTTCGACCATCTCTTTGAGCACTGTCGGAGCGCCTGGTCCGCCCTCCAGCTTACGCCGGTCCTCGCGCGCCCCATAGAAGATGTCGAGCCCGCTGAAGTCCAGCAGCTCGAAGGGCCCCATCGGCCAGTTCAGCCCCTTCTTCACCGCAACATCGATGTCTTCGGCGGAGGCGTAGCCCTCCTCCAGGAGGTGCAGCGCTTCCTCGGCAGCCGCGAAGAGGATGCGGTTGACGATGAAGCCGTGGATCTCCTTGTTCATCACCACCGGCACCCGGCCGATGCTGCGCACGAATTCGACTGCCGTGTCCACCGTCTGATCGGCCGTGCGGGGCCCCCGGACCACCTCGCAGAGCTCCATCACGGTCACCGGGTGGAAGAAGTGCATGTTGCAGCATTGCTCGGGCCGGTCGGTCTGCTCGGCTAGACGCGAGATGGCGATCGTGCTCGAGTTGGAAGCGAGCACCGCCTCCGGTGGCGCGTGCAGGTTCAGCTGCCTCCAGACCCCCTGCTTGGCGCCCAGATCCTCGAACACCGCCTCGATCACCATCCCTGCTCCCGAGAGCGCCTCCAGATCGGTGGCGGGCTGGATCCGGTCCAGCGCGGTCTGGGCGCGATCCGCGGTCAGACGGCCCTTCTCGACCCCCCGCCAGACCAGTTTCTCGTTCTGCTCCCTGGCCTTCACCAGCTGCTCAGGGCTGGAGTCGATGAGGACGATCTCGTAGAGGCCGCTGTACGCGGTCTGCAGGGCGATCTGTGAGCCCATCGTTCCAGCTCCGACCACCGCCAGCTTTTCGAATGGCGCCATCGCGAACTCCCCAGCTGAAATTTCGCCGACTGAGCACCAGCCGGGTTCGACGCCTGGTCGAGCTCCGGCCGCACCCCGGAGGATACCCGCGGGCCGGGCGGCGTTCCCGGCCGCGCAGGTCCGCGGCGACCTCCCCCATCCTTGAAACGGGATGCGGGTGAGCATGAAGCGCTTCGAGGCCGCCGTGCAGGCCGCGATCGACGCGATCCCGCCGGGCTTCCAGCCCTACCTTGACGAGATCGAGTTCGTGGTGGCCGAGCGCTCCCCCGAGGGCCTGCTCGGCCTCTATGAGGGACCTGGCGCGCTGGAGGCCGGCGGCTACCCGGCCAGGGTCACGGTCTTCAAAGCCTCCCACGAGGCGGCCGCCGAGACCTGGGAAGACCTGGTCGACGAGGTCCGCCGGACCGTCCTGCACGAGGTGGGCCACCACTTCCTGATGGAAGAAGGCGACCTTCCCTACTGAGCGAGCGGTGCGGCGGCCCAGTTCAAAGCGGAGTCTTTTGGGCTCCGCCTCTCACCTGGACCGTCTCGGCCTCTCGCCGGAGGCGAGCCGCAATTTCCGGGATGAGGAGGCCGTTTCCTGGGCGGCAACCTCGCTCGGCGCGCCGTTCTCCACGTCGACCTCGGTGCCTTCCCCGTAGCGGTTGAAGAGGGCCACAAACAGGGCTGTCCCCAGCGCCCCGGCCAGTGCGCTCAGGCCGCCCACCACGAGGCCGCAGAGAGGGACCACGTACCACCACCCGGCCTGTACGGACTGAAGCAGGCCGACCTGCTCTCCGAGCGGCAGCAGGTCGTTGGTGACGCCCAGCGTGAAGGCGAGCTGGCGCTGCCAGTCGAGCAGCGCTCCGGCGATCCAGGTCGTCAGGGCTCCCAGCACGCAGCCCACGAACAGCCCCACCACGAATCCGGTGACCGCGCCGGTGGCGAGGCCCAGCCGCAGCGAGACGCGACGCAGCCGGACGGTTGTCACGCCGCCCGCGTCCGCCGACGGCTCATGGTCAGGAGCAGAACCAGCCCGGCGACCAGAAGAACAGGAATACCCAGGGCGTAGACCGTCAAGGCCAGCAGCCTGGCTGGGGCGCCCGTCTGGCCGAGCGGGATGCCCTGGCCGCCTGAGACGATCCCCTCCTGGGCGCCTCGGCCAGCGCTCCCCGAGGTCGAGGTCGCCGCGTAGGCCGACGCCACCAGGGCTTGCACCGGCCGGGCTGAACCGTCGGGCCGGTAGAGCCCGAACCGTTCCGTTTCCAGCCCGGGTCGTTCGGTCCAGTAGTCGTCCAGGCTCCACCACACGGCCGCTCCCACGTAGCCGTCAGGCTGCAGATCCTGCAAAGGCTCGATCGCCGAGTAGGTGACCTTGAAGACCTGTGCCTGCGTCTGCTCCTCTTCCGGCGAATCGGCCCAGCGCCCGAACTCCAGGATCATGATGGGCTTGGTGGGGTAGGTCCGGTGGGCGCGGTCGAGCGCGCGCTGGATCTTGCCGATGTCCAGGTCACCGCCGTAGAAGACGCCGTAGTAGAACGTGTAGCCGGCCACGTCCAGCGGTGCGCTGGTGGGGTCCGCGGGGTCGGATCCGTAGGCCGCTTGGCCGGTCAGACGGGTGCCGTCCAGCTTTCTGTCGAGGTCCCGAAGCGTAGTCAACGCCGATACGCGCTCGCCAACACCCTGCGATTCGTTGCTCAGTCCGTGGAACAGGACCGAGGGCCTGTCGAAGTCGCGCAGGAGCATCTCGGCCAGCATCTGCTGCGGGATTCCTCGTTGCATGGCCACCAGGAAGGTCTCCGGGGTGTAGTGGTAGAGCGGGATCTCCTCCCAGAGCGCGAAACCCAGGCGATCGGCGAGCATAGGCAGCAGGGCGTTGGGCGGCGTGTGGTCGTCTCTGATCAGGTCGGCGTTGACGCCGCGCGCCTGCGTCAGCTTGTCATAGAGTTCGCCGGCGGCGGTCACTGGACCTCCCGCTGGGCGGCCGCTGGAAGACGGCGACGAGCGTTCGTCGTGGGTGGCCACGCCGTGGAACGCAACCGGGGTGCCGTTCAATAGCAGGCGCGGCGCTGTCGGATCCACCTTGATCTGGCGCAGGCCGAAGCTCTCGTAGAGCTCGTCTTTGATGACCTCGCTGGAAATGAGGAACACGTGGAGCACGTAGAGCGCCGGCCGCGCCGGAGTCCAGAGGACGGGATTCCTGACGGCGAAAGGCGCGTCCACGCGGCGGACCGCTCCAGCGGGGAGCCCGCCCAGGTCCAGCGTCCGGCTCAGCACCGGCTCCGCCCCCTTGACGACCAGGGCTTTCGGATCCGGGTTGAGGACGTTGCCCTGGTTCACCGCCGCGGGCAGCACGTCGACCTGAAGCGTGACGGCGTCCACGGTCGGGCCCTGGTTGTGCGCCACCACGAAGACGTCTGCGCCGTCCAGGTGGGGCACGACGTCCGCTCGGACCGCTGCCAGGTCCGGCTGAGCCTCGAGCCAGACGCGACCTGTAATCCCGCCGTACTCCCACCAGTCGGTCAGGCCCCAGGGGATCAGGTCGATGCGCGCTCCCAGCTCCGTCCGATTGATTCTGACCAGAAGAGTGTTGGAAGCTCCTTTGCGCAGCGCGTCCCCCGGGTCGAAGGCGAAGGGGGTGGTGCCACCCTCGTGGTAGCCGAGGTAGCGTCCGTTCAGCCAGACGTCGGCCAGGTAATTCGCCGATCCGAACTTGAGCGAGGCTCGTTCCGGCCAGGTCTCGGGGACCTGGAACGTCTTCCGGTACCAGGCGACTGTGGTGCGGCTGGACGGCGGCAGGTCGAAGGTACCCGGCACCTGCGAGGTCGACCAGCGGCTGTCGTCGAAGTTGTCCTTCAGACGGTCCCCCGCCTCGGCCGTCAGCCTGGTCAGGGTCTGATGGCGGTCGTTGAAGGAGAAGGTATCGGTGAGTTCGGTTCCTTGGAAGCGCCAGGCTCCGTCGAGGTCGAGTCGCGTGCGGGGCTGGACCCCGAATTCCGGCACCGGCTGCCCGTTCTGGAAGGCGACGGGCCCCCCGTCGACCTGGCTTACCTCGAGCGTTGGCTTGAGGGTGGCGTGCTGCGCGGGCTGCGAGCTGCAGCCGGCCAGACAGATGCCGACGAGCAGAAGCGTGGCCAGCCCGGCCGCTAGTCGCCTCTCCATCGGACGTACAAGCATGGGGCACAAAAGGGCCGTACGGCCATCGGCAGGTGTTCTACCGAGATTGGACTCCAGCCCAGCTCCTTGGGCGGTGGCTGGTCAGCCCAGGCGCCAGAAGGCCCGGTCCCAGAGCACGAGGGGCTCCCCCTCCTCTCTCCCGGCGGCGACCACCTCGCCCAGCGCCACGTCGTGGTCACCGGCTCCGACGAGGTCGCGAAGCTCGCACTCGAACCAGGCGATGCAGCCAGCCACCAATGGCAGGCCGTTGCCGCCGAGCCGGTGAGGAACGTCTCGCCAGCCGGGGTCAACCAGGGGTGCGCGACCGGCGAACCGCTCCGCCAGGAACTCCTGCCCCCGCTCCAGGACGCTGAGGTTGAATGCCCCCCTGTCGGCGACCGCCTGCCGGGTCTGACTGAGGCTGTCCAGGCAGACCAGCAGGAGCGGCGGCTCCAGGGAGGCGGAGGTGAAGCTGGTGGCTGCCAGCGCGTAGTAGCGGCCTTCAGTCCCCGTGCTCACCACGGCCACGCCGGCCGGCACGGCCGCCATCGCCTCTCGGAACCGTTCTTGCACGCCAGGAGGCTAAGCCAAGCGAGGGTAGAATCTCTGTGGTTCAGCGCAGGGGCGACGTAGCCAAGTGGTAAGGCAGAGCTCTGCAAAAGCTCCATCCCCAGTTCGATTCTGGGCGTCGCCTCCAGCCGGCGCTCTTTGCAGCAGGAGGACAGCATGGGCGTAGCCCCCATAAAGATGCCGCAGCTCGGCGAGTCCGTCACCGAGGGCACCGTCGACAAGTGGCTGAAGCAGGAAGGGGACTACGTCAAGCGAGACGAACCGCTGGTCGAGATCGTCACCGACAAGGTCAACGCCGAGGTGCCGTCCCCCTTCGAGGGAAAGCTGGTCAGGATCAGCGTCGGAGAGGGCACCACCGTGGCCATCGGTACCGAGCTCGCGCAGATGGAGGTCGAAGGCGGGGCTCCCGAATCCGAGCCGGCGAGTGCCGCCGCTCCCTCGGCGCCGGCCGAGGCGGAGACCGTCGTCCCCGCCGGACGGCCCACGGCGCCGGAGCCGGTCAGCGAGGCGGCCGACGGCGGTTCCCGGCCTCGTCTCAGCCCCGCCGTTCGCCGGCTGGCCGAGGAGCACGACATAGATCCCAGCCGCCTTCAGGGTAGTGGTGAGGGTGGGCGGGTGACGCGCGATGACGTTCTCGCCTTTCTCGAGAGACGGGAAGCGGCTCCCAGCGACGGAGCCGCGGCCCCGCCCGCCGCCGCCCCGGCCGCGGCGCCAGAGCCGGCCGCTTCTCCCTCTCCCCGGGCAGCTCCCGGAGCGGTCGGGGACCCCCGCGAGGAGCTGGTCCGGCTGACGGCCGTGCGCCGCTCCATCGCCGAGCACATGACGCGAAGCCTCGCCACCTCGCCCCACGCCTGGACCCTCCAGGAGGTGGACGTCACAGAGCTGGTGCGCTATCGCGAAGCCGAGAAAGAGGGATTCCAGCGGCGCCACGGCTCCCCCCTGACCTACCTTCCCTTCGTCATCCAGGTGGTTTGTCAGGGACTGGCCGAGTTTCCCTACCTGAACTCCACCTGGACCGACGAAGGCATCCTCCTCAAGCGTTACGTGAACATGGGAATCGCGGTCGCGATCCCCGACGGCCTGATCGTGCCGGTCATCCGGGATGCCGACCGTCTCGGTCTGAGCGATCTGGCACGCGTCCTCGACGATCTTGTGAGGCGGGCTCGCGGGCGCCAGCTGAAGCCGGAGGACGTCCAGGCCGGCACCTTCACGCTGAACAACACCGGAGCCACCGGCTCGGTTGCCAGCCAGCCCATCATCAACCAGCCGCAGGCCGCCATCCTGACCACCGAGGCGATCGTCAGGCGTCCGGTGGTGATCGGAGAGGGGATAGCGGTACGGCACATGATGAACATGTGCTTGAGCTTCGATCACCGTATCGTCGACGGCATGATGGCGGGCCAGTTCCTGGGCTACGTCAAGCGGCGGCTCGAGGCCTGGGCCCCGGCGGACGTTCAGGTTTAGCCGCGTGCTGATTGCCGTTGAGGAGCCCCAGCCGGAGCGATGGAATGATTGATCAGCCTGTCAGGCCCACCCGCCAGATCCCGGACTGGATAAAGGTTCGGGTCCACGAGGGCGAGGACTACCGCCAGCTGAAGGAGCTGGTCAAATCACGGCGGCTGCACACGGTCTGCGAAGAGGCGCACTGCCCCAACATCTACGACTGCTGGAGCCGGCGAACGGCCACCTTCATGATCCTGGGCGACGTCTGCACCCGAGCCTGCCGCTTCTGCGCGGTCACCTCCGGGCGCCCCACCGAGCTGGACATCGGCGAGCCCTCCCGGGTGGCGGACTCGATCGCCCAGCTTGGGCTGAAGCACGCGGTCATCACCTCGGTGGACCGCGACGATCTCCGTGACGGCGGGGCCGAGATCTTCGCCCGCACCATCCGTGCCGTCCGGCGCCGGAGTCCCGGCACCTCGATCGAGGTGCTGACCCCCGATTTCCAGGGTGACCACCAGGCCATCCGCACGGTCGTCGAGGCCCGACCCGACATCTTCAACCACAACACCGAGACCGTGCCCCGGCTCTATTCGAGCATCAGGCCCAAAGCGGTCTACGCCAACAGCCTCGACCTGCTTCGTTACGTCAAGCAGCTGGCCCCGCAGATGGTGACGAAATCGGGCGTCATGGTCGGCCTGGGCGAGACCCGAGACGAGCTCCTCCAGGTCTTCCGCAACATGCGAGAGCACTCGATCGACGTCCTCACCGTGGGTCAGTACCTGCGGCCTTCAAGGAAGCACGCCGAGGTGGTGCGCTACTACCCGCCTGACGAATTCCGCGAGCTGAAGGAGGCCGCCCAGGCGATGGGCTTCGCCCACGTCGAGTCGGGTCCACTCGTTCGCTCCTCCTACCACGCCGATGAGCAAATCCCTGCCGGGCGTACTGGCCTACTGGCTGGCTGAGGTTCCCTACCGGGAGGCCTGGGACCTCCAGCGGTCTCTGGTGGAGGCCGTCCGCCGGCGCGAGCACCCGGGGGCGCTGCTTCTGCTCCAGCACCCGCACGTCTTCACCATCGGCCGTCGAGGCGACGGTTCGACCCTGCTCTGGAGCGAGGAGGAGTGCGCTCGAAGAGGGGTCGAGCTGGTCTGGTCCGACCGGGGCGGAGACGCGACGTACCACGGTCCCGGCCAGCTGGTCGGCTACCCGATCCTGGACCTCCCCGCCCTGGGCAGCGACATCCTCCGCCATATTCGCGGCCTCGAGCGATCTTTGATCGCCTACCTCGCGACCCTGGGGATCGCCTCGGAAGCGGGGGCCCCCGGCATGACCGGCGTCTGGGCCCGGGGCGCCAAGGTGGCGGCCATCGGCGTGAAGCTGAACCAGACCGTCACCAGCCACGGCTTCGCCCTCAACCTGACCAGCGACCTCGAGATCTTCAACGCCGGGATCGTGCCGTGCGGCCTGGTGGGCAAGCGTGCCACCTCGGTCCTGGAGGTCTCCGGTCTCCGAGTGGACGTGGCGGAAGCCGCCCGCGCCTATCCACGCCACTTCGCCAAGACCCACGGGGTCGCCGTGGAATGGGCCGATCCGGCCTCGCTGCGCGTTATGCTCGCCTCGGTAGGGGAGCAGGTGTCGACCCGAACGTTGCCGGTCGTATAGCCCGGCACGGTCGCCGCGTATACGTGTAGGTATAGGACAGTCCCGTAATCTGGCCGGTCGCCGGCCTTGGGCGGTGCAGACGGCATGCTCCACGTTCTCATAAGCGTTCAGGCCAGTCTCGCCGGCTGGCCTCAAACACCGGCGTGGTTGCACACTCTGGGCCGGGCGGCCGGGCACTTCATTCACGAGCACCAGGCCCTCGGCCTCTTTCTGGTCATCTTTGCCGAGGAGCTCGGCATCCCCCTGCCGGCGCCCGGTGACGTCGCCATCGCCTGGGGTGGCTACCTGACCACAACCGGCGCGATCGCCTACCCCATGGCCTACGTGGCCGTCATCGGCGGGGCCGTGCTCGGCAGCTTCGTTTTGTACAGCCTCAGCAAGAGGTTCGGGCACCCATTCGTGGTCCGCTTCGGGCGCTACGTGGGGCTGCACCCCGAGCGGCTCGAGAAGGCCGAACAGGCCTTCCAGCGCTGGGGCCCCTGGGCGATCATCATCGGCCGCCACATCCCGGGAATGCGTATCGTCCTCTCCGCCTTCGCCGGCGTCTTCCAGGTGAAAGCCCGCGTGTTCGTGCCTTGCGTGCTGCTTTCGGCCTCCATCTGGGCCGCCATCTTCCTGGAGATCGGCCGGCTACTGGGCCGCAACAGCCGGTTCCTGTTCCGGCTCTTCCCCGCCCACCTCTTCCCATTCCTGCTGCTTCTCCTGGTGGGCGCGGCGCTGGTCTGGCTGGCTTTCGAGCATGGCTGGCGGCCTCGCTCCCAGGGCCATGCGGGGGGAGCCAACCCAGAGAAGGCGCCCCCCGAGGACAGCGATCCGGCTCGCGACCGGGAACCGGCGGGCGAGCGGGAGCCCCTCCACGACCGGCGCTAGCGGCGGTCGCCCGGAGACTTCATCGGCCGCTGGCTCGGAACAAAACGCCCCTCGCCGCCTGGCAAAGATTGTGATATCATTCCTGTCATGTCAGAAGCCCCGTCCGCAGAGCTGATCCCGCTCGATACCGTCGCTACGGAGAGCGAAGTGGTGATCCTCCCGGACTTTCCTGCACTGGTGGAAGGTCAGCGGGTCTGGGTGACGGCGGTGCTCGAACGGACTGCGGTGGTCGAACCCTCCCCTGGTGAACCGAAGGTTTTGGTGAACCGCAACCGGTGTCTCGTGAATCCTCGGGACATCCGCTTCGGTCACATCGCCGCGAGGTACGCGGCCCGGCGGGGTCGTGAAGCGGCCCGGCGGAACCGTGAAGCTGCTCAGACCGCTCGGAGGCACGCCGCCTAGAGCCGGCTGCTCTGGTAAGATTTTTTGCGCCGACCCCAAAGTCGGCGCTTTTTTTGTCTGCCAGCCAGCGTCGGAGGTCGTATATGAGCCGCACTGCAGAACTAGTCCCCCTCGCCAGCATCGTGCCGCCTCTCAACCATGAAGTCGCGGCTGGCTTCGACGCCGAGGTCGGGGGCGAGTCGGTGCACGTGCGGGCTGTCCTCGAGAGGACCGTGGTGGTGGAACACGCCAACGCCGAGCGAAGCGTCGTGCGCAAGGAGCTGTGCATGGTCGAGGAAGGGGCGGTGCCGTTCATTCCCGGAAACCCGAGCGCCGGGGTCGGGCCGCGCCAGTGGCGCCGGCTGCCCGGCAAGCCCCCCAAGTAGACCTCGGCCTCTAGAAGGCAGTCGTATCGTGGGTCGCATGAAGATTGCATGCGTGCTGACGAACGGGTTCGAGGACAGCGAGTTCCGGCAACCCTACGATGCGCTGCGCCAGGCGGAGCATGAGGTCGTCATCGTGGGACTGGAAGCCGGCCAGAAGGTCGACGGCTACAAAGGAATGGAGCAAGGCGTCACCGTCGAAAAGGCGTTCGATGAAGTGACACCGAACGAGTTCGACGGCCTTCTCATACCGGGCGGCTACTCGCCGGACCGGCTCCGCGCGCACCAGGCGCCGGTCGACTTCGTTCGGGCATTCTTCGATGCGGACAAGCCCGTCGCCGCCATCTGCCACGGGCCTCAGCTCTTCCTTACCGCCGGAACCTTCCGGGATCACCGTATGACCGCCTGGAAGACGATCCAGGATGACCTCCGATTGGCGGGGGCGGACGTGGTGGATGAGGAGGTCGTCGTCGACCGCAACCTGGTCACGTCGCGCCAGCCCCAGGACATTCCCGCCTTCATCAGGGAGACGCTGCAGCTCCTCCGGGTACCGTCGAGAGCCTAGATGAGTCGCCTGCGGACCGCTGACAGCTCGGTGGTTCGCGAGCGATCCATCCTCCGCCCCGAACAAAGCGAGGTGACGCGGATCGTCCAGCTACCCCTCGAGCCAGTCCGTAGGCGGCCTTCAGCTGACGCGCGGCAGCTGAGCCAGGTGCTTTTCGAGACCGCCGGATTGCTCGCCGAGTCTCTCGAAAGCGGCGACGCTGACTTCAGGGACGAGGTGATCGACCTCGCCGTGCGCTCGCTTCGAGTCGCCGGTACCGTGATCGAGCGCCGCCTCGAGTCCACCTCTCCCCCGCTCTCCGGAGTCTGAGCGCCCGAGCCGTCAGTCGAGCCGCTCGTAGGCCGGCACCGTCAGGAAGTCCTCGAAGTCTTCGCCGAGCGCCACTCGGTCGAAGATTTCGCGAGCCTCCTGGTAGCGGCCCCTGGCGTAGACCTCTTCTCCGAGCGAGCTGCGCAGAGCGGCCAGCTCCTCCTCCTCGATCCTCCGCACAACCTCCACCGACACCTCGGCCCCCTCTCGCAAGCGGGCCCGGTGGTGGACCCACTGCCAGACCTGGGAACGCGAGATCTCCGCGGTGGCCGCGTCCTCCATGAGATTGTTGATCGCCGCGGCGCCGTTGCCTCTCAGCCACGACTCCAGGTACTGGATTCCGACGCTGACGTTGAGTCTGAGACCGGCCTCGGTGATGGCCCCGTCAGGCACGGCGACGTCGATGAGCTGCTCGGCGGAGACCTGGACGTCGTCCCGGCGCCGGTCTATCTGGTTGGGACGATCACCCAGCACCTGGTCGAAGCACTCGGTCGCAACCTGGACCAGGTCGGGATGAGCGACCCAGGTGCCGTCGAAACCGTCGCCGGCCTCTCTTACCTTGTCCTCGCGCACCTTCTCCAGCGCCACGCGGTTGACCTCCGGGTCCCTGCGACTGGGAATGAACGCGGCCATGCCACCCATGGCGAAGGTCCCCCGCAGGTGGCAGGTGCGCACCAACAGCTCTGTATAAGCCCGCATGAACGGCACTGTCATGGTGACCTGAACGCGGTCGGGCAGCAGCATGTTGGCGCGATGGTGGAACTTCTTGATGATGCTGAAGATGTAGTCCCATCGGCCGGCGTTGAGCCCCAACGAATGGTCCTTCAGCTCGAACAGGATCTCGTCCATCTCGAACGCCGCCAGGACGGTTTCGATCAGGACGGTGGCGCGCAGAGTACCGGCGGGCAGCCGCAGCTCTTCCTCTGTGAAGTTGAAGACCTCGTTCCAGAGCCGGGCTTCCAGATGACTCTCCAGCTTCGGCAGGTACAGGTAGGTTCCGAGGCCTCTGTCCAGCCTTCGCCGCGCGTTGTGAAAGGCGTAGAGACCGAAGTCGACCAGGCTCGACGACGCGGTCCGGCCGTCGATCAGAAGGTGCTTCTCCGGAAGGTGCCACCCCCGCGGCCGGACCATGAGGTAGGCGGTACGGTCCTCGAGACGGTACTCCCGGCCGTCGGGATTCCGGAAGTTGATGCTGCCTTCCACAGCCTCGATCAAGTTCAGATGACCATTGAGGTTGTTCGCCCAGGTGGGCGAGTTGGCGTCCTCGAAGTCGGCCATGAAGACGGCAGCGCCCGAGTTCAGGGCGTTGATCATCATCTTGCGCTCGACCGGTCCCGTTATCTCCACCCGGCGGTCCAGCAGGTCCTTCGGAGGCGCAACCGCCTGCCAGTCGGACTCTCGTACCTCTCGGCTCTCCTCCAGGAAGCCCGGCAGCTCGCCCCGTTTGATCTGATCCTGCCGCTCGACGCGCGCCCTCAGCAGCTCCAGCCGTCTTGGGTTGAAACGGCGCTGGAGCTCAGCGACGAAGGTCAGCGCTTCGGGGGTCAGGATCTGCTCTTGACGTCCCTCGACCGCACCCAGGATCTCGACTCCGTTCACTCCGAGCATCAGATGCCTCCCTGGCTTAGCGGAACAGCACGGTGGCGCCACCAGGGACTGTACAGGGTGCCGGTGCCCAGCCAGGTCGTCGGACCGTCCGGCGCCTGCTGCAGGTCAGAGAAGAGACTGGTGCCGAGGCCCAGATTTGAACTGGGGACACCGTGATTTTCAGTCACGTGCTCTACCAAGCTGAGCTACCTCGGCACGGCGATCCATTCTACTTTTCCGCGGAAGCAGCCTCGTCTGCAGTGTGCACTTGAGGAAGAGTTGATACCCTTCAACCGGCGCAGAAGTTGACATTCCTACTGTGTCACTTCATAATGAATGTATATCAGGAAGGGTGAGAGCGGGAAGCCCTTCCCCACCGTTCGTTCCAAATCTGAAGCTGTATTGGAAGGAGAGTCCAGATGAAGGACAAGATCACCGGCAAGGCGGAGGAGATCAAGGGCAAGGTTACGGGCGATAAGGGCGAGGAACTGAAGGGCAAGGCCCGTCAGGGCGTCGGCGACGTCAAGCAGACCGGAAAAGAGGTCGCGTACGACGCCGAGCATCCGGCCCCCGACGAGCGCGAGGAGCCCCTCTAGAGCCCCGTACCGACCGCCGATCCACGACGAGGCCGCGAAGCTCCAGCTTCCCGGCCTCGTCTCTTTCAGCTCCGTTCGTCCAATTCCAATCGGCGCTCTTTCCAGTAGGTGAGACGCCGCTCAAATCGTTTGACTTCGGCCTCCAGCACTATTCGATCGGTATCCACCACCTCTTTCCTGGCCGGCTTGTCCCCGAGGTCCTTGAGCGCCTCCTCAGCGACGCCAAGAAGCCGTTGCTTGAACTGGAGGAGCTCCTGGTAGACCTCCACCCACTTCTCAGCGTCGTCCAGGTAGGGCGTGGCCGGGTCTTCTCCAGGGAGAAGCCGGTCGGGATCGGCGGCCTCCTCACCCGCGCGCTCGTCTCGCAAGCGTTCGCTATCCAATGATCAGTTTCCGTTGGTGGTGAATGCCGATATGTAGATTATCATGTAATGTGATATTCAAATTCCAATGGTTGGCCTCCAGCAGCGATCCACTCGATTCCTCCCCAAGGTAGCCGGCCTTAGGCGTGCCATGTTTAGCACGGAGGGTGGCCTGCTTGCCATGTGCCTCCTTGCCATGACCTTCAGCTGGCGGCTGGTCCAGCAGAACTCGGTGGTGGCCAGGCTGCGAAGGCAGCATCAGCGAGTCGCCGAACTCGAAGAGATGAAGTCGGCCTACCTCCGGCTGGCATCGCACGAGCTCAGGACGCCGATCGGCGTCGCCCGCGGCTACGTCGACCTGGCGCAATCCGGTGAGCTGGGAACCCTCCCCCAGCCTGCTCGAGAGGCCCTCGAGCAGGTCGGCGCAAGCCTGCGGGACGCGGACGCCATCCTCACCGAGATGGTGGAGATCGCCCGGATGCAGGAGGGACGGCGGTTGCTCAGGGTCGACAAGCTGGACCTCCGAGAGACGGTCCGCGAGGCCTACCAGCGGGTCGCGCCCTTGACGACCAGCCATCATTTGCTGATCAGCCAGCCGGAGTCTCCCCTCTGGATCGAGGGCGACAGGCTTCGCCTGAGGTCCGCGGTGAGAAATCTCCTGGAGAACGCGATCAAGTACTCCCCGGAGGGAGGCGAGATCCGCTGCACCTTGAATGAAGTCGGGGGCATGGCATCGGTCACCGTATCCGACCGCGGCCTCGGTATCCCACCTTCTCAGGTGGAGAAGCTGTTTCAGCGCTTCGAGAGAGCCTCTCAGGCAGCTCCGGGCGGGATCCCCGGGACGGGGCTCGGCCTGCACCTGGCGCGGGAGATAGCACGGGCCCATGAGGGCGACCTGACGGTGTCGTCCCATCGTGACCTGGGTACCACGTTCGTGCTGTCGCTGCCGCTCTCCGGAGGTCCCTCAGCGCGCAACGGCCGCCTCTGAACTCCCCGGACCGGGGACGGAAGAATCTGGGCCTCTGGTCTCTCAGTCCGGCGTGATGTTCAGGTTGCCGCGAAAGACGTTGTCGGGGTCCCAGCGCCGCTTGACATAGGCGCAGCAGATGTCATCGCTGACTACGACGCGATCTGCCGGGTCGCGCAACTGTGCACCGAAGGGGAGGCCAAGGGCGACGGCGGGAAGCTGCGCGAAGCCTTCCATGCGGACGCGCGGATGTTCGGGTCCATCGCCGGCATGCGGTACGACGTGCCGATCGCGGAGCTCTTCGCGCTGGCGGAGAGCGCGCCCGCCGACACCGGCAACTACCGGTCGCGCGTCCTCTTTTGGAGCCGCTGGCGCCGGGGCTTGACGTCGCGCCCAGGTAGGCGGATCGTGTGGCCCATATCACGGATCCGTTGTCAAGCCCAGGAGGTTGTGACGATGGCGGTGGCAAAGACGGGACGGATCGACGAAGTC
>CATPBP010000094.1 GCA_955652675.1 Candidatus Dormiibacterota bacterium
CCGTCGTTGCCGCCCGCCAGCTGGATCATGACCAGCACGCGGTCGTTCTCCACCCCGTTGGTCTTGGCGGCGTAGACCGCGCGGGCGAACGCGTCGGGGACGGCGGCGTAGCCGGCCGCCAGTCCCGCCGCCCCTGCCCCGAAGACCAGGCCCGCGCTCAGGAAGTCGCGGCGCTTGAGTTGGTTGATGCCGATCTCTTCGCTCATGGCACTCTCACTTGAGTTGGAATTCCGGGGAGGCGAGGGCCAGCAGCCAGCGCATGTGGTCGTCTCGCGCCCGGTTCAGAAGCCCGGCCGTCTGCGCGCCAAACACGCCGTCCAGCTGGACGACGGCCTCCGCTGCCGCTGGCGGAGCCTTCACCTGCTGAAGCGCGGCGGAGACGAAGTTGACGCGGGCGATCACGTTGTTGGAGGAGATCCAGGCCTCGTTGTTCGGCCAGCCCCCGACGTCGGGCGGGTCGAAGAGGACCTGGCCCATGTTCGCGCTGGACTGGACGGCGAGGCGGCCCAGGTCTGCGGCGCCGAGGGCCTTGAGCGAGTGCACCATCATCTCCACCGGCGCCTTGACCAGGGCCCGGTAGCTCTGGGCGGCGGCGAACTCCGGACTGGTCAGGAGGTCGTGCATCAGCGACTTCATGTCGTACCGGCTGGCGCGGAACCTGTCACCCAGCCGGCGGACGTACTGCTCGTCGATCCGCGTGCTGAGGAAGTGCTGCGCCACCTTGCGGGTGATGAAGTAGGCGGCCGCCGGCTGCGCCAGGATCTGGTCGATGACGGACTGCGCGTCGAAGTTGGCGCGCTTGCCCAGAAACGTCAGCGGGCCCCCTTTGTAGGCGCGCCGAGGGACGAATACGCCGGTCGCCTGATCTCCGTAGGTCGGGTAACGGCGGGTCACGGCGTTCTTGGCGTCGACCGTCACGTCGGTGAACCCCTGGGGCCGTGGTTCGATCCAGCCGGCCAGCGCTTGGGCGGCCGCCCGGACGTCGTCCTCCTTATAGTTGCCGACCCCGAGCGAGAAGAGCTCCATCAGCTCGCGGGCGTAGTTCTCGTTCGGGTTCTGCCCGGTGCTGGTGCTCAGGTCGAGGTAGCGCAGCATGGCGGGGTCGGTGGTGACCCGCATCAGCATCGAACGCAGGTCGGTGAGCGCCATGTCGCGCCAGGTCAGGTTCTGCCAGTAGACGAACGGCGTCCTCAGGCCCACCTTCCGGAAGTCGCTGGTGAAGTGGCCGTGCCAGAAGAGCGTCATGCGCTCGGCGAACGGGGTGGGCGATCGCAGCATATGGTCCACCCACCAGAGCTGCAGCTGCCGGGCGTCGAGGCGCCCGGCGGCGCTCGCGCCCTTCGCCGCCGGTAGGTCGGGAGGCGGCGCGGGCCGGGTCTCGAGCAGGCGGTCGACCGTCCGGCTGAAGCCCTCCGACGCGGACCGCTCGAACTCCGCGACGGTGGCGCCGAAGGTGGTGCGCCTCAGGAGGTGGGCGACGCGCGCCTTCTCCGAACCGAGCGGCGACACCCATTGAGCGCCCCCGGTCCCGGGCCGCATTCCGGGCAGGAACCGCGCCGGGTCCAGCCCGAGCAGCCGCGCCCCCGCCGCAACCGTCCCACCGACCGCCGCGGCCCCCAGCACGGACCGCCGCGAAACGCTCATGGACCGATTCAAGCGGCGCAAAAACACCCCTGAATCAGCAGCAAATTAAAGCTTTGTAAGAGCTAGCTGAGTCCTTGAGATGTCCCTACCAGGGGCGACCGACTGAGGTGGCGGCGGTGGCGAGTTCCTCGGGGCGAATCCGGCCCTCCGTCTGGTCGGAGCGGACCCTGGCCTCCAGCACCCGTCGCACCACCTCGGCCACGTCCGCGCCGCTGAAGCCCTCGGTGACCTCTATCAGCTGTTCCCAGGCGTCCTCCGAGATGGGCTCGAAGAGTGACCTCGCAGCCTGGCGGTCGGCCCGGGCGATGTGGACCCCGAAGATGGCGCGCCGCTCCGGCCCCGCCGGTAGCGGCACCTCGACCAGCCGGTCAAAGCGGCCCGGGCGGGTCAGCGCGTCGTCCACGGAATCCGGCCGGTTGGTCGCCGCCAGCACGATCACACCGTCGAGCTCGCGCAGCCCGTCCATGTTCTCCAGGAAGGTGCTGACGATGCGGTGGGTGGCCTCGTGCGCCTCGTCGCGCGAGCGCGCGAGGGCGTCCACCTCGTCGAAGAAGAGGACTGCCGGCCGCTCCCGCCGAGCCCAGTCGAAGGCTGCCTGCAGCTTCTGCTCGGCCTCGCCGTACCACTTGGAGACCACGTCCGAGGCGCGGACGTGGATGAATTTGGCTCCGGACTCCTGAGCCAGCGCGCGGGCCAGCATGGTCTTTCCCGTCCCCGGCGGCCCGTAGAGGAGCACGCCGCGGGGCGGCCGGGCGCCCCACCGCCGGAAGCGGTCGGGGTCCTTGACGGCGATGCAGATGGCCTGCAGCTCCGACTTCGCGGCCTCGTGGCCGCCGACGTCCGCAAAGCTGACCGTCTCCCCTGTCCCCTGGCTCTCCGGCTCGTACACCGAGCCGGGGCCGCGGTTGAACCCGCCGCTCCTGAGGAAGGTGGCCGCCGAGCGCCCCAGCTTTCCCAGCACGTCGGCCGCCGAGTCCATGCTGGCGCCCGTGGAGAGCAGCTCGAGGTTCACGGTGGGAAGCCCCGCGCTGTCCTGGTCGGAGGTGTAGATGCCTTCCAGGGTCACCGTGATCAGCTCGCAGAAGAGCTCCAGGTCGGCTTCCACCGCCTGCCGGTCCGGCGCCACGTGGGCCCCGATCCGAGGACCCACGAGGGGCAGCAGCACGGGCCAGACGCCGCAGCAGAGCACCAGCTGGTTGACCAAACCAGTGGACAGCAGGTACTGGTCGCGGCGGCCCTCGTCCAGGACGAAGAGACTTCCTGTCTGCCAGCGGCTGGGGAAGGACTGAGCGACCAGCCGGGGCGGCTGTATGGCCCCGAGCTGCTTGACGATCCCCACCGGCGTCACCGCCATCGCCCCTCTACCCGCGGTCGGGATGAAGGCGGCCGCGAGGGACACCTGGCCGGCCCGGCTTCGCGCCAGCACAACCAGACGGGAGAGCGGTGGCGGCACCCCGACCTGGGCGACGACGGTCGCCGGCATGCCGCTCTCCAGCCGGGAGGCCAGCTCCGGTGACCAGCGGACGTTGATCCCAAGCCTCGGCTGGGTGGCGGGGGTCGATCCTGGCTGGTGCATTCCTATGAGTCCTCCACCTCTATCTTGCAGGCGAGCGCGACTCCGCGCGCACTCGGGATGGCACCTCGGTCGGCACCGGGGCGGCGGCGGACGCATGCTATCGTGGCCGGATCGGAGAGCCGGTCGTATTCAGGTTTGGTTTAGAGAGGCAATGGAGAGCGAGGTGAGACGGTCCTTTCTATGCACCGCGCTGGCCCTCTGCCTCTGCCTGGCCGCCTGTGCGAGCGGTTCCGGGACGCAGAGCGGCTCCACCAAGACCCGGCTGGTGGTGGGCCTGTTCCAGGAGCCGACCACCCTCGACGTGACCGCCGCCGCCACCGCGGCGATCGCGGTCGCCCTCCGAGACAACGTGTACGAAGGACTGGTGCGGACCGGTGAGAAGGGCCAGATCCTGCCTCAGCTCGCGAGGTCCTGGGACGTCGCCGCCGACCACCTGAGCTACACGTTTCACCTGGCGGACAACGCCAAATGGCACGACGGCAGCCCCTTCACGGCACAGGACGTCAAGTTCTCCTGGGAGCGGGCCCAGACCGAGAAGAGCCAGCCCCACCCCGACTACTTCGCGCCCATCAAGTCGATCCAGGCGGTGGACGACCACACGGTCAAGGTGACTCTCAAGCAGTACAGCGACAACTGGCTCTTCCACATGGGCCAGGGCTCGGCGGCCATCGTCTCCTCCAAGACGATCGCCGGCGACGGGACCAACCCGGTTGGGACGGGCCCGTTCAAGTTCAAGCAGTGGAACCACGGCGACTCCCTGGTGCTGGTCAGGAACGACGACTACTGGGGCTCCAAGCCAAAGCTGCAGGATGTCGTCTTCAAGTACTTCAGCGACGCCAACGCCGTGAACAACGCGCTCAAGTCGGGGGACATCGACGTCATCGGCGCCGTGCAGGGTCCCGAACAGCTCGCCGGCTTCAAAAACGACCAGCGCTTCAAGGTGGTCCAGGGGACTCCCAACGGCAAGATCATCGTCAGCATGAACAACGCCACCGGAAACCCGGCGCTCCGCGACGTCCGGGTCCGCAAGGCGCTTTCCTACGCCATCGACCGCAAGGCCTTCATCGACGGCGTCGAGGCTGGGTACGCGGTTCCCATCGGCAGCCACGCGGTGCCCAACGCCAGCGAGCCCTACTACACGGACGAGACCAAGGTCTACAGCCAGGACACGGCCAGGGCCAGGCAGCTCCTCACCGAGGCCGGCTACGGAGGCAGCGGCGCCCTGACGCTGAAGCTGGACCTGGTCAGCGAGTTTCCCTACGCGCAGCGCGCCGGCCAGATCCTTCAGAGCCAGCTGCAGGACGCGGGGGTCAAGGTGCAGGTCCAGACCGGCGGCTTCGCCGAGTGGCTGCAGCGGGACTTCCTCGCCGGCAACTACGACCTCACGATCATCAACCACGTCGAGCCGCGGGACATCGGCAACTACGCCAATCCCAAGTACTACTGGCACTACAACAATCCGCAGGTGCAGGCCTGGCTGAGCCAGGCGGACGCCGAGCCCAACGCGGCCACGCGCAACGACCTCTATGCCCGCGTGCAGAAGCAGCTGGCCGACGATGCAGTGAATCTCTTCCTGATGTCGCCGGACAGCCTGTCGGTCCAGAGGTCGAGTCTGCAGGGCTATCCGGGGAGCCTGGTGGCGCCGGCGATCTTCCTGGGAAACGCCTACTTTTCGTGAGAGCGGGGGACTCCAGCCCCCACCTCGGGCCGGCCTAAGCCCCTGCGGCTGCCTCCCAGCCCGAGGCTATGCTGGAGCACTCGCGTTCATCCAGAGACAGGAGAGGTGATAGATGGCAGGACCAGCCGTTCACAAGCCGGCGAGCCGACTCGGACCGAGCTTCGGAACCGCAACACAAGAGGATCTCGAGCCCTTCCTGGGCATCATGAGGGTCCTCCACGGAGACCCCCTGGGGACCTCCTTCAACAACCTCCTCCTTCAGGAGCTGCAGCCTGAGGACGAAGCCGCGCTGGCGCACGTCTTCGAGGAGATCAGCACCCTGGCGATCCACCGCCTCATCTCCGAGGACCTCCTCTTCGACGCCTTCGCGATCGACCACTACTGGGACCAGCTGCGAACCAGCGTGGACAGCCTGCGCCAGAAGTGGGAGAACCCCAAGATGTTCGAGAACTTCGAAGCCATGGCCGGCCTCGCTCGGGACTACCGAGACGCCCGCCCGCCCAAACTAACCCGCCGCTAAGAAAAGGCTGGCTTGTTCCCTCCCCTTGCTGGTGGAGGGCTGGGAGGGGGTCCACTTCGAACCAGCCAAGATCCCTGACGGTTCAACCGCGGGCTCGAAAGGCTCCCTCACTCCCCCTGCCCTCGCGAAGCACCGGTGTGGAGCCGCCGCGAGGGATGGTAGGGAAAGATGTCGACTATCTCCCCGCCCCTGACCCGGGCCTGCATCTCCTGCCAGAAGCGCACGCTGTAGAGGTCGCCGTGCATCCCCTCCAGCGCCTCCCGCAGCGGCGAGGGAAGCCCCAGGAAGCGGGCGAACTCCTGGGGAAAGACGTCCCTCGGACCGACGCCGTACCAGGCCCCGTCGCTGTATTCGTCGTCGTCGCTCTGCGCTTCCGGGAACTCCCGAAAGAAGAAGTCGGTCAGCAACGAGAGCTCGTCGTAGTCGTAGCAGACGACCCGGCCGTGCCGGGTGACCCCGAAGTTCTTGGGCAGCAGCTCACCAGGAAAGATGCCGTTGGCGGCCAGGTCCTTCACGGCCTGGCCAAAGTCCACAGCCGCCGCTCGACCGGCCTGCTCTGATTCCTGGCGGAAGTAGAGGTCAAGGGGCGCCACCCGCCGCTCGATGTAGCCGTGATGGACGATCACGGCGTCCGAGCCCACCGCCACGGTCCGGTCCGCGTCGCGCTGAAACTCTTGGAGCAGCCGGGGCGCAAACCGCGAGCGATCGAACTCGAGGTGCTCGAACTCCTGCGCCTCCACCAGCCGCCCGGCGCGATCGTGCCGAAAGACGAGCCGGTAGTTCTCCCTCACGCCGTCGGGCGTCGTGGGCTTGATCACCGGAAACCGGTCTCGGATGACCTTGAGCACCACGTCGTATCCCGGCATGGCGAAGACGACCATGACCATGCCCGGCGTCCCCGGCGCCAGGTCGAACCGTTCGTCGGTCTCCCGAAGGTAGCGGAGCAGGCTCCGATAGAGCTCCGTCTTGCCGTGCTTGTGGTAGCCGAGGGCGATGTAGATCTCGGCGACCGGCTTTCTCGGCATCAGCCCGTTGAGGTAGCTCACCAATGGATGGGGCGCACCCAGGTCGACGTGGAAGTGCGACCTCGTGAAGCTGAAGAGGATGCTGATGTCGTCCTCGCCCGCCAGCACCGCGTCGATCACGATCCCGTCTTCGCCGTTGAGCAGGGCCAGGGCGAACGGCACGGACCGGTCAGCGCTGAACAGCCGGCCCACCAGGTAGGCTCCCTTGCGCCTGAAGAACGGTTCGCGGAGGATCTCCACGCGCTCCAGGCCACCGGGGTCACCGAGCGACCGAAGGTAGGCCCTGAGCCGCGCCGCGGCCAGTCCGGCGTCCCGGTGGAGGTCCTGGAACGGCGCCTCGAAGGCGAAGTCGCGCAGCAGGTCATGCACCAGCTGCGCTCCATCTGCCGAGCCCCGATAGCTGCGGCAGAGGAGGTCGGCATCGAGCTCCGAGGGCGCCCCGAAGTCCGAGTCGACGAACTCGATGTTCGCGTCCACTCCGACCGTGGCGAAGACGCGGCGGGTGACCGAGTTGAAGAAGGTCTCGGCTATCTCCCACTCCTGTCTGCCGGCGATCAGTCCCGAGTAGACCGCTTTCATGCCCGCCCAGACGAGGCGGTCCGAGACCCGGTTGCCCAGCATCCTGCGCACATCGGCCTCGACCTGGCCGATGACCCGGCCGTAGAGGTCGAGGCGCTCGATGGCGTCCTCCACCGCACCCTGCCAGTCACAGGCTTCGAAACGGCCGCGGGCCCGTCTGGTGACCGCGCGGAAGGCGCCCTGGTAGCTGTCGAAGTCCGCCAGTATTCCGCCGGCCGCCATGTTGGCGACGCGGCTGGCGGAGAGCTCGCTGCCGTCGCCCGCCACGCGCTCAGCGTAGGCCATGGCCGAGCGAGCATCCCTGCGAGGCACCCGGTCAGGACGGCGGATACGGCGAAGGCTTCGAGGAAACCCCGGGGAGCTGCTTCCCTTTTCGGGGTCCACTCCGGTAGGGTCTAGCTGAATTCCAAGCGGCGGGATGTCAGTCAGGACGGCATCTCGGCCCTTGAGACGCTGGGGGTAGACCGGGGTAGATATGAAACTTCCTCCTTTCCTGCGAGGGCGACCCGTCGCGCCGCCCGAACCACGCCCGACCGGATCACGGTCTTCGGGCTGGCTGCTGGTCGCCGCTCTTCCGCTGCTGCTCGCCACGCTGGCGGCGGGCGCCTATTCCGGCGTGCTGCCGCTGCTTTCCCGAAGTTCCGGAGGCAGCACCTCCGGAGGCCGGGCCGCGCCGCCATCCGCGGTCACCAGCCCGACGGAGGCGCCGGCGCCGTCTGACCTCCCCTCGGCCACGTCTGGGCCGCCACCAGGGGAGACGCCGGTGGCCACACCGGACCAGGTCGCCCAGGCGCCGGCTGCCCCGGCCGCCACGGTGCGCAGCCTGCAGGCCAGGCGGGTCGCTCCGGTCAGTGCCGCGGTTGGAGGGGCGGTCGCCGCCCCACAGCCCTCCCCGTCAAGCACGCCGGCCCCGTCGCCGGTGACCGCACTGGCTCCGCTTCAAGCGACTCCGGCTGCAACGCCCAGCCCGACCCCGAGCGCGAGCCCGAGTCCCACGCCCACTCCGACGGCCTCGGCCACACCGACCCCGGCCGCTCCCAGCCCGAGCACGACGCCCAGCGCTACTCCGCGAGCCCCATCGACGCCGACCCCCAGGCCGACGCCGACCCCGGGGAGCCAGCAGGTGGGTCCCAACCCCAGCCCGACCCCCTGAACGCCGGCCGCCCTCCCGCGCCGGAGGCGGCTCGTGTGTGCTGGAGATCGGGCCGGGCGGGCGGTTAACCTGCACGGTCCGTGCGAAGGCTGCTCGCCTACCTGGCTC
>CATPBP010000095.1 GCA_955652675.1 Candidatus Dormiibacterota bacterium
CCTTTGCGAGAAGGGGGCAGGGGGGGAAACCTGTTTCCCCCGCATCTATTTGGCCCCCTTGCCGGCCTTGCCGGCTTTGCGGCGGATGCGTTCACCGCGGTACATGACGCCCTTGCCCTTGTAGGGCTCAGGCGGC
The DNA here is from genome assembly GCA_955652675.1 of Candidatus Dormiibacterota bacterium. Classification (GTDB taxonomy): domain Bacteria; phylum Chloroflexota; class Dormibacteria; order Dormibacterales; family Dormibacteraceae; genus Nephthysia. The sequence goes on from CATPBP010000095.1 coordinate 137, forward strand.
CGTAGCTTTCTGAGATCCGCCGCCACCTGTCCGACCTGCTCCTTGGAGGTGCCGGACACCGAGAAATGGGTGGGGTCGGCCACGTCCACGGCGATCCCGGGCGGCGGGGTGTAGCGGACGGGATGCGAGAAACCGAGGGTCAAGACCAGGTCGTTGCCCTGCTTCTGCGCCCGGTACCCGACACCGACCAGATCCAGGTCCTTACGGAACCCGGCTGAGACCCCGGTGACCATGTTGGCGACCAGGGTCCGGGTCAGACCGTGGAGCGAGCGGTGCTCGCGTCCGTCGGAAGGCCGCCGGCAGACGATCGTCTCGCCTTCGAGCTTGATGGAGATCTGGGCGGGCAGCCCGCGCTCCAGCGTGCCCTTCGGCCCTTCGACCTTCACGTGGTTGTTGTGCACGTTCACGCTCACCCCGCTGGGGACCGGGATCGGCAGCTTTCCGATTCTCGACATCTGTCCTCTATTGGTTCCTTATCCCGCCTTACCAGACGTAGGCAAGAACTTCGCCGCCGACGCCCGCGACCTGCGCTTCCCTGCCGCTCATCACTCCCCGGCTCGTCGAGAGGATGGCGATCCCGAGGCCGCCCAGAACCCTGGGGATCTCGGTCTTTCGCGCGTAGATGCGCAGCCCCGGCCGGCTTATCCGCTTCACGCCCGAGATGACCCGCTTGCGGTCAGGGCGCGCTTTGAAGCTTACCTTGAGTACGTCCCCGATTCGCTCCGGATTCCGCTCGACCTCGTAGCCGGCTATGTAGCCCTCGTCGCGCAACACCCGAGCGATCTCCAGCTTGAGCTTGGAGGCGGGAACCCGGACCTCGGTATGCCGCGCCGAGTTGGCGTTCCTGATCCGGGTCAACATGTCGGCGATGGGGTCGCTCACCACCCCGATCGTGCTGACAGCCATCACCAGCTCGACTTGGTCACGCCGGGGATCCGACCCTCGGCTGCCAGCGTCCGGAAGCAGATTCGGCACATGCCGAACTTCCTCATGTACGCCCGGGGCCGCCCGCAGATTCGGCAGCGGTTGTGAAACCGGACCTTGTACCTGGGGGTTCGCTTCCAGCGCTCGATTGCTGATTTCTTGGCCAAACTCTTACCTTCCCTCTTGGCGGAACGGCATGCCCAGCCGCCTGAGGAGCGAGCGGGCTTCTTCGTCCGTGTTGGCGGTCGTGACGATCGAGACCTCGAGGCCTCGGATCTTGTCGATCTTGTCGTAGTCGATCTCGGGGAAAACGATCTGCTCGCGCATCCCGAGTGAATAGTTCCCGCGCCCGTCGAAACCGTCGGCGCTGACGCCGCGAAAGTCCCGGATCCGCGGCAGCGCGACCTGGACCAGCTTCTCCAGGAAGTACCACATCCGGCGACCGCGCAGCGTTGCCTTGATCCCCACCGGCATACCGGCGCGGAGCTTGAAGGCGGCCACCGACCTGCGGGCCTTCACCACTATCGGCTGCTGGCCGGTGATCGTGCGGACGTCGTTGACGGCGGCCTCCAGCGCGCGGGCGTTGTCCTTGGCTTCGCCGATGCCGATGTTGACCACGATCTTGGCCACCCGCGGCACCTGCATCACGTTCGGGTAGGAGAACTCCTTGACCAGCGCGGGCGTCACCTGCTCGTCGTACTGCTGGGCCATCTGGGGCCGCCGTTCCTGTACCGCGCTCACTGGCCCTCCGTCCTGCGCACGCGCTCGTAGGGCTCGCCGCACTTGGCGCATTGCAGGGCCCGGGTACCGTTCTCGAGCACGATATGCCTGATCCGCGTCGGCTGATTGCAGGAGGGGCAGACCAGCCGGACATTGCTGTACGCCAGCGGAGCCTCGAAGTCGACTATGCCGCCCTGGATGGCGCGGTTGCCGCCGGCCGAGCGCCCGGCCTTCGAGTGTCGCTTCATGATGTTCACGCCCTGGACCACGATCCGGCCCTCGCGGGGCAGGGTTCGAAGCACCTCACCATGCTTGCCTCGATCCTTGCCAGCCACGACGACGACCGGGTCACCGGGCGCCAGGTCCAGCCTCTTCAGCCTCAGCTGGGGCTTGTTCTTGAGCAAACTAGAGCACCTCCGGAGCCAGGGACACGATCTTCATGAAGTTGCGTTCACGGAGCTCGCGCGCGACCGGGCCGAAGATCCGCGTGCCCCTGGGATTGTTCTGGTTGTTGATGATCACCGCGGCGTTGTCGTCGAACCGGATGTTGGAGCCGTCCGGCCGCCTGTACTCCTTTGCCACGCGGACGACCACCGCCTTGACGACCTCGCCCTTCTTCACCTGGCCACCCGGCTGCGCCGTCTTGACGGTGGCCGTGATCACGTCGCCGACTGACGCGTAGCGTCGGTAGTGGCCGCCCATGACACGGATGGTGAGCAGCTCCTTCGCCCCGCTGTTGTCCGCGACCTTGAGCCGGCTTTCCTGCTGGATCACCGGCGGCCTCCCGGACGGAAAGAGGTCATCGAGCCTTCTCCACCACCTCGACCACCCGCCAGCGCTTGTCCTTGGAGATGGGACGCGTCTCCATGATCCGGACTAGGTCGCCGACCCGGCACTGGTTGCCCTCGTCATGCGCCTTGAAGTTCTCACGGCGCTGAACGACTTTTTTGTAGAGCGGATGGCTGCGCAGGTTGGCGACCTGCACCACCACGGTCTTGTCCATCTTGTCCGAGATCACGCGCCCGGTCCGCAGCTTGCGGGCTCCCCGCGCCGTGCTCTGCTCGACGTCCGTCATGCTTCTTCGTCCTCGCTCGACGCCTTACGGCCGCGACGGCGTGTCGGCGCTTTGTCCGCGTCCGTGGCCGGCCCTTCCTCCGTGGTCGTCTCTTCGGCAACCGGTCCAGCCTCGGCTTCCTCCGTCGCCGGCTCGCCCGCCGTGGCGGCTGCGGAGGTCGTCTCCGCTTCTTCGGCCTCGGCTTCGGCCGTGGCTGCGGCCCCCGATCCTGCGGTCTCCGCGGCCTCTTGCGCACCTTCCGGCTGCGAGCCCGCGAGCCGCTGCTCGAAGTCGCCTTCGTCGACGGCCTCCAGTCTCCGCTGGTGCACGACCGTGAGTATCCGAGCGATCTCCTTGCGGGCCTTGCGGACCTCCCGGTGGTTGTCCTGCTGACCCACCGCAAGCTTGAATCTCAGCTCGTAGAGCTCCCGGCGGGCACCCCGGAGCCGGCCGCCCAGTTCGTCGGCGTCGAGCGTCCTGAGCTCTTCAGCTTTCATCGGCGGCTCCCGCGTGGACGGCCTGAGGTTCGACCACGGCCAGGAAACGCGTCTGGATCGGCAGCTTCGCGGCTGCCAGCCTCATCGCCTCCTTGGCGACCTCGTGGTTCACGCCACCCATCTCGAACAGGATCCGGCCCGGCTTCACTACCGCCACCCAGCCCTCGGGGTTCCCCTTGCCGGATCCCATGCGGGTCTCGGCCGGCTTCTTGGTGATCGGCTTGTCAGGGAAGATGCGGATCCAGATCTGCCCGCCTCGCCTGACGTAGCGGGTCATCGCTCGCCGCGCCGCCTCGATCTGCCGGTTCGTCATCCAGCAGGCCTCGACGGCTTGAAGGCCGTACTGACCGAACGCGATCGTGTTGCCGCGCGTGGCGATGCCAGTCCGGCGGCCACGGTGCTGCTTGCGATGCTTGACTCGCTTAGGAAGGAGCACCGCCACTCTCCTCTGGGGCCGGCGGGGCCGGCGGCTCGGGTGTCGCCGTCTCGGTGCTCTCGCTGTGGGGCACCGCCTCCGACGGCTTCACCGGCTGGTCGGCAGGCCGGCTTGGGGCCGCCTCACGAGCGGGGGGCCGCGCTGGCCTGGCGGCCGAGCCGGCGCCTTCAGGCCTTGGCGAGCGCCGCCGCTGGCCGCGGCCTTCGCGCTCTGCGGAGACCTGCTGCCGGACCGCCTGAGACGCCACCTGGGGCGCGGCCGGGTCGACCGGTCGGGCCTCCGCGGGGGTGCCGGAGGGCACCGCGGCGGGGGCTGCACCTCGGTCGGCGGCCGAATGCTGAGGCTCCGGCTGCGGCTGCGGGTACAGCTCCTCCTGCTGCTGGCCGCCACGGGTTCGCGGCTGCAACATGTCCTTGTAGATCCAGCACTTGACGCCGATCGTGCCGTAGGTCGTCTTGGCGGTGGCCCGGCCGAACTTGATGTCAGCACGCAGCGTATGGAGCGGCACCTTGCCCTCCCGGTCCGACTCGCGACGCGCCATCTCTCCGCCGCGCAGACGCCCGGCCATGGCGATGCGGACGCCCTTGGCGCCGGCCCGCATGGTCCTGAGAATCGACTGCTTCATCGCGCGGCGATGGCTGATCCTCCGCTCGATCTGCGAGGCGATGTTCTCGGCGACCAGCTGAGCGTCGAGCTCCGGCTGCTTTATCTCCTGGATCGAGATCCGGACACGGTTGCCGAAGCGCTTCTCGAGGTCTTCGCGAAGCTGGTCGACAGAAGCTCCGCCCTTGCCGATCACGATGCCCGGCTTGGCGGTGTGGATCGTGACCGTCATCTGCGCGTTTGAGGAGCGCTCGGTCTCGATCCGCGCTATCCCGGCGTTCCGCAGCCGGGAGAGGATCAGCCGGCGCATGTCCAGGTCCTCGTGCAGCAGCTTCGTGTAGTCCTTCTCCGGAGCGAACCAGTTCGCCTCCCAAGGCCGGAACGGCCCCAATCTGAAGGCGTTTGGATGGACTTTGTGTCCCACTCTCTAGCTCTCTCCCTCGGCCACTTCCCCGCTTGCCACGGGCTCTCGGGCCGGATTGTTGGCGGCGGCGCGGCGCCGAGCCGGGCGGTTGGCCGATCGCTCGGGTCTGGCTTCCGGCCGGTCCTCCACCACCGCCGTGATGTGGCAGGTCCGGTGGAAGTACTGGTGCGCCATGCCGCGGCTCACCGGATTGATGCGCTTCATCGTCGGCCCCTCGTCCACAAGGATCTGCTTCAGCCACAGGTCCTCACGGGTGAGGCTGTGGTTGTGCTCGGCGTTGGCGGCCGCGGACCTGATCGCCTTGGCGACGTCGGCGGCGGCGTGCTTGGGTGAGAACTCGAGCTGAGCCAGCGCGTCGATCACGCGCATACCCCGCACGCTGTCCGCAACGATGCGTGCCTTCCGGGGCGCTCGCCGGATGTACTTGGACCGCGCCATGACCTCCATCAACCTCAGCTCCGCCCGCTGCTCCGCTCGGTCTTGCCACCGTGGCCACGGAAGTGGCGGGTGGGCGCGAACTCGCCCAGCCGGTGGCCGACCATGTTCTCGCTGATGAAGACGGGCACGTGCTTGCGGCCGTCGTGCACCGCGACGGTGTGGCCGACCATCTCCGGGAAGATGGTCGAAGCCCGCGCCCAGGTCCTGATCACTCGCTTGTCGCGCGAGACGTTCAGCTTCGTGATCTTCTCCTGGAGGTTGTGGTCGATGAAAGGCCCTTTCTTGAGTGAGCGCGACATTCCTTATCTCTTCTCCCGACGCCGAATGATCAGCTTCTGGGAGGCCTTCTTCTTGTTGCGGGTGCGCAAGCCCAAGGCCGGCTTTCCCCAGGGCGTCTTGGGATTGCCGCCAGGCCCGGTCTTGCCTTCGCCTCCACCATGGGGATGGTCGGTGGGGTTCATGGTCGACCCGCGGACCTCGGGTCGCTTGCCCAGCCACCGGGACCGTCCGGCCTTGCCGCTCGACTCGTTCTCGTGCTCGAGGTTGCCCACCTGGCCGACCGTCGCCATGCAGCGCTGGTGGATGCGCCGAAGCTCGCCGGAGGGCATGCGCACCACGGCGTAGTCACCTTCCTTGGCGAGAAGCTGGGCGGTGGTCCCAGCGGAGCGGACCAGCTGCCCCCCACGCCCCAGGGTGACCTCGATGTTGTGGATCGTGGAGCCGAGAGGGATGCGAGCCAGCGGCAGGGCGTTACCGACCCTGACCGGGGCCTGCGGGCCGCTCATGATCTGGTCGCCCACCCGCAGGCCGAGCGGTGCCAGGATGTAGCGCTTCTCGCCGTCGTGGTAGTGGATGAGCGCGATTCGCGCGGTCCGGTTGGGGTCGTACTCGATGGTGGCAACCTTGCCGGGCACGTCGAACTTGTCCCGGCGGAAGTCGATCTTCCGGTACTGCCGCCGGCCGTCACCCCCCCTGTGGCGGGTGGTTATCCGGCCCTGGTTGTTGCGGCCGGCGTTGTTCTTGAGTGGCTCGAGCAGGCTCTTCTCGGGTTCGTCGGTGGTGATTTCTTCGAAGCTCGCTGTCGCCATGAACCGGCGCCCGGGGCTGGTGGCCTTGTATTTCCTGACTGGCATGATCTTGTTTCTAGACTCCCCCGAACAGGCCTTCCAGGCGGCCTTGCTTCAACGTCACCACGGCCTTCTTCCAGTCCGCGGTACGGCCCGTGGTGCCCCGACGTCCGGTGCGCCGGACCTTGCCGTGCATGTTGATCGTGTTCACCGCGCCCACCTTCACGCCCTGAGCCTCGTACTGCTCCTCGAGAGCCCGCGCGATCTCCGGCTTGGTAGCGTCCTTGGCCACGCGAAAGGTGTAGCGACCCTGCTGGTAGAGCGAGTACGAGCGCTCCGTGACCAGCGGTCCAAGAATCACCTGCATCGGCGAGCGGCTCACGCGAACGTCTCCTCGAGCAGCTCGAGCGCGTCTTTCGCGATGACGAGCTGTTCGTGGGTGAAGATGTCGTAGAGGTTCAGGTTATGAGCGAGCACGACCTTCGCCCAGGGCAGGTTGTCGACAGAGCGCGACACGACCCGGTTGCTGGCAGGCAGGACGAGCAGGACCGTCTCCTCCACGCCCATGGTGCGCAGCAGTTCGACCATGGTCCTGGTCTTGGGCTCCTCCAGGCCGAAGCCCTCGAGCACCGACACCTTGCCCTCCTCCGCCTTCACGCTGAGGGCGGAGCGGAGCGCCAGCCGCCGCATCTTGCGCGGCATCCGCTGCGCGTAGCTGCGCGGCTGGGGCCCGAAGACGGTGCCACCGCCCACCATCGAAGGCTCACGGTTGGAGCCGTGGCGGGCGCGACCGGTCCCTTTCTGCCGGTAGGGCTTGGCCCCGCCGCCACTCACCTCGGCGCGGGTCTTTGTGTCCGCCGTGCCCTGGCGGGCGTTCGCGAGCTGACGCAGGTAGGCCTGGTGCATCACCGCCATGTGCGGCGTCTGCCCGAAGATCGACTCGGGCAGGTCCACCTCGCCGGAGGGCGCCCCCTGGCCGTCGTAGCTGCTGACGCTGAGCGTCGTCTTCTCTACCTTCTCTGCCATCCCGTTACTTCTTCGCGGCCTTCTGCTTCACCGAGCCGCGCACCATCACGACGGAGCCGTCGGCCCCAGGCACACCGCCCTCCACCAGCAGCAGGTTCCGCTCAGGGTCGACCCTGGTCACCTTCAAGCCCTGGACTGTCGCCTTCCGGTTTCCCATCTGGCCCGCCATCTTTACGCCCTTGAAGACACGGGCGGCGTCGGTGGCACCGATCGATCCGGGCTTGCGCACGTTCATCGAGCCGTGCGACTCGGGGCCCCGGCTGAAGCGGTGGCGCTTGACCATACCCTGAAAGCCTTTGCCCTTGGAGGTCCCGCTGACGTCGACCAGCTCGCCTTGCGCGAACTGCTCACAGGTGATCTCCTGGCCCAGCTCCGGCCCGTCCCAGTCGCGGACCTCCGCCACGTAGCGGGAGGGTTCCAGCCCGGCCTTCTTGAATTCTCCGCTGACCGGCTTGTTCAGCCGCTTCCCTCCGTCGGCGTCGAACGCCAGCCGGACGGCGACGTAGCCGTCCTTCTCGGTGGTGCGCAGCCCGAGCACACGGCACGGTCCCGCCTCCAGGACGGTGACCGCGGAAACGGTGCCGTCCTCGTTGAACACCTGCGTCATGCCCAGCTTGCGGGCCAGAAGTCCCTTTCTACTCACAGCTTGATGTCGATGTGGACGCCCGCCGGGAGGTTCAGACGCATGAGCGCGTCCACTACCCGCGGGTTCGGGTCGAGGATGTCGACGATGCGCTTGTGAGTGCGCATCTCGAACTGCTCCCGCGAGTCCTTGTCGATGAACGGCGAGCGGATCACCGTCATCTTGTTTATCTCGGTCGGCAGCGGGATGGGGCCCGCAGTGCGCGCGTTGGTCCGGCGCGCGGTGTCGACGATCTTGTCAGCCGCCTGATCAAGGACCTTATGGTCGTAGGCCTTGAGCCGGATTCGAATCCTTTGCGCCACGTCTGGGCCCCTTCTCTTCCTTTCTTCCTACTTGACGACCTGGGTGACCACGCCGGCGCCCACCGTTCGACCACCCTCACGGATGGCGAATCGGAGGCCTTCCTCGATGGCGATCGGCGTGATCAGCTCGATGCCCATCTCCACGTTGTCACCGGGCATACACATCTCGACGCCTTCCGGCAGGGTGACGGCGCCGGTCACGTCCGTGGTTCGCATGTAGAACTGCGGGCGGTAGTTGGTGAAGAACGGTGTGTGACGGCCGCCCTCCTCCTTGGTCAGGACGTAGACGTTGGCCTTGAACTGCGTGTGGGGCGTGATCGACCCAGGCTTCGCGAGCACCTGGCCGCGCTCCACCTCGTCTCTCTTCACGCCACGCAGTAGGGCGCCCACGTTGTCGCCGGCCTGGGTCACGTCCATCGACTTGTAGAACATCTCCAGGCCGGTCACGACCGTCTGCCGCGTCGGCCGGATACCCACGATCTCGACCGGCTCGTTGACCTTGTGAGTGCCGCGCTCGACGCGGCCGGTGACCACGGTGCCTCGACCCTCGATCGTGAACACATCCTCGATCGGCATCAGGAAAGGCTGGTCGACCTTCCGCTCAGGCTCGGGAATGTAACTGTCAACGGCGTCCAGAAGCTGGGGAATCTTCTCGACCCACTCGGGGTCGCCCTCCAGGGCCTTGAGAGCCGACACCCGGATGATCGGGATATCGTCGCCCGGATACTCGTACCTGCTGAGCAGCTCGCGCAGATCCAGCTCGACCAGCTCGATGAACTCCTCGTCGTCGACCATGTCCACCTTGTTCAGCGCCACGACCAGGTAGGGAACCTGGACCTGGCGGGCGAGGATGATGTGCTCGCGGGTCTGCGGCATGGCACCGTCGTTGGCGGCCACAACCAGGATCGCGCCGTCCATCTGGGCGGCGCCGGTGATCATGTTCTTGATGTAGTCGTGGTGCCCGGGGCAGTCGACGTGGGCGTAGTGGCGCCTCTCGGTCTCGTACTCGACGTGCGCGATGGAGATCGTGATGCCGCGCTGCTTCTCCTCGGGTGCCTTGTCGATGCTGTCGAAAGCACGGAACTCGGCCATTCCCTTGGATGCCTGCACTTTCGTGATGGCAGCAGTGAGCGTCGTCTTCCCATGGTCGATGTGACCGATGGTCCCGACGTTCATGTGAGGCTTGTTGCGCTCGAACTTCTTCTTTCCCACGTATTCCTCCTGACTAGATCCTCACTAACTCTCCGCTGTCAGCTATCTGCTGGATCCGGCCCTGCGGCCGACCGCCTCGGCGAGGCTCCCGGGCAGCTCAGCGTAGTGATCGAACTCCATGGAGTACGTCGCCCGACCTGAGGTCATCGACCGCAGGTCGGTGGCGTACCCGAACATCTCCGCCAGCGGCACGTAGGCCACGACGGCCTGCGAGGTGCCCTTGCCTTCCATGCCGAGGATATGGCCCCGCCGCGAGGCGAGGTCGCCCATCACGTCCCCGAGATACTCCTCGGGCATCGTCACGTCCACCTTCATGATCGGCTCGAGAAGGTGGGGACCCGCCTTTCTGAGCGCGTCCTTGATGGCCATCGAGCCGGCTATCTGGAACGCCTGCTCGCTGGAGTCGACCGGGTGGTAGGAGCCGTCGACCAGCGCGACATTGATGTCGACCACCGGATAGCCGGCCACCACGCCCGTGGACAGGGCGTCTGCAATGCCCTTGTGCGCCGCCGGGATGTACTCGCGGGGAATGCGGCCCTGCGTGATCTTGTCCTCGAAGATGAAGCCACTGCCGCGCTCGCCGGGCTCGACTTCGATCTCGACGTGACCGAACTGGCCACGACCACCGGTCTGGCGGACGAAGCGTCCGGTCCCGTGCGCCGGCCTGTGGATGGCCTCGCGATAGGCGACCTGGGGCTTGCCCACGTTGGCGTCGACCTTGAACTCCCGCGTGAGCCGGTCGACGATGATCTCCAGGTGCAGCTCACCCATGCCGGCGATGATGTTCTGGCCGGTCTCCTCGTCCGTGTAGACGCGGAAGGTCGGGTCCTCCTCGGCAAGCCGCTGCAGCGCGACGCCGAGCTTCTCCTGGTCGACTTTGGTGCGCGGCTCGATGGCGACCGAGATCACCGGCTCCGGGAAGTTGATCGACTCGAGCAGGATCGGACGGCTCTCGTCCGACAGGGTGTCGCCGGTGGTCGTGCCCTTGAGCCCGACGGCGGCGGCGATGTCGCCGGTGAAGATCTCATCCACGTCCTCGCGCCTGATGGCGTGCATGCGCAGGATGCGCCCGAGACGCTCCCTGCGGCCCGTGGTGACGTTGAGGACGCTGGAGCCCGCGTGCAGACGGCCCGAGTAGACCCTGAAGAAGGTCAGCTTGCCGACGCCCTGGGGATCCATCTGGATCTTGAAAGCAAGCGCGCTGAAGGGCTCGTCGTCTGCAACCTCGCGCACCGCCAGGCTGTGATCCTTGGGGTCGAGGCCTTCGACGGCGGGCTTGTCAGCGGGTGAGGGCAGGTAATCTACGACCGCGTCCAGCAGGGACTGCACGCCCTTGTTGCGCAGAGCTGCGCCGCAGAGCACCGGCACCAGGTGGCCCGACACGGTCCCTCGCCGCAGCGCCCGCACGATCCAGTCGCCGCTGACCTCCTGTTCCTCGAGGTACGCCTGCATGAGCTCGTCGTCGTAGTCGGCTGCCGCCTCGATCAGGTCGTGGCGGTACTGCTCGACGCGCTCACGCAGCTCGGCGGGGATCTCCGAGCTCTCGATGTTCTTGCCCAGGTCGTCGGTGTAGACGATGGCCCGCTGGCCGATCAGGTCCACGACGCCCCGGAACTCGTCCTCGGCTCCGATCGGGACCTGCACCGGTACCGCCCGGGCGCCGAGCCTGGAGCGGATCGAGTCGACGGAGGCGTAGAAGTCAGCCCCCATCCTGTCCATCTTGTTGATGAAGGCGATCCTGGGAACGCCGTAGCGGTCAGCCTGCCTCCACACCGTCTCCGACTGGGGCTCCACACCGGCCACGGCGTCGAAGACCGCGACCGCTCCATCCAGCACACGCAGGCTGCGCTCGACCTCTACGGTGAAGTCCACGTGCCCGGGCGTGTCTATGATGTTGATCGAGTGGTCGCGCCAGGAGCAGGTGGTCGCCGCGGAGGTGATGGTGATCCCCCGCTCCTTCTCCTGCACCATCCAGTCCATGGTCGCCGCGCCCTCGTGGACCTCGCCCATCTTGTGGAGCCTGCCCGCGTAGAACAGGATCCGCTCCGTGGTCGTGGTCTTGCCGGCGTCGATGTGCGCCATGATCCCGATGTTCCGGAGCCTTTCCAATCGAGTCTTGCTCCGGTCGAGTTGCCTTACTGCCACCGCTGCGATGTCCTCAATAACCCCCGCTAGTACCTGAAGTGGCTGAAAGCCTTGTTCGACTCAGCCATCCGGTGTGTCTCTTCCTTTCTCTTGACCGCCCCGCCCGTGTTGTTGGAAGCGTCCAGCAGCTCGAAGGCGAGCTTTTCGGCCATGCTCCTGCCTCCACGCTGACGTGCGAAGCGCACGAGCCAGCGCCGGGCAAGCGCGAGGCGCCTTTCAGGCCGGATCTCGATGGGGACCTGGTAGGTCGCACCGCCAACCCGGCGCGGCTTCACCTCGAGCAGCGGGGTGGCGTTGCGCAGAGCCTGGTCGAAAACGTCCAGCGGCTCCTTCTTGGCCTGACGGGCCGCCCTGCGCAGGGCGTCGTACATGATCTTCTCGGCCACGGAGCGCTTTCCACCGCGCATGACGATGTTCACGAACTTCGCCAGCGACTCCGAGTTGTAGATCGGGTCGGGCGCGATGGGACGCTTGACGGGACGGCTACGGCGCGGCATGACCTATCTGGTCCCCGCCTTTTCTCGCTTGGCGCCGTACTTGGAACGGCCCTGCTTGCGGTTACGCGTCCCGGCCGTGTCGAGAGTGCCCCGGATGATGTGGTATCGCACGCCAGGGAGATCCCGGACACGACCGCCTCGGATGAGCACTACCGAGTGCTCCTGAAGGTTGTGTCCGACGCCCGGGATGTAAGCCGTGACCTCGACACCGTTGGTGAGACGGACTCGGGCGACCTTCCGCAGCGCGGAGTTCGGCTTCTTGGGCGTGGTGGTGTAGACGCGCACGCACACGCCGCGCCGTTGCGGTGAGCCGCGCAGTGCTGCGGCCTTCCGCTTCTTGACCGCCGGCTTGCGGCCAATCCGAATCAACTGCTGGATGGTCGGCAAAGGTCTCTCCCAAAAGGTTTTAATCCCAGCAAGCAACAGCCGGCTGGGCGACGAGCGATGAGTATACCGAAAAAGGATCGATCACAAACACGCGGCGGGGGCGGCCAGTACTTCGAGGCCACACCTCAGGCGCAGTCGCGACCCCGCTCGGTTGTGCTGGCTGTGCGAGGACTCTCACTGCCGCTGCAGACGGACTCCGGCGTCTTCTCCGCGGAGCGACTCGACGCGGGCACTCGTGTGCTGCTCGCAGAGGCCCCACCTCCACCGGCTCAAGGTGAGCTTCTGGACCTCGGCTGCGGATACGGCCCGATCGCGCTGGCACTTGCCAGCTGGGCTCCGAAGGCCCGGGTCTGGGCTGTCGACGTCAACGAGCGGGCGCTCGAGCTTACCCGGCTCAACGCCGAGAAGGCCGGACTGAACAACGTGATCGTGTGCCGCCCGGAGGAGGTGGCCGCCGACCTGCGCTTCGCGGCCATCTACTCCAACCCGCCGATCCGCGTGGGCAAGGCCGCTCTTCACGAGGTACTGCTCAGCTGGCTCCCACGACTGGATGAGGGTGACGGCGCTTATCTGGTCGTACAGTCACACCTCGGCTCGGATTCGCTCGCCCGCTGGCTCGCCGGCGAAGGCTTCAGGGTCCGCCGCCTGGCGTCAAAAAACGCCTACCGCGTGCTCGAGGTCCGCAAGTAAAAGGTATGAGTCTCTCCCTCTCTCCCCCGCGAAGTCGGCAATGCCGTCCACTTAAGCCGCGCGAAGGATGATTTCAAGGGTCTGAGCGTTGGTCGATTTGGGCCCTCGCCAACGGGCTCGGTTGATGAAGTGGTCGAGCTTCCTGTAGACGGCTCGCGGGCAGGAGCGAGCCCGGC
>CATPBP010000096.1 GCA_955652675.1 Candidatus Dormiibacterota bacterium
CCGCGCCCAGACGCTGCCGGCGCTATTCCCGGCCGCCCAGGGCACCGAGGGTTTCGCGCGAGCCATCGAAGCGCTGTGCGAACGCGCCGAGGAGCTGGTGGCGGAGGGCGTGAGCATCCTGGTGCTGAGCGACCGTGGGACCTGCCTGGAACTGGCGCCGCTGCCCAGCCTGCTGGCGACCTCGGCGGTGCATCAGCACCTGGTCCGGCGCGGCCTCCGCACCCGCGCAACACTAGTGGTCGAGACCGGCGAGCCGCGCGAGGTCCACGACTTCGCGCTCCTGATCGGCTACGGAGCGGTCGCCGTCAATCCATACCTGGCGCTGGAGACGGTCGCCAGCCTGGCCGAGAACGGCCGGCTGGAGGGGCTCTCGGCCCGGGCAGCCGGCGAGAACTACTTAAAGGCGATTGGCAAGGGCCTGCTCAAGGTGATGTCGAAGATGGGGATCTCAACGCTGTCCTCGTACCACGGGGCGCAGGTCTTCGAGGCTGTGGGGCTGGACAGGGAATTGGTGGACCGGCACTTCAGGGGCACCGCCTCCCGTCTGGGGGGCGCCGGCCTGGAGGAGCTTGCCGGCGAAGCACTGGAGCGGCACAGGCAGGCCTTCGCCGACTTGCCTGTGAGGCCACCGGAGCTGGGGGTCGGCGGCCAGTACCAGCTGCGGGAGCAGGGCGAGTACCACCAGTGGAACCCGGTGAGCATCGTGTCCTTGCAGCGGGCCGTCAGGACGGGCAGCTTCGAATCGTTTCGGCAGTACGCCGACCACTTCGATGCGGAGAACGCGAAGCTCGCCACCCTGCGCGGGCTGCTCGACTTCGAGCGCGCGCCGATCTCCCTCGACGCTACGGAGCCCGAGAGCGAGATCGTCAAGCGTTTCGCCACAGGCGCGATGTCGTTCGGATCCCTCTCCAGGGAGGCACACGAGACGCTCGCCATCGCGATGAACCGGATTGGGGGTAAGAGCAACACGGGGGAAGGCGGCGAGGACGCCGACCGCTTCACGCCGGACGCGTCCGGGGACTCCCGGCGGAGCGCGATCAAGCAGGTGGCATCTGCCCGTTTTGGAGTGACGGCGCACTACCTGGTCAACGCCGACGTGCTGCAGATCAAGATGGCGCAGGGGTCCAAGCCGGGAGAGGGGGGCCAGCTGCCAGGGAACAAGGTGAGCGAGGAGATCGCGGCTGTCCGCTACTCCACTCCCGGAATCGGGCTCATCTCACCCCCGCCCCACCACGACATCTATTCCATCGAGGACCTGGCTCAGCTCATCCATGACTTGAAGAGCGCGAATCCCAACGCCGACGTGAGCGTCAAGCTGGTCTCCGAGGTCGGGATCGGCACCATCGCCGCCGGAGTGGCCAAGGCAAAGGCGGACCACATCACCATCTCGGGCCACGACGGCGGGACCGGGGCATCGCCCCTCTCCTCCATCAAGCACGCCGGCCTGCCCTGGGAGCTGGGTCTGGCCGAGGCTCAGCAGGCGTTGGTGGAGAACGGCCTGCGGGGCCGAGTGCGCCTGCAGATCGACGGGCAGCTCAAGACCGGTCGTGACGTGGTCGTTGCGGCCCTCCTGGGAGCGGAGGAGTTCGGGTTCTCGACGGCGCCGCTGGTGGCTCTGGGCTGCATCCTGATGCGGGTCTGCCACCTCAACACCTGCCCGGTCGGCATCGCCACCCAGGATCCGGTGCTGAGAGAGCGCTTCGCAGGTCTCCCCGAGCACGCCATCAACTACTTCTTCTTCCTCGCCGGCCAGATCCGGGCGCTGATGGCGGAGCTGGGCTTCGAGCGCTTCGACGACATGATCGGGCGCTCTGACCGGCTGCGCCTGCGCCCTCGGGTGCGCCACGGCAAGGCGTCCAGGCTGGACCTTTCTCCACTCCTGCTTGGCCCTGACGCGCCGCCCGAGCGTGCGATTCGCCGGCGCGAGGCCCAGGACCACGGCCTCGAACACGACCTGGACGTGACATTGATCGAGGCCGCGCAGGCCGCGCTGGAGGCGAGGCAGCCGGTCAGGCTGGAGTTCGACATCCGGAACACCCACCGCAGCGTCGGCGCCCGGCTCTCGGGAGAGGTCGCTCGCCGCCACGGTGCCGAAGGCCTGCCCGACGGCACGATCGAGGTCCGCTTTCGGGGAACTGCTGGCCAGAGCTTCGGCGCCTGGGGCGTCCGCGGCTTGACCCTGGTCCTCGAAGGAGTCGCGAACGACTACCCCGGCAAGGGCTTGGCGGGCGCCAGGCTCGCCGTCTTTCCGTCACCCAACGCCGGCCACCGGGCGGAGGACGCGATAGTGGTTGGAAACGTCGCCCTCTACGGCGCAACCGACGGAGAGGCGTTTTTCTGCGGCATGGCGGGCGAGCGCTTTGCGGTCCGGAACAGCGGAGCCCGCGCTGTCGTGGAGGGCGTCGGAGACCACGGCTGCGAGTACATGACAGGCGGCGTCGTGGTTGTGCTGGGCCCGACGGGCCGCAACTTCGCGGCGGGAATGAGCGGCGGCGTGGCGTTCGTCCTCGACGCCCAGGACAGGTTCCGCCGACTCTGCAACCAGAGCATGGTGGCGATCGAGCCCGTGGAGGACCCCGAGGACCTCGTCCTGCTGCACCAACTGGTGAGCAGCCACTTCGCGCACACCGGCAGCCGCGTCGCTCAGCGAGTGCTGACGCGCTGGCGGCAGCACGTCCCGCTGTTCCTCAAGGTGATGCCGCATGACCTGCGCAGGGTGCTCGAGGAGGGTCGGCGCGACATGCGCGCCGAGGCGGGCTGAGATGGGCGAACCCAGGGGCTTTCTCAAGGTCGGCCGCCTTCCGCAGCCCAAGCGGCCGGTTCCCGAGCGCGTTCGCGACTACCGGTACGCCTATCTCCCGCCCGCGCCAGCGCAGCTCCGAGCCCAGGCTTCCCGCTGCATGGACTGCGGAGTCCCCTTCTGCAATCCCGGCTGCCCGCTGGGCAACCTGATCCCGGACTGGAACGATCTTGTTTACAGGGACCGCTGGCAGGAGGCCATCGACCGGCTCCACGCCACCAACAACTTCCCGGAATTCACGGGCGTGCTCTGCCCGGCCCCCTGTGAAGCCGCCTGCGTCCTGGCCATAAACGACGACCCGGTGACCATCAAGCAGGTCGAGCTGTCGATCATCACCCGGGCCTTCGAAGAGGGCGTCGTCCGCCCGCTGCCGCCACCGCGGCGCACCGGGAGACGAGTGGCTGTCATCGGCAGTGGGCCGGCCGGCCTGGCCGCTGCCCAGCAGCTCAACCGCGCCGGACATCTGGTGACCGTGTTCGAGAAGGACGAACGGCTGGGCGGCCTTCTGCGCTATGGCATCCCCGACTTCAAGCTCGAGAAGTGGATGGTCGAGCGCCGTCTCGACCAGCTCGCCGACGAAGGCGTCGAGTTTGCTCCAGGCCACCACGCCGGCGAGAACCCGACGCTCGCCGAGGTCCGCCGGGACTTCGACGCCATCCTTCTCGCCGTTGGAGCTCTAGAGGGCCGCGAGCTGCCGGTACCGGGGCGGGAGCTGGAAGGAGTCCATCTGGCGATGGACTACCTGACTCAGGAGAACCGTCGCGTGGCCGCCGGCGACCTCGACCGGCCAGGGGCCATCACAGCGCGGGACAAGCAGGTGGTCATCCTCGGAGGCGGAGACACCAGCGCGGACTGCCTGGGGAACGTTCACCGTGAGGGCGCAACCTCGGTCCAGGTGCTGACCCACGGGCCCCGGCCGCCGGCCAAGCCCGACCCCAGCGTCTGGCCTGACTGGCCGTTCATCCTGCATGTTTATCCGGCGCATGAAGAGGGCGGCGATCGCCGGTGGGAAGTGATGGTGACCGCCTTCGAGGGTGCCGGGAGAGTGGAAGGCGTCCGCCTGGTCCAAACCCGCCGAACCCCGGAGGGTCGAGCCACACCTGTGCCGGGTACAGAGCTGCAGATGCCGGCCGAGCTGGTGCTGCTCGCAATCGGTTTCCAGGGCCCGGTGCGGGACCGCCTCCTGAATGAGCTCGGCGTGGAGTTTGACAGCCGAGGCGCGATCGCACGAGACGAGCACTACCAGACCTCCGTCCCAGGGGTCTATGCAGCCGGAGACGCCACCCGCGGCGCGTCGCTGATCGTCTGGGCGATAGCGGAGGGGCGCAGAGCTGCCCACGCGATCGACCTGGCGCTGACGCGGGCCGGCTCCCTGCTTCTGCTGTGATGCGTCCGGAGCGCGCTGGAGCCCTCTCGCGTTCCCACGCGTGCGGCCGGCGCGCTCACCGACGCAAGCCGGCCGCGTAGGCACGCCAACCGCCGTAGTCCGATATGTCTGGATGGCTGCCCTCGGCCAGCTCGCGCGGGAAGAGGATGCCGTCGACGGTTCGTCCATCCGCGAGCCTGACCGGCCCTTTGTAGAGGCCCGCCGGCTCGCCGGCCGCCACGCGTCGCCAGACCTCGGGCGATATCCGGTAGAGCTCGCCGGCGATCGGAACCCCGCCCTCAGCCACCTCGAACATTCCCGGATGCGCTCCGCCTATCGAATGGAGGCGGTATACGGGAGCCGTGACCGCCTCTTCCAGGAACTCGGCGCCTTTCAAGTTCCCGTGGAGCCCAAGGCCGCGCATCAGTGTCCCGTTGACGAAGAGAAGAAAGGCGCCGTCGCGCTCCGTCACGTAGCAAGCGGCTCGGCCTGCAGACCTCCTTCCACCTCGGCTGCGCTCTCGTCGAGTGGATGGGGAGCCGCGGCCACCCGGAATACATAAGCGAAGGCAAGGGCGATCGCGGCCATGACGAGGTAGCCGGTTGCTATCGCCCAGGTCGGTCCGAAGTTGCAGCCGGCCCCGGTACAGGCGAGCGAACCGGCATGGATGAAGCCGAAGAAGCTCAGCACCGCACCCGCGAATGCGTAGATCGCCGCCTTGACGAACTCTCGGTCGATGATGAACACGGCGATGGCGCCCAGCACCAAACCGGCCAGGACGGCGCCGCCCCCAAGCTTGACCAATCCCGCGTAGTAGACGCCGTTGGCCGCCATGGCCTCGATCGGGACGTGCCCTGCGCCACTGCCGCCGGCCAGCAGGTTGGCCGCCGCGAAGGCGTTGTCGATCTGGCCCTGTGCCCAGTTCGCGATGTTCGGGATCAGCGCCAGGACGACGCCCGCCGCGTGGGCTCGGGGAGTTGTCTGAAATGCCTGGGCCCCGATCACCAGTCCGATGAAGAGCAGGATGGGATAAAGGGCCTGGATCGGGAAGACGGCCAGGAACAGCTGCACCAGGCCCAGGAAGCAGATCACGGCCACGAAGATGCCGGTGGCCAGTGAGTAGCCGATCCGGCCTCCGGCCGCCTTCCAACCCGGGTGGCCGATGTAGACCGCGGGAGGGAAGGGACTGCCCAAAGCGGATCCCACCAGGGCGCCGATTCCGTCCGCACCCAGGATGTAGCGCAGGTTGTAGGAGTCGCCGGCCGCGGAGGCGGACTCCACGTTGTTCATCCCCTCGGTGAAGTTGTAGACGCCGAGCGGGATGGCGGTGACGAGCAGCGGCCCGATGTCGGCGAGGCCGTTCACCAGGTGCGGCACATTGAAGATGTTGGGGGCGTGGAAGCCAAAGAACTTGAAGGCATCGCTCAAGGGCGAGAGTTGCATGTCGGTCTTGGTGGCGGTGCCGGTGAAGATCATCACCCAGCCGATCAGAGTCCCAAGGAGCACGGCGACGAGCCCTGCCGGCAGGTTCCAGGGCAGGCGTATGTTGGCCGTCCAACCGATCAGGATGATGGCAAAGGCCGCCAGCGCGACCACCGGCGCCAGGTACATGCGCGCCGCCGGCTGCATTGAGATGAATGTGATGGAGATGCCCGCCAGGGTCCCCAGCATGGCCGCTCGCGGCGTGTACTTGCGCACGGTTGGCCCGACGAAGGCCCCCAGCAGAATGATCACCCCGATGATGAACGCCCACGCCAGTCCCGCCTCCCACGCCTTGACCGGATCCTTTGTCTTCAGCAGCGTCGGCAGCATGACGACGAAGACGACCAGGAACATGTGCGGGACGCTGGGTCCGTATGGCATCGCCGCGACGGTGTCGCGGTTCTCCTTCTGTGCCAGCCGGTACGCCAGGAAGGCGTACCAGAGGTTGCCGAGGGGCAAGGCGATGCCGAGCGCGGGCAGGATGCTTCCGTAGACGATGTTGCCGGGGCTGAACCGGAGCACGTACAGGCACAGCCCCGTCAGCACGATCACGTTCAGCATCACGTTGGTGCCCAGTCCAAAGAAAGCGTTGAGATCACCTGGCACCCAGAACCGGACAGGAGCCGGTGCCGACCGGCGCGTGGACACAGTGGCCTCGCTCATATCCTCCCTCCCACCGATGCGCCGGCCGCAGCCATGGCGCCCAGCAAGTCGGTCGACCCTGTGACCCAGCCGAAGATGCCGCCCTGGGCCTTGATCATGCGCAGGGCGTACTCCTGGAACTCCGGAAAGTAGGAGCCGACGCAGTCGTCCAGGACCAGGCACTCGTAGCCGCGGTCATTGGCCTCGCGGACGGTGGTGTTGACGCAGACCTCGGTCGTAACGCCGGTGACGACCAAGCTCTCGATGCCGTGGTTTCGTAGCATGAGGTCGAGGTCGGTGGCGAAGAACGCCCCCTTGCCCGGCTTGTCGAGAACCGCCTCATCAGATAGCGGCTTCAGTTCGTCCACGATGTCGTGGCCGTAGGAGCCGCGGACCAGGACCCTGCCCATCGGGCCCACGTCTCCGATGCCGCAGCTGAGCCGGCCGCGGGCGATCTTGGCCGGCGGACAGTCGGAAAGGTCGGCCCGATGACCCTCTCGGGTGTGAATCACCAGGTAGCCGTCCTCGCGCATGTTCGCAAGCAGTCGCTGTAGCGGCGGAATAACCTGGCGCAGTCTGCTCACGTCGTTGCCAAGCTGCTCGCCGAACCCGCCTGGCTCCAGGAAGTCACGCTGCATATCGATGACGAGCAGCGCCGTTCGTCTGGGATCGAACTCGAAGTCGTAGGGCTCCGCACCCACGCTGATCTTGCCCTCGGCCATCATTCACTCCTAGGGCCCGTCGCCGAGTCGGAGCTCCTCCGACGAAGCCGGCGAAAGGGCCTCTCCCTCCTCAATGTCCATTGCCTGCCACCGCTGCGCTTTACGTGCTGCTGGCGCCGCCGGCGCCACTCATGAAAGCGACGCGGCCGGCGCGCTTGTTCAGCCGGTGGATTCTTGCTCGCGACGCGCTGAGCGCGGACCCAGCTCGCGGGAGTCGCCCTCCCGAGGCTCCTGTTCCCGGCGGACAACTTCGGTGAGTCGCAGCGTGTAATCAAGCTGCGCGTCCCTCATCCGGCCCCAGGCCTCGAAAGTCGTGTCCGTCATTTCCACGACTGACCGCCGCAAGGGGAGGAGCGGAACCACCTCGACAAGCCGCACGGTGTTCCGGTGCCAGACGTCTCGCACACTGGCCATCCACCGGAACCCCGCCTCGATGCGGTCTTTGCTGGGGACGAGGACGTCGGCAAAGGCCCGAGGCGCAGCAGAAAGGATGCTTTCATCGGCCACAGTCAATTCCCCACAGTGCAATCGAAGACAGCTACCCGACAGATGGTCACATATGGCTGTCTGTGGTCGCCAGGTGCCACACGCACGGTACGTGGGTGAGGTTTGTTGTGAGGTCAGGACGGGCTGAGCCGCTGCGGATGTGGCATCGTTCGCTTAAGAGAGCGCTCGGCGCCGCCCTCCGCTGCACACATTGAACCTGCCTGCTCGGCAGACCTTCTCCGACAATAGACAGATGCACAGCCTGCGCAACAGGTGGATCTGGGACTTCTGGCTGGTCACCGACGCAGACGCTTACCACGTCTTCTACCTCCAGGCGCCGCGCTCACTTGGCAATCCAGACCTGCGTCATAACGCCGCTACGATCGGGCACGCGGTCTCCTCCGACCTCCGCACATGGACGACACTTCCCGACGCCATTGGCGCCGGCGATCCCGGGGCCTTCGATGATCTCGCTACCTGGACCGGGAGCATAGTCCGAGCCGGCGACGTCTGGATGCTCTTCTATACGGGAATCTCCAGACGGGAGCACGGTCGGGTTCAGCGAATCGGAGCGGCGCGTTCTTCCGACCTGGTCTCTTGGGAACGCGTCGACGGGCTCCTGCTGGAGGCCGATCCGCGTTGGTACGAGGTGTCCGGGAACGGTGAGACGGAGGCCTGGAGAGATCCGTGGGCATTCCGCGACGAGCGGACCGGACGCCACCACCTCTTTATTACGGCCCGGGTCAACCATGGACCGGCGGACGGACGTGGGGTCATCGGTCACGCCTGGTCTGATGACCTGTTCCGCTGGACGGTGGGGCCGCCGGTCTCGCAGCCGGGAGAGTTCTTCCACCTCGAAGTTCCCCAGACTGCGTACATCGGTGATCGGCATCGACTGTTCTTCTGCGCGCCAGAGTGGGGGCACTCCGGAGCACGGTTGGGGCGCACAGGCGTGCGCAGGGAGGGCGGCACGCACTATCTGGTTGCCGACGACCTCTTGGGGCCCTATGGCCCAGAGCGTGAAGACTTCCTCCTGGGAGACGAGGTTGGCCGTCACTATGCAGGCCGCGTCATCGCAACACCCGACGGCTGGATGATGCTGGCCTGGGCGCAGTACGGCCCGGACGGCACCTTTGCGGGCTCCATCGGCGACCCCATGCCGCTCCACGTCGATGCCGTCGGCCAGCTGCGGGTGGACCTGACCTGACGATATCGCATCGGTCGCCTCTGATGCTCCGATTGTGCATTCTCCGGAATAGTTGCAATAGCAAGGGGATTGCCGTACAGGATGGCTGTCATACCTGAACTTCCAAGGCTCGAACCAAACCCCGAATTCGCCCGTCCGTCGTCTCCCGAACGGTTCCGGCTGGTGTCGCGGGCGCTCGAAAACAACGGCTTCCACGCACTGATCGCCCACAGCCG
>CATPBP010000097.1 GCA_955652675.1 Candidatus Dormiibacterota bacterium
CTCCAGCCCGCCGCCCCCACGGATCTCCCACCCGTCCGGCAGCTCGGTGACCCGGCCGCCCATCCGGCCCAGTCCCTCGGCCATGGCGGCGATGCGATCGGACTCCTTGACGCGCAGCTCTGACGCACCGGTGATCCTCGACACGCCGGGAAGAAAGGCGGCCGCAACCGCCAGCACCGGAAGCTCGTCGATGAGGGCGGCCGCCTCGGCGGCACCCACCTCGAGCGGTCGCAGTTCGCCGCCGGCGGCCACTTCCAGGTCGGCGACCGGTTCCTCCCCCACCGGCCTGGGCGCCGAGAGATTGATCGTCACCCCCGCCCGGGCCAGCACATCGATGATCGCCGTCCTGGTGGGATTGACGCCGACCGCCGGGAGCCGGATCCGGCCGCCCGCCGCGAGGCCGGCCGCCACCAGCCAGAAGGCGGTGGCGGAGATGTCGCCGGGCACTGTCAGGCTGAGCGGGCGCAGCCGCGCGGCCGGCCCGTCCAGGGACACCGAGCCAGGCTCGATCCGGATGGTCGCCCCCATGGCTCGCAGCATCCGCTCGCTGTGGTCGCGCGAGACGGCCGGCTCGGTCACCCTGGTGGTCCCCTCGGCGTAGAGCCCGGCCAGGAGTACCGCGGACTTCACCTGCGCGCTCGCCACCGGGCTGCGGTAGTCGACAGCCCGGAGCGGCAGCGCCCCACCGACCCGGAGAGGCGCGCATTCGGCGTGGGCCCCCATCAGGCGCAGAGGTGCGGCCAGCCGTTCCATCGGACGCAGGGAGAGCGACTCGTCCCCGAGCAGCGTGCTGGCAAACGGCTGTCCCGCGAGCAGGCCGCCCAGCAGCCGCATCGTGGTTCCGGAGTTTCCGCAATCGAGCGGGCCGGAGGCCGGCTGGAGTCCCTGCAGACCGCGGCCCTCCACCCGGCCCTCCTCGATCGCCACTCCCAGCGCCCGCAGGCAGCCGGCGGTGCTGGCCACGTCGGCGGCTCGAGAGAGGCCGCCCACCTGGGCCGCGCCATCGGCCACCGCGTTCAGGATCAGAGCGCGGTGCGAGATCGACTTGTCCCCGGGGACGCCGATCTCGCCCTCCACCCTTCGGACCCCCCTAACGGTCGCCAGCACCGTCCGCCCACCTGTCGCGCGCTCTTTTCGCCTCCTCGAAGAGCTCGACGAGCCGCGCGTCGCCGGCTTCCAGATGCCTCCGCACCCGCGCCAGCGAAGCTTCCGCAGCTTTCACAGCCTCGGTCACGGGCCCCCGGTTGGTGCTCACGATGGCGGCGTAGAGCTCGGGGTCGCCGGCTGCGAGCCGGCTCATCTCCCGGAAGCCCGACCCCGCCACGCCCTGCATGTCGGCCCAGTCCGGCGAGGCCGCCAGGGCCAGGACATAAGCGGTCGAGAGAACGAAGGCGGCGTGGCTCACGGCCGCAACCAGGCGGTCGTGGCGCTCAGCCTCCATAAAGATCGGTCGGGCGCCAACGGCCTGCACCAGCTCGGTGACAGGAGGAGCATCGCGAGTCAGGATCCAGGGAGCTCCCCGAAAGAGGGTGGGATCGGCGGCGGCCAGTCCTGAAAGCTCCCTGCCGCACATCGGATGTCCACCCACCAGGTCCACGCCGGCCGCGGCGGCCCAGCCCATGACGCGAGCCTTGGTGCTGGCCAGGTCGGTAACGACGCCTGGGTAACCGGTCAGGCCGGCGAGCAGCTCGGGCAAGGCCGGGATCGGCGCCGCGAGGACCAGGACCTCGGTCTCACCCACGTCGCCGGGGCCGATCAGGCCCATTTCGAGTGCTCTGCGTGCGGTGGCCGCATCGGAGTCGAGACCGGTCAGTTCCCAACCCGGCCGGGCCTCCCCGAGGGCCATGGCCAGTGAGCCTCCCATCAATCCCAGGCCGACGATTCCGACGCGCACCAGGATATGTTGGAGCAAGCGGGCCGCCGCCCGGCTGCGCAGGGCTGCGGGCGATCAAGAAAGGAGCTGTTGCTTGGGGAAGTACCGGAAACCGACGTTCTTCGTGAGCCGGATCGTCAACCCCTTGCTGATGTCGCTCGGATCGGTCCCTGTGCTCGGCACTCTGGGTCGGCGCTCCGGCGAGTGGCGCCGGGTCCCGGTCAACGTGCTGGAGGTGGAGGGCAGACGCTACCTCGTGGCGCCGCGTGGCAACACCCACTGGGCGCGGAACCTTCTGGCCCACCCCGAGGCCGAGCTCAAGCAGGGGGGGCGCACGGACCGGCTCGAGGCCATCCCCGTCCCCGACGGCGCCAAGCAGCCCATCATCGCGGCCTATCTCGACAGGTGGGCATCGGGCTCACAGCGGGACTTCGAGGAGCTGCCCAATCCCTCGGACCACCCGGTCTTCCGGCTGGAGACCCCGGACCCGCCCTCCACCACCGAGGAACCGGGAGCCGGCCAGCCGCTGGAAACGCAGGAACCTCCACCGCGGTCCTCCTCTTAAACGTCCTCCCCCCGCCCGGGGGGAGAGCGTTTAACTGTGGCTCAGGGCGTCCTCGAGGTCGGGGTGCTTGAAGTGGTATCCGAGCGCGAGCGCTCGGCTGGGGACCGCGGCTCTGCCTGACGTCGCCGCCAGGGCGCCGGGCAGAATCGCGCTGGGCGATGGGAGGCCGAACGGGACCTTGAGCTGCTTGCGAAGGACCGACATGAACTCGGCGCTGCTGACCGGCTGCGGCGCCACGCAGTTGAGCGGCCCTCCCACCCTCGGGTCGTCGACAGCAAGAAGGAGAAGGCCGAGCTCGTCCGCCAGGTGGATCCAGGACTGGGGCTGCGGTCCCGGGGGGACGGGACCGCCGAGGCCCGCCCGAGCCGCCCAGCGCAATCTCCTCAGCGCTCCTCGCCGGCTCAGGACCAGCCCCGACCGGAGGCTCACCTGCCGAACCCCGAAGTCGGCCGCGTGCGCGGCCGCCGCCTCCCAGTCCGCGGCCAGGCTGCTCAGGAAATCCTGCCCTGGCGGCCCTGCCTCGTCGGCCGGATCCGGGTCGCGATCGTGGGGGCGGTAGTAGCCCACCGTCGAGGCGCTGACGAACACCTCGGGAGGAGAAGTCGCCTGAGCCACGGCCGAGACCAGGCCCTGCGTTCCCACGATGCAGTTGTCGTAGAGCATCTGCTTGTGTTCAGGCGTCCAGCGGGCGGCGGCCGCCAGCGGGCTCGCCAGGTGGACAACGGCTCGAGAGCCCTCGACCACTGAGACCCAGGGGCGCCCCCTCTCGATGGGCTGCCACTGGTGATACGAGAGCCCTCCTGGCGCCAGCCGGCGCGCCCGGGCGGGATTCCGGGACAGCACCCGGAAGGGCACCCCGCCGGCAGCCAGGTGGGCGCAGAGGGCCCGTCCGACGAGGCCGGTGGCCCCGCTCACGACGATGGCGCGAGCGTCGGCCCCCTCAGGCTGGTTGACCTGCGGTTGCCTCCGTCAAGCGCACAAGGTCCTGCATCAGCCGCCGGAAGGTGTCGAAGTCGAGGGACTGGCCGCCGTCGCTGAGAGCCTCATCCGGTTTGGGGTGCACCTCCACGATGAGGCCGTTGGCTCCCGCCATCACCGCGGCAAGAGACATCGGCTTCACCAGGGACCACCGCCCTGTGCCCTGGGATGGGTCTACGACCACCGGCAGGTGGGAGAGCTCCCGGACCAGCGGGACCGCGTTTAGGTCCAGCGTAAACCGGGTCGCCTGCTCAAAGGTTCGGATGCCCCTTTCGCAGAGCACCACGTCGCGGTTCCCCTGGCTGAGCACATACTCGGCCGCCAGAAGCCACTCCTCGATGGTCGAGGACATGCCGCGCTTGAGAAGTACCGGCTTCCCGGTCCTCCCCACCTCCTGGAGAAGGGCGTAGTTCTGCATGTTCCGCGTACCCACCTGAAGCATGTCGACGTAGCCGACCAGGAGCTCCACGTCGGCGGGAGCGATGACCTCGCTGACCACCCGCAGGCCGGTTTCCTCCCGCGCCGTCGCGAGCATGCGCAGGCCCGCCTCCCCCAGGCCCTGAAAGCTGTACGGAGAGGTGCGCGGCTTGAAGGCGCCGCCTCGGAGGATGCGGGCACCCTGGGAGGCGACGAAGCGGGCCGTCTCCAGGAGCATCTCCTCACCCTCGACCGAGCAGGGACCGGCCATTACCACCAGCTCCTCACCGCCGATGGGGACGCCGGCCACGTCGACCACCGTGTTGTGGGGCTGGAACTCGCGGCTGGCGAGCTTGAAAGGCTTGGTGATCTGCACGATCTCCTGGATCGCGGGCAGGTGCGAAAACGCTTCGCGGTAGGCGTAGGCGTTGCCGCCGATCACCCCCACCACGGAACGGTCCTCCCCACGGGAGACCTCGGGACGCAGTCCGATCTCGCGCACCCGGTCGACCACCGCCTGCACCTGCGGCTCGGTCGCCCGCCGCGACATGACGATGATCACGGCGCCATCACCCCCTGCAGCCCGCGCATGGCCTCCAGGTCCTGCTTGATCGCCTCGGCGCCGCGCAGGTAGGCGTGGCGCATCTCGCTCTGCGCGCGGTCCGTGTTGTAAAGGAGCGCGATGCGGATGCAGTGAGGAACCCCACGAGGGTTGGGCTGCTGGACGTCCATGTCATGGCCGCAGAGCAGCGGGACATCGAGCCAGCCAAGCTGGCGGGCCGCCAGCGCGGGAAACTCCGCGTCCAGATCCCTGGTCGTCGTGAAATAGGCGAAGGCGATCTCCTCGGCGTCGATCTCGTTGAGGGCCACCAGCTCGCCGAGCAGCTCGGCGGTGGCCTCCACGATGGCGGCGGCATCGTTCCGCGCGGCGGTGGTCGCGCCCCGGATTCCTCTTACCGGCACCCGGCCAGCAGCTCCTCCACCAGGGCGACCGGGTCGCCGCCCTCGTGCAACCGGTTGAGAAGGGCGCTGGCCACGATCGCCGCGTCGACCTTGCCGCGCAGCCTCGCCAGGTGCTCGGGTCGCGAGATGCCGAAGCCGGCAGCGATTGGCAGCGGCGTGGACCGCCGGACTCGCTCCAGGAGCCGGTCCAGGCCGGGGTCCAGCTCCGCCCGCGCTCCGGTGACCCCCGTGAGGGTCACGCAGTAGACGAACCCGCTGGAGCGCTCGGCGATCGACATCAGGCGCGAGTCCGGGCTGGTGGGCGCCACCAGGAAGATGGTGTCGAGACCAGCGGAGCGCAGCCAGCCGGTGACCGGCTCCGCCTCCTCCGCGGGAAGGTCGGGAATGATCACCCCCGCCACCCCGGCCTCGGCCGCCTCCGCAGCCAGCCGGCGCGGATCGTGGGCGAGCACGGGGTTGACGTACGTCATGAGGACGACGGGCACTCCCTGATCGGCCACCCGACCGGCCACCTCGAGGGCGCCCGCCACCGTCATGCCATTCCGCAGCGCAACCTCGCCCGCTCGCTGGACCGCCGGGCCGTCAGCCAGCGGATCGCTGAAGGGAATGCCCACCTCGACCGCGGCAGCACCCGCCCGGGCGTAGGCCCTGCCCAGCTCTATCGAGGCCGCGGCATCCGGGTAGCCCGCCATCACGTAGGGGATGAGCTTCAGGTCGCCGTTCGCCCGCAATCTCTCTTCCAGGCGGCTGGTGGCGCGTGTGGAGCTCATACCCGCCTCCCCACCTCGATCTCGGCCGGCTCCTGGAACCCGTCCACCGATTCCATGTCCTTGTCGCCTCGACCGCTGAGGCAGACCAGCACGCGACCGTCCGGGCCCAGCCGGCCCGCCAGCCGGCCTGCGTGGTGCAGGGCGTGGGCGGGCTCCAGCGCGGGCATGATCCCCTCCAGTCGGGAGCACAGCTTGAACGCCGCGACCGCCTCGGCGTCGGTGACGGCCACGTACTCCGCACGCCCGATGTCCCGGAGCAGGGAGTGCTCCGGCCCGACGCCCGGGTAGTCGAGGCCGGCGGAGACCGACTCCGTCGTTTCGACCTGGCCGTCGGGGTCCTGGAGCAGGTAGGAGAAGCTGCCGTGCAGGACGCCGGGGCGGCCGCCCACCAGGCTGGCCGCGTTGCGCCCCCTCCCCGGACCGCTTCCGCCCGCCTCGACCCCCACCAGCCGCACCTTACGGTCCTCGATGAAAGCGGTGAACATCCCGATCGCGTTGGAGCCGCCCCCCACGCAGGCGACCACCACGTCGGGAAGGCGGCCTTCGGCGATCAGGTACTGGTCGCGCGCCTCGTCCCCGATTACGCGCTGGAGGTCTCTGACCATCTCCGGGTAGGGATGCGGTCCGACCACCGAGCCGATGATGTAGTGCGTCTCCCCCACGTTCGTCACCCAGTCGCGGATCGCTTCCGAGATCGCCTCCTTGAGCGTGGCGCTGCCGGCGGTCACCTCTCGAATCTCCGCGCCGAGAAGTCGCATCCGGCGGACGTTCAGCTCTTGCCTCCGCATGTCCTCTGAGCCCATGTAGACGGTGCAGTCGAGACCGAAGCGCGCACAGACGGCTGCCGTGGCGACGCCGTGCTGGCCGGCGCCCGTCTCAGCGATGATGCGGCGCTTGCCCATGCGCCGGGCCAGCAGGGCCTGGCCGAGGGCGTTGTTCAGCTTGTGTGCGCCCGTGTGGCAGAGGTCTTCGCGTTTGAGGTGGATGACGGCGCCCCCGAAGTGCTCGGTCAGCCGCTCGGCCGCGTACAGGGGGGTCGGCCGGCCGACGAAGGCGTGCAGCTGCGCCTTCAGCTCCAGCTGGAAGCCGGGGTCGTGCCATGCCTCCCGCCAGGCGCCGTCCAGCTCCTCAAGAGCCGACATGAGCGTCTCGGGAACGTACTGCCCGCCGTAAGCGCCAAACCTACCCTTCATCCGCCTCCTTAACAGCTTGCACGAAAGCGCTGACGAGGGCCGCATCCTTGACTCGGGTCGCCCTCTCGACACCGCTCGAGACGTCGACACCATAGGGGCGGATGCTCCGGACCAGGGCCGTCACGTTGCCTGCGTTGAGACCGCCGGCGAAGAAGACCTGGCGGCGTCCGGCCAGTTCCCGCGCCCTCTCCCAGTCCCAGGAGCGGCCGGTGCCGCCCCGCTGGTCAGCGGACCAGGAGTCGAGGAGGATCGGCTCCGGCCACTCCTCGCTCGGCGGCACCTGCCCGTCGCGCACCTTCAGCACCTTCATCACGGGACGGCTGGAGCGGAAACCCGGCGCCTCCGAACCGTGGAGCTGGACGATGTCGAGCCCTACGGAAGCGGCCGTCTCCTCGACCTCCGCCTCCGCCTGGTCGATGAAGACCCCCACCAGCCGGGGCCGGCGGCCGCCGAGAGCATCGACGATCTCCCGCGCCTGCTGCGGCGTGATTTGTCTCGGGCTCGAGCAGAAGTGGAATCCGATCAGGTCGGCCCCGGCTTCGGCGGCGACCTCCGCCCCCTCGAGGTCGCAGATCCCGCAGATCTTGATCTGGGTCACACCGCGAGCTCGCGCAGCTTGGCGGCGGGATCCGGCGCCCGCATCAGCGCCTCGCCGACCAGGATGGCGTCGACGCCCACGCCGCGGAGCTGGCGGGCATCCTCCGCGCTGTGAACGCCGCTCTCGGCGACGAAGACCGCGTCCGCGCCGAGGAGGGGCCTCAGGCGTCCGCTGAGACCGAGGTCGACCTCGAACGTCCGCAGGTCGCGATGGTTGACGCCGACCACGCCGGCACCCGCCCCTACCGCGACCTCCATCTCCTCCTCGTCCCTGACCTCCACGAGGGCCTCCATCCCGATGCGCCTCACCACTCCCAGCAGCTCACGGAGTCGCTCCGCGGAGGCGGCGGCGACGATCAGGAGGATCGCGTCGGCGCCGTAGGCCCTGGCCTCGAAGATCTGGTACTCGTCCACCACGAAGTCCTTGCGCAGGATGGGCAGGTCGGTGACTCCACGGGCCTCCGAAAGGTGCTCGGGGCGGCCCCCGAAGCTGGTCGCCTGGCAGAGGACGGAGAGCGCCGCCGCGCCCGCCGCCGAGTAGACGGCCGCCAGCCGGCCGGGGACGTAATCCGAGCTCAAAGAGCCCATCACCGGCGTCCTCGCCTTCATCTCCGCGATCACAGTGAGCCGGTCGCGGCGCAGCGCGCCGGCCAGGTCGCGGCAGGGCGGGAGGGCCGTCACCAGCCGCTCCAGCCGGTGAAGCGGCGCAGCCTCCTTCCTCGCCTCCACCTCGGCACGAGCCTCGGTCAGGAGACGCTCCAGGAGCCCGCCGGGGGCCCCGCTCACGACGCCTTGGTCTGGGAGAGGCTGGCCCAGCGGTCGAGCACGCCGGCGGCGCCACCCCGATCGATCGCCTCGGCGGCAAGAGCGATCCCCTCCCGCCAGTCCCGGGCCAGTCCGGCGGCCCTCAGGGCGGCGCTGGCGTTCAGGAGGACGATGTCCCGCCGAGGTCCCCCCGCCCCCTCCAGCACCTCTCGGGCGATTGTCGCGTTCTCGGCCGGCCCACCTCCGCGAAGCTCGTCACGCGAGGCCCGCCGCAGGCCCAGCTCGAGCGGGTCGAGCTGGTAGGAGCGGCGCTCCCCGCCGAGCATCTCGATGACCAGCGAGGGCCCCGTGGTGCTCAGCTCGTCCAGGCCCTCGGCATGGAGGACGAGCGCCCGCTCCACGCCCAGCCGAGCCAGCACGTCGGCCATCTTCTCCGCCAGCTTCTGCTCGGGCACGCCCAGCGCCTGGCGGCCGGCCCCGGCCGGGTTGCAGAGTGGACCCAGCACGTTGAAGACGGTCCTGATCCCCAGCTCACGTCTTGGCACCGCGGCGAACCGGAAGGAGGGGTGGAAGACAGGAGCGAAGAGGAAGCCGATGCCGGCTTCCCGGATGCACGCCGCCACCCCGGCGGGGGGCAGGTCGATGCGGACGCCGAGCGCCTCCAGCACGTCGGCACTGCCACAGGTCGAGGAGGCGGCCCGGTTGCCGTGCTTGGCTACCCTGGCGCCGCAGGCGGCCGCCACGATCGCCGAGAGCGTCGAGATGTTGAAGCTGCCGGAGCCGTCGCCGCCCGTGCCGCAGGTGTCCAGCAGCGACCCGGCATCATCCACGTCGATGGGCGTGGCCATGGACCGCATCGTTCGAGCCAGCCCGGCGATCTCGTCGACGGTCTCGCCCTTGAGCCGGAGGGCGACTATGAACCCGGCGATCTGGCTCGGCGTCGCCTCGTCGCGCATGATCAGCTCCATCGCCCGCGAGGCTTCCGACTCCTTCAGGCTCTCCCCACGCGCGAGGCGGTTCAGGTACTCGATCACAGCGCGAGGAAATTGGTCAGCAAGCGCTTGCCGTCGCCGGTTAGCACCGATTCGGGGTGGAACTGCACCCCGTAGGTGGGGTGCGAACGGTGCCGGAGACCCATCACCACCCCGTCCTCGGTCCAGCTCGAGATCTCGAGCTCTCCCGGCAGAGAGTCTCGCTCCACGACCAGCGAATGGTAGCGTCCGGCCGGGAAGGGGTCGGCGATGCCGGAGTAGGGCTGACCGCCGTCGTGCCTGACGAGCGAGGTTTTCCCGTGCACCGGCTTGTGCCGGACCACCCGGCCACCGAACGCTTCGGCCAGAGCCTGGTGCCCCAGACAGACGCCCAGGATGGGCATGCTGCCCGACAGACACCGGATGGCCTCGATCGTGATCCCGGACTCCGCCGGTGTGCCGGGCCCCGGCGAGACGACGAGGGCCGAATAGCCGCGAAGCCGGTCGACCGGGACGGCGTCGTTGCGGAAGACCTCCGGCTCGACCCCCAGCTCCGCCAGGTACTGCACCAGGTTGTAGGTGAAGGAGTCGTAGTTGTCGATCACGGCGACACGGCCTCTCACTGGTGGGCCTCCGCCCGCTCGATGGCGGCGAACATGGCTCCCGCCTTTTCCAGGGTCTCTTCGAACTCCCGGGCCGGGTCCGAGTCGGCCACGACCCCGGCGCCCGCCTGCACGTAGGCGGTTCCACCTGCGATCACGATGGTGCGCAGGGTGATCGCGAGGTCGAGGTTGCCGCCGAAGCCCACGTAGCCGAGCGCCCCGGCGTAGCAGCCGCGCTGCTCGGGCTCCAGTGCCGCGATGATCTCCATGGCCCGGATCTTCGGCGCGCCCGACACGGTCCCCGCCGGGAAGGCCGCGCGGAGGGCCTCGAGCGAGCTCCGGCCGGTTGCCAGCTGACCGCTCACGAGCGAGCTCAGATGCATCACGTGCGAGTAGCGCTCGACGTCCATGAGGCGCTCCACGCGCACGCTCCCGGGGGCGGCCACCCTGCCGACGTCGTTGCGGCCGAGGTCGACCAGCATCACGTGCTCGGCGCGCTCCTTCTCGTCGGCCTTGAGCTCTCGCTCCAGCGCTTCGTCCTGCTCCCCATCGGTCCCCCGCCTGCGCGTGCCGGCGAGGGGATGCGTCTCCACCCGGTCGCCCTCAACGCGCACCAGCAGCTCCGGCGAGGTGCCCACTATGTGGCGGCCGCCTCCAAGTGAGAGGTAATACATGTAGGGCGACGGGTTGATGCCGCGCAGCTGGCGATAGACGTCGAAAGGCCTCGCGGCGAGCGGCTTCGAGAAGCGCTGCGAGAGCACCACCTGGAAGGCGTCGCCGGCCAGGATGTGCTCCCTGGCGGCGTCCACCATGGACTCGTACTGGCCACGGGTCACGTTCGAGCGCCAGCCGGCGCCGTTGACCCGTGGCGGTCGCGGCGGTGGCCCGGGCCGAGCCTGCAACCGCTCCTCCATCTCGTCCAGCCGGGCCGTGGCGGCTTCGTATGATTCCCGGCCGGGCCGGTGCAGGGTTATCAGCAGAAGCCGCTGGCGGACGTGGTCGAAGACCGCCAGGTTCTCGGTCAGCAGAAAGGCGCTCTCCGGCAGCGGCGGCGGGGCTCCCTCCGAGGCGGGCAGCCGCTCGAACTGCCGGGAGGTCTCGTAGCCCAGGTAGCCGACCGCGCCCCCCAGGAATCGAGGTAGACCGGGGACATGAGCCACGCTCTCTGCGGCCACCTCGGCAAGGGCCGGCAGCGGGTCGCCCTGGCCGAGGTCGAGGCTGCGCGGCCGGTACCCGATGAAGGAGTACCGGGCCAGGTGCTCCCCGCCCAGCACGCTCTCCAGCAGGAAACCGGGTTCGTCCCCCGGGCAGAGCAGCGAGTGCGCCAGCACGGGGGTCAGCATGTCGGCGAGCAACTCCCGGTGCACGGGAACCAGCTCATGGGCCGCGCCGAGGGCGCGCGCCTCAGCCGCGGATGGGGAAGCTCCGCTCATCTCTCTAGTCTCTCTTTGTCTCTGCTGATCTCGGCTCGTCTGATCTCGCGAGCGCCATCTCGGCGCCACAGGGGGTCGAGTCTATCATCGGGTCGTGGTGGGCGGACGCGGCCAGTCATCGGTCCGGATCACCAGCACCGACTACCACGCCGCTGGGGAACCCTTTCGCATCGTCACGGACGGGATACCGGCCCTGCAGGGCCGAACCATCCTGGAGAAGCGACGATGGGCCGCCGCAAACCTGGACCATGAGCGCCGGCTCCTGGTCAACGAGCCTCGCGGCCACGGGGACATGTACGGGTGTTTCGTGACCGAACCGGAGGACGGCGGCGCGGACCTCGGCGTGGTCTTCTTCCACAACGCCGGCTTTTCGACCGCCTGCGGACACGGCACCATCGCGCTGGTCTCCTGGGCGCTGGAGAGCGGGCGGCTGGCGGCCAGAGAGGGCGAGAACCTGGTTGTGGTCGACGCGCCTTCCGGCCGCCTGGAGACGCGGGCCCGTGTACGCGCCGGACGCGTCGAGAGCGTCGCCTTTCGCAACGTCCCCTCTTTTGTGCTGCGCCGCCAATCGAACGTGGCGGGCTGCTCGGTGGACGTCGCCTTCGGAGGGGCCTTCTACGCAATCGCGCAGTCCGCCCTGAGCGTCGAGCGGCTCCCCGAGCTGATACGCCAGGGCCGGCAGATCAAAGAGGAGCTGAACCAGGCCGGTTGGGTGACGCACCCTCTGGAGCCGGAGCTGAACGGCGTCTACGGCGTCATCTGGACGGAGGGAGAGCGAAACGTGACGGTCTTCGCGGACGGCGAGGTCGACCGCTCGCCATGCGGGAGCGGCACCTCCGCGCGCCTGGCACTCCTCGACCTCACCGGCGAGCTGCCACGCGGCGAGACCCTGCGGCACCGCGGCATCGTGGACACGGTCTTCCTGGGCCGCGTCGTGGGCGACGCCGAGGTTGGCAGCATCCCCGCGGTGGTCACCGAGGTCGAAGGCTCGGCCCACCTGACCGGCCACCACGAGTTCATCCTGGAGCCAGACGACCCCCTCCCCACCGGCTTCCTGCTCCGCTGAGAACTCTGTTCCTCCCCTTGTAGGGGGGCTGTAAGGGGAGGGAATGCCTCTCCTCTCTTAAGCCTTGCCCCCGGCCTTCATCTGGCGCTTGATGTCGCGGACGTGGGCCATGGACTCCACTGAGTCGACGTCGGCGACGGTGTGCCAGTCGGCGGCGTGGCGCTCCCAGCCAGGAGGGCGGATCCCGAACTTCTTGGCGAGCACCGAGATGGTGATCTTCGCCTTCATGTCTCCGAAGCCGGGAAGGGCGGTGACGCGGCGCGCCAGCTCATCGCCGTCGGCCACGTCGCGCCATACGGCGCCGGCGTCGCCGCCGTACTCGCTGGCGATGATCTGGCAGAGCTTCTGGACCCTGCGGGCCATGTTCCCAGGGAAGCGATGCAGCGCGGGCCGCTCTCGGAAGACGGCGTCGAGCGCCTCCGGCTCCATGAGGGCGATACGCCCGGCGTCGAGGTGGCCCAGGCGCTGCTTCAGCTCATATGGTCCGCTGAACGCCTTTTCCATCTTTACCTGCTGGTCGAGCACCAGGCCGATGAGCAGGGCCAGCGGATCCTTCTCCAGCAGCTGGTCAGCCTCTGGGCGTCCGGTCCAAACGATGGTCATGCGCTGACAATAATCCGCCATGAACCACGACGTCGCCTGGCTCAGCGCCCGCGAGCTGACGCGGCTGGTGGAAGGGGGCGAGCTGGACCGCGACCTGCCGGCGCACCGCCACCTGGAGCGCATCCGACGCTACAACCCCGACCTCGCCGCCTATGTCCACGTCGGCGAACCCTCGCCTGCCGGTGAGGGGCCGCTGGCTGGCGTCACCCTGGCCGTGAAGGACACCTATCCGGTACGCGGGATGCCGTGGACTTACGGCTCCCCCAAATGGCGAGATCGAGTCGCGGACGAGGACGCCCTCCAGGTGCGCTGGGCGCGGGCCGCGGGCGCGGTCGTCATGGGCAAGACCAACCTGCCCGAACTGGCGGCCTCGATCGGGACCTCGAATGAGATCTTCCCCCCAACCCAGAACCCCTGGCGGCGCGGCTTCACGCCGGGAGGATCCAGCGGCGGCAGCGCCGCCGCCGTGGCGGCCGGGCTCTCCACCATCGCCTTCGGGGACGACATGGGTGGCTCGATACGCATCCCCAGCGCCTGCTGCGGCGTCGCCGGGCTGCGCCCCTCCCTCGGCGCCGTCCCGACCGAGGAGCCTGACCCGACGCGCCTCAGCGTCCGAGGCCCCCTGGCTCGGCGGGCCGGCGACCTTCGCCTGGCCCTGGACGTCATGGCGGGCCGGCCGCACCAGTCAACGGGTCCCGCGGCTGGACCACGGCGCCACCTGCGCCTGGCCGTGGTCCGGGATACGCTGCTGGCGGTGGACCCCGCCGGCCAGGACGCCTGTGAGAGGGCCGCCAGCCGGTTGGAGGCCGCCGGCCACCGGCTCGCCTCGATCTCCTGGGATCCGCTGCCGGTGGCGCGCTCGTACCAGGTGGTACGGCCTGCCAGCGTGTCCACAATGCCGGGGGAGCCGGGTGAGTACGGGGCGCCCGCAGGACGGCTCATAGCGCGCGGGCGGGAGATCAAAGCGCAGCAGTTCCTCTCCGCGCTGGAGAGCGGCCTTGCCGCCGCCCAGGTCTTGCACGAGGTGCTGCGCGATCACGACGCCATTCTCACCCCCGCCTTGGGACGGCGGCCGATGCCGATTCCGGAGGTCCCGGCCTTCCTCTCCGAGGACTGGCTCGGCTACACGCAGTTCATGCTGCCCGTGAGCTACGCCGGGCTCCCTGCCGTCTGCCTCCCTGCCGGGCTCAATGAAGGACTGCCGGTCGGCGTACAGCTGATCGGCCGGTTCCAGGGGGAGTCAGAGCTTCTCGACCTGGCGGAAGAGCTGGAGGCGCAGCCCGGATTCGGGTTCCAGACCCCGCCAGGTTTTGACTAGCTCGGAAGGCTCTCCGTCTACTCCTCGGTCTTCGCCTCCTCGCGGCCGCGCTTGGCGAGCTCCTCCACCACGGCGGAGTCGGCGAGCGTCGTCGTGTCACCGAGCTCGCGGTTCTCGGCCACGTCGCGCAGGAGACGGCGCATGATCTTTCCCGACCTCGTCTTGGGCAGCTCGGGGGTGAAGACGATGTTGGCCGGGGCGGCGAACTTCCCGATCCTCTGGCCCACGTGGATGCGCAGCTCGCGAAGCATCTCCGGCGAACCTTCGTCGCCGCCCTTGAGGGTCACGTAGGCGACGATCGCCTGGCCCGTGGTTTTGTCGGCCCGCCCGCAGACGGCAGCCTCGGCCACCCGCGGGTGGTCGACCAGGGCC
Source organism: Candidatus Dormiibacterota bacterium (assembly GCA_955652675.1). Classification (GTDB taxonomy): domain Bacteria; phylum Chloroflexota; class Dormibacteria; order Dormibacterales; family Dormibacteraceae; genus Nephthysia. The sequence goes on from CATPBP010000097.1 coordinate 14,487, forward strand.
GACTCCACCTCGATGGTCGAGATGCGATGGCCGGAGACGTTCATGACGTCGTCGATGCGGCCCAGGAGCCAGAAGTCGCCGTCCTCGTCCACGCGCGCCCCGTCGCCGACGAAGTAAACGTTCGGGTACTTCGACCAGTAGGTCTTGACGTAGCGTTCGTGGTCCTTGTGGATGCCGCGCAGCATGGCGGGCCAGGGCTCCCGGATCACGAGGTAGCCCCCACCCCCTGGCGGGACCGACTCGCCTTTCTCGTTGAAGACTGCAGCGTCGACCGTGGGAAAGGGCTTGGTGGCCGAGCCGGGCTTCAGCGTGGTGATTCCCGGCAGCGGGGTGATCATGATCATCCCCGTCTCGGTCTGCCACCAGGTGTCGACCACCGGGCAGCGCCCTCTGCCGATGTTCTCGTGGTACCAGACCCAGGCCTCGGGATTGATCGGCTCGCCGACCGTCCCCAGCACCCGCAGCGAGCTGAGGTCGTGCTTCTTCGCGTACTCCGGCCCCCACTTCATGTGGCTCCGGATCGCGGTCGGCGCGGTGTAGAGGATGTCGACCTTGTACCGCTCGACGATCGCCCACCAGCGGTCCTTGTCGGGGAAGTCCGGGGTGCCCTCGTAGACGACCCCGGTGGTGCCGTTGCAGAGCGGACCGTAGACGATGTAGCTGTGTCCGGTGACCCAGCCGATGTCGGCCGCGCACCAGTAGACGGAGTCCGGCTTGACGTCGAAGACGTAGTGGTGGGTGGTAGCCACGCCGGTCAGGTAGCCGCCGGTGGTGTGGACGATGCCCTTGGGCTTGGCGGTCGTGCCGCTCGTGTAGAGCAGGTAGAGCAGGTCCTCGGAATCCATCTCCTGGCAGGGACAGGAGTCGGGATCGTCTGAGACGTCCTCCAGAAGCTGGTCCCACCAGAGGTCGCGCCCGTCGCGCATGTCCACCTCGCCGTCGGTCCGCCTGTAGACGACGCACTGCTTGACCGAAGGCGACCGGTCCATCGCCTCGTCCGAGGTCTTCTTCAGCGGGACTCGATTGCCGCGCCGCCAGCCCTCGTTCTGGGTGACCAGGACCTCGCATTCCATATCGTTGACGCGGTCCGACAGAGAGTCGGCGCTGAAGCCGCCGAAGATCACCGTGTGGGGAGCGCCGAGCCTGGCGCAGGCGAGCATGGCCACGGGCAGCTCTGGGACCATCCCCATGTAGATCGCGACCGGGGTCCCCTTTTCTACCCCCAGCTTCTTGAGGCCGTTGGCGAACCTCACAACCTCCGCCTGCAGGTCGGCGAAGCTGAGCGTGCGCCGCTCCTCCTCGGGCTCCCCCTCCCAGTAGAAGGCGACCTTGTCCCCCCGGCCCGCCTCCACGTGCCGGTCGACGCAGTTGTAGCAGACGTTGAGCTTGCCGCCGAGGAACCACTTGGCGTAGGGCGGCTCCCACTCGTACACCTGGTCGAAGGGGCTGAACCAGCTCACCCGCTTCTCGCCCTCTTCCCGCCAGAACTCGTCCAGCTTCTTGGTGTGTATGTCGGGCTGGGCGTTGGCCTGCTTCGCGAACTCCGGCGGCGGCGGGTAGCGCCGCTGCTCCAGGAAAAGGGTCTCTATGTCCTGACCGGCGGTTTGCTCAGACATGGCGCTCCTAAATGCAGATCCCCTGCGACAATCTCAGGCTAAGCCGTGGGTCCACGCGCGGTCCACGCCAGGGGGATGTCAGCTCCGGTGGTCCTGGAGGTAGTTGCCCATCCGCTCAAGTCCCTTGCGCAGGTCCGCCTCCCCCTGCGTGTAGGCCAGTCGGAGGAATCCGGCTCCCGCCGCCCCGAAGGCCGTGCCCGGAAGCAGGGCCACCCCAGCCTCCTGCAACAGGCCGTCCGCCAGCTCGCGCTCGCCGAGGCCGGTTCCCTCCACATTGGGGAAGGCGTAGAAGGAGCCCTCGGGGCGCTGACACCGCACGCCCGGCATCGAGTTGAGGGCGTCGACCACCAGGTCGCGGCGGCGCTCGAACTGGGAGACCATGCGGGCCACGGCCGCCTCTGACTCCGGCGACTCGAAGGCTTCTATCACAGCCATCTGGGCGAACGCCGCGGCGCACGAGGAGGAGTTGATCATCAGCGTTTCCATGCCTGCGGCCAGCTCCCTCGGCGCGACCCCGTATCCAAGGCGCCAGCCACACATCGCGTATGCCTTGGACATCCCGTCCATCAGAACCGTTCGTTCCTTCATGCCCGGCTGCGAGAGCACCGACACGTGGTCGAAGCCGTAGACGATCTGGGAGTAGATCTCGTCGGCGACCACGAGCAGGTCGTGCTCCACGGCGAGCCGGGAGACGAACTCCACGTCCTCCCTCGTCAGTACGCCGCCGGTCGGATTCTGGGGCGTGTTGAGGATCAGGATGCGGGTCCTGGGCGTGACCAGCGACGCGAGCTCGTCCAGGTCCATGCGGAAGTTGCGGTCCTCGCGCAGCCTGACAGGTACCGGCACGGCGCCGAGGAAATTGACCAGCGACGCGTAGACCGGGTAGCCGGGGTCAGGGAAGATCACCTCGTCCCCGGGTTCCGCGCAGGCGAGCAGAACGAAGAGCAGGACGTTCTTGGAGCCTGGCACCAGGACGACCTCCAGGGGATCGGTTTCGATTCCCAGGCGCCGGCTGACGAACCCGGCTACTGCTTGGCGAGCTTCCAGGATGCCGCCGGCCGGCGTGTAGTGGGTGAAGCCGGCGTGAAGGGCCGAGATGGCCGCCTCGGTGATGTTGTCGGGTGTCGCGAAGTCCGGCTCCCCGATCTCGAGGTGGACGATTTCCCGGCCGGTGGCCTCCAGGCGGCGGGCGCGAGCGAGCACCTCGAAGGCCCCCTCGGTGCCCAGGCGTTCCATTCGTTCGGCAAAGCGGATCGGCATGTCTCTAGTGTCGTGGACCTCGGCACAAGAGGTTCAGTGCACACCTCGCACTGCGCCGCCGTCGACGCCGATGCTCTGTCCAGTGATGTACCCGGCGTGCAC
>CATPBP010000098.1 GCA_955652675.1 Candidatus Dormiibacterota bacterium
AAGGCCATGACGAAGGCCAGGGCTCCGATCGAGGCGACCAGCGCCTGGCCGGTGAGCACCCAGCGATTCAGGATCTCCTGGATTGGTTGGATCGCTTCTGGGGACACTGCAAAGACCTCCTGAGTTGTTCGGGAGGTCCAGGCTATGAGCGGCCGTCCAAAACCGGAACAGTGGTTGTTAAGGAGTCCCGTGGGGGAGTTGCCTCCCCCACGTGCAGCCAATTTCGACGCAGGGCGGTATGGTGACCGACGTGACCTACGTGCTGATACCCGGGGCTGGTGGCAGCGCCTGGTACTGGCATCTCGTCGAGGCCGAGCTGCTGCAACGCGGGCATGACGTGGTTGTGGTCGACCTGAGAGCAAACGCTAGCCCCGCGCCGCCGGGCGGTGCGCAACCGTGACGCGGAGGCTCCATCGGCGAGGCGGCGGAGCCGCGGACCGCGCCAGCCCATTGAGCAAGTTGTCGCCGACCTGGACCGGATGATCTCCGCCCTTATCGAGGAGAACCGCCGGCTTCGGCGCCAGGTCGATCAGCTCAGCCGGCAGGCCGCCAGCGCCACCTCCGGGACCGTTGAGCGCACCCTGCGCTCCATCCTGCGCCGGGTCAGCAATGCCCTGGGCAGCGGGACGAGGACTCTCGGCCGGCGCTCGGCATCGCCGGCGACCAGGACGCGAGGCAGGATCACCGACCCGCAACTCCTCGAACGACGCCGCCAGGCCCTGGTCAAGGCCAGGGAAGCTCGAGCAGCGAACCGGGCCAGCTCCTAACCGTTCCAAAGGCCCCCTGAGGCGATAGAAGGTCATGCTCGGTGAGTGGAAGCACCGTCCAGACCAGCCGGGCGCGGGCTGAATCACCTCCAGGCTGCTGATGTCGACAAAGGGCACTGCGGTTCCTCCTCTGGATGCACTGCATTGTGCTGACGATCGGGCCGAATCGACCGGTGGTGCCTCAGAATCTGCGGGTGGCCGATCAACCTCGACCCGCCGCAGCAGGGGCACCCCGTCCTGCGGCGCGAACCAGCACTACGGTCACCATCCAGCCGGTTACTGTTCGCACACTGGTCCTGGCTGGCACGGCCCTCCTCGGAGTGGCCCTGTCCGTCTGGCTGGTCTGGCACCTGTTCAACCAGTTCCTGCTGGTGCTCACGGCCATCATCCTGGCCGAGGGCCTGCGCCCGGGCGCGTCCCTGATTCAGCGGCTCGGCCTTCCCTTCTGGGTGGGGATCGGCGCCATGTACGGTGGGCTAATCGGGGCGATCGTGGTGCTGGTCACGGTTCTTTCTGGGCCGGTTATCCACGACCTGGCGTTGCTTCCGACTTACAGCGCCCAGATCATCAACACCATCAATTCGTCAGTGAGCGCGTTCAACCTCACCGGCGATCGGTTGGGCCAGCTCGCCGGAACGCTACTTGGCGCCGTGGGCGGCTTCGCCGGGGGGGTGCTCCAGCTAGGCGGCGGACTGGCCGGCCTCCTGGGCGACCTCGTCTCCATCTTCCTTTTGAGCGTCACCTGGATGGCTGCGAGCGGGGATCTGCGCGCGTTCGTTCTCAGCCTGTTCTCCCCCCGACGCCGGGAGCTGGTCGGAGCCCTCACCGTGGAGGCCAGCCGCGCGTTCGCCGGCTACGTCCGCGGGGTGGCGATCAACATGATCGCGATAGGAACCCTGGCCACGCTGGCCTGCTGGGCGCTGCGGCTGCCTGGCCCCCTGGTGCTGGGCGTGTTCGCCGGTCTCTGCGAGCTGATCCCGCTCCTCGGGCCCTTTCTCGGCGCTGTGCCCGCGGTGCTGCTGGGCTTCACCATCGGCCCCGCCTATCCGCTCATAGTCGCCGTCGTCTTCCTGGCGCTGCAGCAGCTGGAATCCAACGTGCTGACGCCGGTGGTGATGAAGCGGCAGACCGGGCTGCGGCCCTTCTCGGTCCTCCTGGCGCTGATCGTGGGCGCCGCACTGGCCGGGATCTGGGGCGCGCTGGTGGCGGTACCCGTCGGCTCGGCGATCCAGATAGTCGTCGTCCGCGTAGTCGCGCCAGCCCTCAAGCGTCGCCACGAGGGCGATATCCCGTCAGCGGCCGAGGAGCCGGTGGAGGTTTCCGCTCCACCCTGACCGCAGTCTTAACCGGTCAACTGCAGGATATTCGCCGCGATCCCCAACGCTCTGATCGCAAGTGTTGGCCGAAACAAAGGCTGGCTGCCGGGAGAAGGCCCCGGACGCCGCCATCGAAGATTTTCAGCGGTCTCGGCGTAATCCGGCGGCCACCGGCGGGTTTGTGTCGTGAGCCTGATGAAAGGGTCCTATCGCTCCACGGCGCAAGCAGAGCCGCGTACGCAGGCGCTTGAAGAGGCGTCCGACGCCGCGTTGGGCGCGGCCCTGGGTCAGGGCGACCAGTCCGCGCTCGCGGCCCTCTACGACCGACATATGCCTGGAATCTACGACCACCTCGCCCGCTACGTGAGGGATCCCTTCGCCGCCGAGGACCTCGTGCAGACCACCTTCGTGCGCGCCTGGGAGCGGCGGGAGACGCTCCGCGATCCCGGCGGCGTCAAGGCCTGGCTCTTCACGATCGCCCATAACCTGGCCACCAACCAGCTGACGCGCACCCGTCCGGTGGACCAGGTCGAGGACCACTACGACCTGGCCGCTCCCGGCCTCGGTCCCGAACAGGAGGCGACCAGCAGAGAGTCCGCCGAGCTCGTCTGGGCCGCGGCCTCGAGCCTGGAGCCGAGGCAGTACGCGGTGCTAGATCTCTGCCTGCGCCGGGAGCTCTCGACTCGTGAGGTCGCCGACGTCCTCGGAACTTCTGTAGGCCACGCGGCGGTCCTCGTCAATCGAGCCAAGGAGGCGCTGGGCAACGCGGTCCGCTACCTGCTGGTGGCCCAGCGCCGCGATAAATGCGAGCGCCTCGCGGCGCTGGTGCCGGCCGGGG
>CATPBP010000099.1 GCA_955652675.1 Candidatus Dormiibacterota bacterium
CCCGCGGCGTTCTCCTCAACTCGCTGGGGGCGGTCGCCTCCGGCAGCACATATACCGTGGACGTAACCAAGGGCGTGACCGCCCTCAACGGCGAGGTCGACTTCAGGGTCTCCACCACCAGCAGCGACGGCGCCCACTACTACTCGAAGGAAGGAGCCGCAGGCAACACCGGGCTGGTTCCCCAGCTGGCGGTCGTCTGCGCCAGCGTCGGCGCCGCGCCAGACTCACAGGCGCCCACCGTTCCAGGGAGTCTCAAAGTCATGTCCGCCTCGGCGAGCGATGTCGGCTTGAGCTGGACCGCGAGCACGGACAACAACGCCGTCACCGGCTACCGCATTTACCGCGACGGCCTCCAGATCGGGTCGGCGCCCGGCACGGCGCTCAGCTACAGGACTCCACGGTGAGCCCAAGCCAGAACTACAGCTACGAGGTCACGGCCGTCGACGCCGCCGGCAACGAGTCCGGGAAGTCGAGCCCTCCCGCCCCGGCGACCACCTCGCCGGCGCCGCCGACCCAGACGTTTGCCTTCGACTCAACGGCTGATGTCACCCTGGATCAGGTGAACGGCACAACCAACTACGGTGCCGACACCAAGCTCGTGGTCGACGGTAGCCCGGTCGACGACTTCCTCCTCAAGTTCAACCTGAGCACGACCGGCTGCTCGACAGTCACCAGCGCGAAGCTACGCCTGACCGACAAGGCGGACGGATCGGTCAAGGGCGGCGACTTCTACACCACGGGTTCGGGCTGGAGCGAGGGCACCGTCAACTGGAGCAACGCGCCGGCCCGCGGCGTGCTCCTCGCCTCGCTGGGTCCGGTAGCCTCCGGCAGCACCTACACCGTGGACGTGACCAAGGGCGTGACCGCCGTCAATGGAGAGGTCGACTTCCGTGTCTCCACCACCAGCGGCGACGGCGCGCACTACTACTCCAGGGAAGGCGCGGCCGGCAATTCAAGCCTCACGCCTCAGCTGACCGTCACCTGCAGCTGACGGAGGCGCCTCCGAGACCGGTGCTCACGGCACGACGAGCACCGGTCTCGTCGCGTGGCGCACCACGCGCTCGGAGACCGAGCCCATGAGGAAGCGGCGGGCGGCGCCCATCCCCCTGTGGCCGAGGACGACGAGGTCGAAGTTGCCCTCTTCGGCGGTGTCGAGGATCTCCTCGGCCGGCCTACCGACGCGGAGGATGGTCTCAGCCTCGCCGCCGGCGGCGGCCAGGATTGAGCTGGCCTCGGCCAGCTGACGCTCGTGTAGGGGCAAATCGCTCGTCGGATCCACCGCGTCAGGAATCCGGGGCGCGGCGTCGAGCGCCGGAGCCACCCCGATGACTGTTATCGAGCTGCCGGATTCTGCCCGGTAGAGCTTGGCAGCCCACTCGAGCGCCCTTTTAGCCTCACCCGACCCGTCGTAGCCGACCAGTATCTTCACGGCGCATCCCTCCAACTACGCCGCCGTGGGGGATTCTTTCGACGGCCCGTCATTATGTAGCGCAAGTTGGGTCGACGCGGCAGGGAGCGTGCTCACGCCCGGACTCCTGACCGGCCGATACTGGTTGTCAGGTGGCAGATTCACTGGTCCCGATCATCGACCCGCAGGCGAGTCCGAAGCCCGGCTCCCTGGCCTTCGCCTTCGCCGGCAGCCGCATGGTGGCCGTGCGGTCCGAGGGCGTCCTTCGGGTGCCGGAGTACGGACACCTGAGCGAGCTCCTGGGGGATCCGCCGGACGCCGTCTACCTGGGACGGCTCGGCGATCGCGACTGCTTCGCGCTCTCCATACCGGAAGGGGCCGACCTGGGCACCGACCTGGTCGTGGCGGGGCTCCGGGAGCTGTACTCCGTCCTGCCCGAGCACCTCATGGCGGCGGCCGGGCGGGCGTTCCAGACTCTGGAGTGGTACCACGGGCACGCTTACTGCGGCCGCTGTGGGACGCCCACCGAGCTCTCCGGCACCGAGATGGCACGGTCCTGCCCAACCTGCGGCGCGCTTCACTTCCCGCGCGTCACGCCGGCCGTGATCATGCTGGTAGAGCGTGAGGGCGAGGTGTTGCTGGCCCGCAACCGGCGCTTCGCCGGCCCTTTCTACAGCGTGCTTGCGGGGTTCGTGGAACCCGGTGAGACGCTGGAGCAGGCGGTGGCCCGCGAGGTGGGCGAAGAGGCGGGCATCGAGATCGGCGACGTCCGCTACTTCGGCAGCCAGAGCTGGCCCTTTCCCAGCCAGCTGATGATCGGCTTCTTCGCGCGTCACAGCGCCGGTGAGGTCAAGGTGGACGGCTCGGAGCTGATAGAAGCAAGCTGGTTTCGACCGGAGCAGGTGGCCGCGGGAGAGATTCAGCTGCCGGGGCCCTTCAGCATCGCGCGGCGGTTGATAGATCACTGGCTGCAACGCTCTTCTATAGACTCCCGGCGTGGGTTTGTGTGATCCGCATGTTCACACCACGTTCTCTGATGGCCGGCATACGCCGCGGCAGGTTGTGGACGTGGCCGCGCGGATTCCGGGGCTGGATACCGTCGCTATCACCGATCACGACTGCATAGAGGGGGCTCTTGAGGCGAGGCGCTACCTGGAGCGTCGCGGCTCCGCGCTGCAGGTGATAGTCGGGGAGGAGGTGAGCAGCCGCGACGGCCATATCGTGGGCCTGTTCCTGCACCAGCTCGTGCGCCCTGCGATGTCGGCGCAGGACACGATTTCTGCGATACACGAACAGGGAGGGCTCGCCGTCGCGGTGCATCCCTTCCGGAATCCGGGACGGGAAGGGGTGGCTGCGCTCGCCGCCACACTACCCTTTGACGCAGTTGAGCTCCTGAACGGCGCGCCGACCCCGAGAGGGCGTTCTGCGAACCGCCGGGTGGCACGCCTCGACATCCGCGGCAAGCCGGTCACCGGCGGTTCGGACGCGCACATCAAGGAGATGGTGGCGGCCTGCAGCACGGAGTATCCCGGCTCGGGCCCCGACGCCTTCAGAGAGGCTCTGAGGGAGGCCCGCACCAAGCCGGCTCGGCGCCGCGTCAGCCTGCTTCCCTACCTGCGCTATGCCGGCCTCAAGGTGGCCCGCCACCCCCGCGCCCTCCGCGAACTCTGGCCCGTGTGATTTAGTCCTGAGTCTCTCCCCCGCGAAGTCGGCCCGCGAAGTCGGGGGAGTACCCGGCCGTGCCGGGGGAGGGGGTCCCGCGCAGTCGGGGGAGGTAGCTCTCACAGCAAGTCAGGCTGTTAACGCCCCCCACCCAACTCTCCCCCCGCGTGCGGGGGGAGGACGTCAGGGCCG
>CATPBP010000100.1 GCA_955652675.1 Candidatus Dormiibacterota bacterium
CATCAAGGTGAGCGCGGTCGAGGTCAAAGACGCCGAGCTGGCACCGACCATGATCCGAGCGCTCGCCCGGCAGGCTGAAGCCGAGCGGGAGAAGCGAGCCAAGATCATCGCCACCGAGGGCGAGTTCCAGGCCGCCCAGACGCTGGCCAACGCCGCCCAGGTCATCTCCACGCAGCCCGCGGCTCTGGCTCTGCGCTACATGCAGACGCTGCTCGACATGGGGTCGAACCAGAACTCGACCATCGTCTTCCCGATCCCTATCGAGCTGATCAGGCCGCTTCTGGCCGAGCCGGTGCCCATGAGCGGCCCGGCGTCTGTCGCCGCGAACAGGTTGGCACCCGCGACAGGAGACGCGGCCAAGAGCGGGTCATGACTTCGCGTTCCGACCCGAAGTCCGCCCAGTCACTGAATCGTGACGGGGCCGGCTACGGCGGCCCCCCTCCGTCCTGGCCATTTCCCAACAGGCGGAAGAAATGATGAGCGGCGCATGGCTTCAGGGTCAGGCGATCAGCTACGACGTGTTCATCAGCGCGGTTCAGGAAGTTGGAGCACCGGAGAACGCTCGAGAGACCGAGGCGGCCGCCAAAGCCGCGTTGGGCGAGTCGGACCGGACTCGGCAGCTCGAGGAAGCGGACCGACGCGGGCGCGCCGGGCAGACGGAGAGGCGGCGAGAGAACCTCGAGCTCGAGCTCAACCTCGACTGCACACCAGCCGGACGTCCGTTCTCCGACATCGACCAGGTCGCCGCCACCGTCTACATTCCAGACGTCGCAGCTCCTGACCCGTCTTGTGGCTTCGAGAGGGTGTTCGGACCTGATTGGCGAACCAGATATCCAGCGATTGCTGACGGCGTCGACGAGGCCCGACGTCAGCGCATGTCGCCCACAGCGCCGGCTGACGACCCTCGTCGGTCCGGCCCGCCTCCAGGTGAGCGGGGGTCCGCATTCGAAAACCGCAATTTTGGGGACGGAAGGCTGGAAACGCCGCATCTTGCGGGTGCCCCGAGGCGACGGAAAACCATAGTGTCACGACAAAAAAGCCGTAACCCTGGGAGGGCCTCTGTAGATCCCAGACTCCCGAAGCTGTCAGGGCGTGCAAGGAAGTAGGAGACGACCGTCACGGGGGCGCACGCAGGCTCCGATCGGCGCGAGTTCAGCAGACGATAGCGGGACTGTCAGACAAGCGCTGACCCTCGAACCCTGGTCATCTCATTAGGTCCCGCCTCAACTTTGCTCGCTGTGAGGCCTTGGCACGCGCTCGCGCCAGGGAAGCCGCCAGGGCGTTGTGTGGGGTCGGTGTCCAGTGGGCGCCAGCGGGCTCAAGGTAGACCAACTCCTTTCGCAGCAGTTCGGCTTTCGGGCTGGGCCCTCGGTAATCGGCGTCAGGCTCGTCCACTACGGCCGTGAGCTTGAGCGTGGCGCGCAGCAGCACCGGCCGGAAACCCTCCCCTTCCCGGACCCAGGCTGCCTGCATCGGGCTAAGCTCGTGGTATTCGGGCCCGTTGAGCTCGTCCAGGTTGACGAGGCTCACCGGCCACCCTTGGCGCGCATGCCGAGCGGCCGGGTGCCTCCTCGGGCGGGCCAGCTTCGTGGACGTTGATGGCCGGCCTCGGTGCGGCCAGTGTCGCGGCGGTCCCGACGAAGGTGAGGGGGGCGGGCACCGCGTAGTGGGCAAGCAGCGCCTCGCCGGCTCACCTTCTCCGACGCGCAGCAGCAGTACGACGAAGTCATCGACCAGTTCCCCGTCCGGAGTCGCCTCTCGTCCCCCTGACCCCTGATGACACAGTCTTACCGGCGCACCCCGCGTCGCGGGCCCTCGCCCAGAAGGATGGCCGACCGCTTGCGGCGAGCGCGCGAGGCGCGCCTGCGAGCAGCTATGGACTTGATCTTCCGGCGCGCGCTCGGCGCCACGAAGTACTGCTTGCGCCGAGCCTCGCGCTTGGCCATGAGGGTGTCATCGCGGAACAGGCGTAGCGCGAGTTCCAGCTCTTCGGGGCCGTCCAGCACCATCCGGCTGCCGGCCTGCCTGTGCTTATCCAGCAAGGCCTGGGCTCAGTGCTCCACGCGTGCGTCGTGACCCGGTGGCGTCGGACTGGATCAACGCCCGGTTATGCGCCTGCCTCTGGCGCTGCAGCTCCAGGTTGTGCGCCTGCAGCCTCTGCAGATCCCTTCGCTCGCATGCCGCCGTCACCTTGAAGGGACGCCAATCATAGAAATCTCGTGTTCGCATTCCTTGCGAGTATGCGCCTGCGGACTGGACAGGCCAGGTGGAATGCCTAGACCTGCGCGCACGGTGGAGGCGAAGCCATGACTCCGGTGCTTGTCCGCCATCGAATCGCCGATGCGGGCATGAAAGTGAGCAAGTACATGAACCTCGAGGGCCAGGCCCAAGACCTGGCCCACCGTTGTTCTCGTCTCTGCGGTCCGTCGCGACTCGGCAACAATGAGAGCTCGTGGGCTTCAGGAAGCCCGTACCTTCACCGCTGGCCTTTCGGCACTTATTGGTGGTGCTGTGTGAGCCTCAGCTATCCCAGTCTCGACGGCGAAAGTCGTCCGGCGGATCGGCCATATAGGCACCTCCCCTGACTTACGTCCGGTC
>CATPBP010000101.1 GCA_955652675.1 Candidatus Dormiibacterota bacterium
ACGAGGAGCTGGAAGGGTCCTTGATGACAGCCGTGGCGGCGGCGTTTGCGGACCCTAAGCCGGGGCTGGTGTTGGCGTCCGGACGGCTGGTGGTTCGTCTTGAGGTAGAAGCCGATCGCGAGTCGGAGGCAGCGCGCCTGGCGGCCGAGCGCTTTGCCAGAGCTTTGGAAAAGGCCACCCATGACTTGCTCCCGCGCGTCGAGCGGTTGGAAAGCCGGCGCCGCCGCCGGCGAAGTGAGGGCAGCGAACGTTCGGATGCTGCTGGCTGGCCCAGAGGAGTCCTGCTGCCTGTCCGACCGCCGTCGCGAATTTAAACCCCGGACGTAGGGGAAGCGGCACCGATCAAGGGCGCCGCTGCAATGGCCACGATTCCGGCTGTCAAGATCAGGCGCTGACTCATGGCTTATCCCTGCAGGACCTTCTTCGTTCTCTCGAAGTCTTCCTCGCTGATCTCACCCGCGGCGAGCCGCCGCCGCAGGGTCTCCAGAGCCTTGTTACCGGTCTGCCTCGGGCCTGAGAAAGCCCTGATGGCCCAGATCACCAGCGTGATCACGCCGCCCCAGAAGAGCAGCATCATGCCGCTCATCCAGAGCCAGTTCCAGCCGTTGTAGTAGTTCCACATCATTTCGCTCAAACCTCCTCAGGTCGTAGGTCCACCCTAGGCCAGGGGGGCCCCCCCGTCCCAGTGCCGGAGGTCCCCCAGACTTCAGGCCAAAGTGCCGTCGTGAACGCGGGCAGCCGTGGCTATCGACTTGGAGCGCCTGCCCACGGCGAGGAGACTCCCTTCCGATCTACCCTGATGAATCGATCTCTACCCTCATGAATCGGTCCCGCCCGCCGCTCCACCAAGTCAACCTGCCTCACCCCGATCAGCTCATTGGCCCGAATGCCAGTGTCAGCCAGCAAGCGAACGATGACTTTGTCTCGCTCGAAACGCACGGTTTTCTCCAGCCTGTCTATCTCGTCGCGGCTGAGCACGTCCAGCACCCGTCTTGGAAGCTTGGGAGGTTGCGCACGTACGTCGCCGGTTTCGCCCTCGCGACGGCACCAACCGAGGAACAGGTTTACGTTGCGGACGTAAGTGTCGACCGTGAACTGTGATAGCTTGCCCCCGCTTGCCACCTACCTCGAGGAGATCGGAGGTCAGCTGATTGAGCGTAACGGTGATCTAGCTCTCGTGGATCTGTGATACCCCGACGCTCATACCCAGGGCAGAAAGACTTGCTGCAGGGGTTAGCCGCAAGCGTCCTTAAGTGTCTTCCGTGACAGCCCACGTGCCCGACAATCTGCCAGGTAGTCATTGACCCGGCGTTAGAGCGATGAAGTGGACAAAATCGCTGTCTTATAGCACTTGCTTATGCATAGGGCGGCACTGTCTATAAACTGGGTGAAGGTAACGTAGAGCATTGACGTTGCAAATGTGATGGTGGGCGGCGACGGGATCGAACCGCCGACCTCTAGCATGTCAATTAGTCGCTGGCTCTGAACTCGCGGATTCACCGTTCTGCTATTCGCGGGCAGCGATTCTGTGTAAGAAGTCGCCCTGGGAGAGCGAAATCTAGTCCCGCTAGTTCTGGTTAACGGCGAATCTCAGTTCAAGCGCTGTCGTGCCGAGTTAAGAGACAGCGACTTTGGTCCGAAATCGCTCCCAGGCAGCGATATCTGGTCTCGCCGAGACAACCTGGCGAACAACCCCCTTTTGTCTCATGATCGCCCTTAGCGCGCAGCTGATGGCACTGGACAAGATTTTGACACGCGGGGATCATGCCTCACCAGCTGCCGGTTCGCGAAGAGGGATCAGGCGTGCGCCGAGCGCCGACGACATGACGCCTCAGCGCTCCCCTGAAACAGATCACTTCAACGACGCCGAACGGCCCTACTTCGGAAAGGAAGCAGCGAGCAGGCCGATACTCCTCCCGAGGAATTCCCCGTGTCTCGGGGGCTCCTGCTCAACCGGCCACCTTTTCGTATTCTCTAAATCCAGCCAGCCTCGGTCCTGCATCGCCCACCGGGATGCGGGCGTGAGACCGCCGGTGATCGGGGCTTCGCATGTAGCTCCGGAACGCCTCCTTTGAGGACCAGCGGGTCACCATCAGGAAACGGCCCTGGTCGCACCGATCTTGCAGCACCTCCAGGCCGATGAACCCAGGCCAACCATCGACCGCGCCTAGCCGGTTGCAAAACGCAGCTTTGAGGCACTCGATGCCGCCGACCGGCACGGACACTTCGCTGATAGCGATGTACATATCAAGATTCCTCCCTTGCGTCCGTTCCGCTGGCCCGAGGTCCAACCTGACAACGACTCAGCTCCCGTCCGATGAGGACGAACACCACTCCACGCGCGAAGGCGGTCCCCTGCAATCGTATGGCGCTAATCTCCTCTCTCAAATCAAGGGTTTTGACACAGGCATTGATGGTAGCCGTCTTAGCACCAATTGAGTCTGCTCCACCGTCTCAGGCCTTGTCTAATGCTCCGTATCTCAAAGGTTTGCGATGCCCCTTTCCGCTTAGCCTGCATGGATAGAGGAGCGCGGGCTGCTGCAGATGGCTGATGAGGATCTTGGTGAGTCGATGAGCGTACTGCTTCAACTGGAGAGACTCCATGTCGATACGACCCAAGGGGCTAAACCCCAGCAGGTCTTCCACGGCCGGCCGACTCGGCTGACTGAACCACCGGATTTGGCCATCGAACTTTCTGCGACGGCGGTGGGGCAACTTCCGCGCCTGTTGCCCAGACTCGCCCTTCGCCGCTCCCTACATTGCGACCGCCCTGGCTGGGACTATTTCTGCACAAGCCCTTCTCGCCTGGCGAGTTGCCGGTCCTTCTGAACAGGTGCGTCAGACGGACCGCTGGAATGCTGAAGCGCTCCGCGCGGTCAGAGAGCTGGCCTCCGACCTCAGCTCGCTATTGACTCCCTGGAGGTAGCCCGCCGCCGCCAAGGAGAGGACAAGGCCATTCAACGGAGCTACCTGTTGGCGGCGAGTATGCAGCAGAGTTTGGAGCGCTTGATCACCTTGCTCCGAACCTAACCCGGGCGCCGTGGTCTGCCCATCGGGATCCAGCTGACGTTTCCAAGGCTGGCCGGCCGCTCGCCGTCGGCAGCACGGTTTGTCCAAGGCTGCGTCTAAGAGTCCGCTGGGAACACCCAAAAGTCTACCCCGAGGCAGGTTTACTTAATTGTGCTGAAACCGAACAGATACGGGGGGCCGAGAAACGCATCGTCCCGAATGCAGCAGGGTTACGAGATGGAAGGAGAGAGAACGGTTAATCCGGAGAGCGGCCCGGGGGACGAGACGACAGTCCTCCTGATCGAGGGCGACCCTTTGATACGCAAGTCATACTGTCGCAAGCTCGCGCGCGCGGGGTTTCGAGTCAAATCTGCATCGACGGGTGTCGCCGGATTGAGACATGCCTTGGCAAACCCACCCGACCTGGTCTTCTTGGAGATCAGGCTGCCCGGCTTGGATGGGCAGATTGCGTTGGAGCAGTTCCGCTCGCACGTTGCAACGAGAAATCTACCCGTTGTCGTCCTCAGCAAATGCGGGGAGGCCGAGCTGGTGAAGCATGGACTCAGGCCGGACGCGTTCGACTACCTGGTCATAACCGGCCGGTAGCCAGATCTGTCGGAGAGGTCGGTCCCGAGCCGACGCAAGGCCAGTCGTCGATCCTTGAAGGTCCT
This sequence comes from Candidatus Dormiibacterota bacterium, assembly GCA_955652675.1. Lineage (GTDB taxonomy): Bacteria > Chloroflexota > Dormibacteria > Dormibacterales > Dormibacteraceae > Nephthysia. The sequence goes on from CATPBP010000101.1 coordinate 3,681, forward strand.
CCATCCTCAACCGTGGGAGGGGAGGCGGTCGATTGTGTATACCTTTCAGTTTCGTCGCGAGGAGCACCCAATGCCAGTCCGGCACAGAGGCCGTGAAGGGCCAGTTGCCGCCGCGTGGGCGCAAGCGGCCGCCGTCGCCCTGCCGCCACTCAGTTTGTGGCGCGAGCGGTAACCGAGTATCCAGACCAGTCCCGCGCGGGCTCCAACGCCGGGCCTAATTCCTTTCACTTGCCCAAGCCAAAGCAGTTAGCAATCAGCTAGGGTTCGGTCGCTGGTGCCGTTGGTGCTTCGCCGCCGGCGTCTGCCGCCCCCTGGCGGAGGACCCGGACGGCCTCCTCAGCGACCTTCGGCGGGAGCTCTCGTTCCATCACGGCTGCCATGTGTCTCCAACCATCCGTCAGCCACTGTTGCGGGAAGCTGCGCTGGCGGAAGAGATCGATGCAAAACTGGACATGACTGGTAAAGACTATCTCGTCCAGCGTGGCGAGTGCCCGGAAGTGGTGCGCAAAGTCCTCCAGCGTGCGGGCCCGCGCTTGCTCGCCGAACTGCCACAACTCGGGTTGCTCGTCATACATGGCGCGGGTCGCGACGACGGCCAAAAAGTCAGTGAGTTCAACAAGCAGCTCTTGAGACGATGGCGCGCCGGCGTGCTCGTGCTTGCTCACTGGCCGACGAGCCTCCTGGCTAGCACCACACCCATACGAGCATCGATACCGTACCCAGACGGCCCAACTCTGCGCCAAAGCTCCGGCATCCGTATAAAGGCAGGGCCTCCAACCAGCACCGGGACTCCGAGTACCTGCGCCTGCTGGATCGTGTCACGGATTGGCCGGACGCTTGGGAGGTAACTGCCTGACAGGCCGAGGAGGGCCGGCCGTCGCTTTGCGACGAGCGCGACTGTCTCGCCGACCGGCGTTTGACCTCCAAGTTGCTCTACGGACCACCCATCGTCTTCAAGCGCCAACTGCAGTACGCGAAGCCCAATAACGTGCTGTTCTTGTCCCACAGCTGCTAAGAGGCACGACGTCCCTGCCCGGACAGGCCGGTTGGAGGGCGTGGGCGGAAAATCCTCGATGATGGCGGAGGCTATCGCCGTTGCCCCATGTTCGACCGCCACCCCTATCTGCCCTAAATACCAGAGTTCGCCGATCTGGTGCGCCGCCGGGTGCATCAGATCCGCGAAAACACTGGTCCGACTGTTGGTTGCCTGGAACGTGTCCTGGGCAACTGCGCGCGCGCGCGCTTGGTCTGCGTCAATTAACGCCTCAACGAATTCGCGTACCGGAAGCCGCCTTGCCATGCGCCTCAGTGCTCGGGTGCGCCGAGGCACTTAGCCAGCGATTCCCCCAACGCCTTAGAGCGCACACTCAAGTGCATTATGGATCCCGCCATGGGCACGTAGGACGAATCACTTTGTGTGCCGAGCCTTGTCGCGCGCCGAAAGATCATAGTCGGCAACCTCCTCTCTCCGATGTCCCCAAGCGGTCTGGCTGCGATCCAGATGGTCATCAAGTCTACCGGATGGTAATAGGGGGTACCTCGAGGTTCCCGGCCCAACGAATCGTCAGATGACTGAAAGGCACCCGCGCTTGCTGGCGGACGAAGAGGGTTCGCGCCGATGGCCCCCTGCTTTACGCGTTGACGAGCGCCTTGGACTCAGGTTGCTCCAGATCCCTAGGTCCGGGAACCACTGGCCTGGGCCGGGACGCTCCATTCATTCCACTTTGGCGGCGGACGACGTGGCGTGGATTTCGCCTCCCACCAGTTCGTCTGGGGGCACGGCGACGCCCGTTCTACTGTCAGTCATAGCCATAGACCAGACATCCTCCCTCTGAGACAGTCGGACCAACTGCCCTAGTCGTGACCGTACCCTTCCAGTTTGGACCTGTCAA
>CATPBP010000102.1 GCA_955652675.1 Candidatus Dormiibacterota bacterium
AAGCGCGCGACGGGGTACGTGAGCGACAAGCAACAGATCGAGGCACGACTGAACCAAATCGAGGGCCAGGTCCGCGAACAGCGGCCTCACGGGAACCTACGACATCGAAAAAGCTTCCCTGGCCAGCATGTGCCACGGTCAATTTGGGACCGTATGGCGGCTCCCCCGCAAGATCGAGATTACTCTGGCGCGGGCAGAGGTGAGATGGATGTCGAGACGTTGCCCACGCGGTGATGGGATCTTGCCGGATGAAGCCCTAAGCTCCAAATGTACTCAGCGCATTCTTGACAATAACCCCGCCCTTTACAACTGCTCTCAGCAGGGTGTCGGGCTTGGTCAGAACGGTTATGTCAGCAAGAGGATTCCCCTCGAGCACCAGGAGATCCGCGGCGGCGCCCACCGCAACTGTTCCTACCTCACCCGACATGTTGATCAACTCGGCCGCAGTAGTCGTCGCCGAACGTATGATGTCGATTGGCTGCTGCACCTCTCGGCGCAGCAGAAACTCCCGCAATTGGTGCGAACGCAACTCACCAAGGAGATCCGTACCAAAGGCAATCTGCACCCCACCCTTGTGCGCAAGATCCAAGGCTGCGAGTCCTCGGTCCAATACACGACTGAGTTTCCCCTTTCCGCTGGTGGGTAACCCCGTTTGATCCCAAAATTCAGACATGGCAACGTACGTGATGAGAGTGGGCACGTAGAATGCCCGACACTCAACCATAAGCGCGACGCTAGTCTCGTCGATGAGGTTGCCGTGCTCAATCGACCGAACGCCACACCGTAGTGCTCGATCCACGGTCTCGACCGTATATGCGTGGCCGACAACGTATCGACCCGCGTTCTTGGCCTCCTGCACAGCAGCGCTGACTTCGTCGGTCGAGAATTGAACGCTATCAATGGGATCGGTAGGTGAGGCAACTCCGCCGCTCAACATTAACTTAACGTGATGGGCTCCCTTTCTGAGCTCGTTCCGTGCAGCTCGTCGTACCTCGTCAACTCCATCGCAAAGAACAGTGAACTCAGTCGAGTGACGGCAGGTGCAGTCATCGCCGGCATCCCTCATATCGCCGTGCCCTCCGGTCTGTGAGAGCGCCCGACCAGCGAACAGAACCCGCGGTCCAGCGACCAATCCCTCGGCAACCGCCTTAGCAACACCGTGGTCGGCGCCAGCCACATCACGAACCGTGGTGAAACCGCGCTGCAGAAGGGCCCTCAATTCGACCAAGGCAACCGCGGTCGTATAGGAGGGAGGCCAATTCCAAAGCCTAGCAAGGTCCAGATGCGCGGCCATCACATGAACGTGGGCATCGATCAGGCCAGGCATGACCGTGAGGCCGTGGGCGTCCAAGACTCGCAGGTTCGAGCCAGACGCTTGACCACCCTCCAGCGAGATGATCCGACCGCGCTCAATTACGATGGTCTGGTCGGGAAGCAATTGCGCCCCCGGCACATCCAATACGGTGGCATTAATTATCCGCAGTGAATCAGCAGCCTCGCTCACGGCTGACCTCCGGGTCTGCGTCGAGGACTACAAGTCTTGCAGCCTCAAGCCGCACACCCCCGTCATCGGTGAACGTCCCTCCAACGTCTATGGCCGCGCGAATCGCACCTTTAGCCGTCATTTCCCTCCCGGCCTTGGACCCGGTCATCTCCGGGACACCACAAGTAAAACACGATGTCGTGCATGCCGCGCTGCTCAATGAACGCGATTCGGTAACTCTCACGCGAGCACGTCCGCGCCCTGGCAGCCCTGGTGGAGGAGCCAGACCGAACTGGCCGCGCGGAGCACGCGGCGATGGCGAGGAAAGATCGGCCTCCGGCTGAAGCTCGCCGTGCACCCGCACCAGGACTCCTTCCTCCACTCGACACGGCGAAGTTCAACGGCCGGTTGAAGACTGCGTCGACGCCGGAGGAGACTGTCCCGCGGGGCCATGTGGTCGTGACTGCGATCCTCCTCGCACATTGGAGGGAATGTATCCTCGGGGGCGGCTCGATCGACGACCGGGTCTTGCTGCTTCGGCTCCACTTCGACGTGGATGACGGAGCGGGCGACATAGGGCACTCGCGACCGAGCCCTGGCCGGCACACATGGAGTGCTGCAACCTTGGCGTCAGCCGCCATCGACGCCGCGTTCGCGGCGCGCCTGCTCGAGGGTGCGCGGGAGCAGAGGTCGGGGCCAGCGATCCCGCTGACCAGACCGAGGCCGTCGATTTACGTGGCGCTGCACTGAGATACCCGTGGAGGTGATGCATCTCGAGCTACCATCCAAGGTGCGTCCCACCTTTTCAGTCCTGTCCTACCACCCACGCGAACCCGCGAGGGGCTACCATGTTGTCAAGCGGTACCGGCTTGGGAGGGACAGTTGTTTGCGAGTCGCATCCGACGTAGGTGGCACCTTTACCGACCTCGTCTACTACGATGAGCGCAGCGGCCGTTTCGGCGCCGCCAAGGCCGACACCACGCCGCCAGACTTCGAGCACGGTGTTCTGGACACCATCCACAAGGCGAAGCTCGATCCGTCATCGATTGAATATTTCGCGCACGGATCGACTGTGGTCATCAACGCACTTACTGAACGCAAGGGGGTGAAGACCGGGCTGGTCACCACCCGAGGGTTCAGGGACGTTCTGGAAATAGCGAGGGGAAACCGGCCCGACCTATTCAACTTTTACTTCACCAAGCCCAAGCCGTTCGTTCCTCGCCATCTGCGCGCTGAGGTGTCTGAGCGAATTGACTTCAAAGGCAACACCCTGGTTCCGCTCAACCTCGGCGAGCTTGTGCCCATCGTTGAAGCCTTCAGGGCAGAAGGGGTAGAGGCGATTGCCGTCTGTTTTCTGCACTCCTATGCCAACCCTGGACACGAGCAGCAGGCGGCGCAGGAGATCAAACGCATATGGCCAGACGTCGCGGTCGTGGCTTCTTACGAGATCACTCGCGAGTGGCGCGAGTACGAGCGCACCAATACCACGGTGCTATCCGCCTACATCCACCCCATCGCCAACAGCTATCTCACTTCATTGGAACAGGAGCTGCGCGCGGAGGGTACACGCGGGCAACTCTACATCATGCAGTCAAACGGCGGGGTGGCAACCATGGAGACGGCGAAGCACAATCCAATCACGATGGTGGAGTCTGGGCCCGTTAGTGGTGTGCTCGGCGCGATCGCGCTGGGCCAGTTGATAGGCGAGCCGAACATCATTGCTCTGGATATTGGTGGCACCACTGCGAAATGCTCGCTCGTGGATCGCCTGCAGCCACGCGTGACGACCGAATATCGGATCGAGTGGAGCCGCACGAATCCGGGCTACCCGATCACGACACCAGTCATCGACATAGTCGAGATCGGCAATGGCGGTGGGAGCATCGCTTGGATCGACAGCGCCGGCAGCCTGCACGTGGGGCCGCAGAGCGCCGGGGCTGTGCCCGGGCCGGCAGCCTATGGGCGAGGCGGGACCGAGCCGACCACCACCGATGCCAATTTGATCACCGGACGCATCGACCCAGAATACTTCTTGGGCGGCGAGATCTCACCGGACATGGATAACGTTAGGAAGGCGTTCGGGTCTCTCGCCGCCAGGCTCGACTCTCAAATCGACGATGTGGCGAGGGGTGTGATCAGGATCGCCAACGCCAACATGGTCAACGCGCTCAAGCTCGTTTCCTTGAATCGTGGTCACGACCCACGCGAGTTCACCCTGGTCGCCTTCGGCGGCGGCGGATCGATGCACGCGGCTGCCTTAGCCGCCGAGCTGAACATTCCAAGAGTCATTGTCCCAGTGAATCCCGCGGTGTTTTCAGCCTGGGGCATGCTGCTCACGGACCTACGACGTGGCTACATTCGCACACGCGTCACGCGTCTCGACTCAGCGGCTCCTGATGACGTCGCCGCGCCCTTTGCCGAACTCGAGGACGCAGCTACGCGAGAGTTCGCTGCCGACGGCATCGATGGGGACCGGCTGGTCCTTCAGCGCTTCGCCGACATGCGTTACAAAGGGCAGGAGCACACGGTCAAGGTGATTCTCCCGACCGGGACTATTGATGCGCATGCACTGAGCGACGGAGTGGATCGATTCCACCAAGCTCACGAGCGCGAATACACTTATCGGCTTTCATCGCCGATCGAGTTGGTCAACTACCATCTCGTCGGGTTTGGTTTGGTGCCCAAGCCTGAACTGGCCAAGCTCGAACGAACGGGGCGGCAGGCGGAAGCTGCGATGCGGGGACGTCGCAGCGTCGATTTCGACACCTACGGTGTCCACACGTCCGCCATCTACGAGCGGGGGCTCCTGGAGCCGGGGATGGACATCGCCGGTCCCGCGATAGTTGAGGAACCGGCCGCGACCATCGTGCTCCTTCCTATGCAGCATGCCACCGTGGACGAGTACGGCAATCTGCACATCGAGCTGCAGTAAGGGGGACCAACGATGGCGACAACTTTAGTCGATCCGTTCACCATCGAGATCATCAAGAACTCGCTGGTTGCCATCGGTGACGAGATGTTCTATGCCCTGCAGCGTACGAGCAAAAGCACGATCATCTACGAGACTCTGGACTATGGCGTGGCGATCACAGACGCCGACGGTCGCCTTGTCGCCCAAGGCAATGGCGTGCCTCTGTTTATCGGCACCCTGGACGCTGCGGTCAACGCCGTTCGGGACAAGTTTGGAGTCAGCGGCCAGCTGCGGCCCGGTGACATTGTGGTCACCAACGATCCCTATGGCGGCGGGGGCACGCACCTCTCAGATGTGTCGCTCATCATGCCTATATACCACGAAGGCGAGCTGGTCGCATTCGTCGGCAACAAGGCGCATTGGACAGAGCTCGGCGGCAAGGATCCGGGAAGCTGGACCACCGATTCGACCGAAGTCTACCAGGAGGGGCTCCAGTTTCCTAACGTCAAGCTGTTCAATCAGGGAGAGCCGGACGAGGCTCTCCTCGATCTCATCGCCGCCAACGTACGACTGCCCGACATGACTCTGGGCGACCTGTGGGCTGGGGTGGCTGCCTTGCGGGTCGGCGAGCGCCGCTTTCTGGATCTTTGCGACAAGTACACGCGGGATACCGTCTTGGTTGCCATCGACAGCCTGCTCGACTACGGCGAGGAGATGGCTCGCCAGGAGCTCGGCAGACTGCCCAAGGGAACCTTCGAAGCCGAGGACATGATCGACGACGACGGCATAGGCAACGGCCCATTCCCCGTCCGGGTCAGGGTGACGATCAGCGATGAAGAATTCGTGGCGGACTTCACAGGAAGCCATCCGCAGGTCCCAGGCCCGATCAACAACACTCGCACCGGTCTCGCGTCCGGGGTGCGTGCCGTCTTCAAGGCCGTCACCAACCCCGCCATCCCGGCCAACGGTGGTGCTTTCCGACCTGTCCGCGCGATCTGCCCTGACGGCACCGTTTTCACAGCTCAGCGGCCAGCGCCGGTCTCGACGTACTGGGAGACCATGCTCTATGCGACCGACCTGATCTGGAAAGCCTTGGCGCCTCATGTGCCGGAGCGCCTTCCCGCTGGTCACATGTTGTCCGTATGTGGAACCGTATTGGCAGGGCCGAACCCGGACACCGGAGAGCTGTTCCTGCTCGTCGAGCCTCTGGTCGGGGGCTGGGGGGCGGGCCACGACAAGGACGGTGAGAACGGCCAGTTCTGCGTCGGCGATGGTGAGACCTACAACATCCCCATCGAGATCACTGAGACGCGGTACGGCGTGATCGTGGATCAGTACGCCTTCCACACCGAGGACGGGGGGGCTGGTGAGTTTCGCGGCGGCAAGGGTGTCGTGCTCGACTACCGGGCTGTAGGGGACGGAACCTACCTGACTGGCACATTCGGCCGCCACAAATACAAGCCCTGGGGAATGAACGGTGGTCATGAGGGTTCGCCCAACTTCATCAAGGTGATCCGCAGGGACGGGAGTGAAGAAGGCCCATTTGGCAAAGTGGCCCGACTAAGGCTCGAGAAGGGGGACGTGGCCCGCCTGGTCACGGCAACTGGCGGAGGGTATGGCGACCCCCGTCGGCGACCTCGAGGGCGGGTGCTGGCCGACATTCGCGACGGCTACATCAACGTCGAGCAAGCCAACCGCGATTACGGTGTGGACGTGGACGCCACGACGGTTGCCCCGGGTATCGTGCAGGAACCCTCGACATGATCCGCAGCCTCCTCTACCTGACACCCCGGCACGGGGACGCTGCGGCTGTCGTCGACTACTATCGGCGGGCCGGAGTACTCGAGCGCGCCGCGCAACAGGAGGGTTGCGTGGGGGCCGCGCTGCAGATTCCGCACACAGGATCGGGTCCCGTGCTGGTCACGGCATTATGGCGTGACGCCGACGCGTATGAGGGTTGGGTCGCCAATCGGAGTCGTAGTGAGGATACGCGCGCACTGGGCGACCTGGTGGACGAGAATCTGCACAGCGGCGTCCAGGGCGCCCTATATGAGGTCGTTCTCGCGGTCGGAGCGGACGATCGATGAACGCGTACACTCCCCGCTACTTGGGCAGGCATCGTGCCACGAGGACGACGCATGATGGGGAAGGCGGACGCGGTCGTGCTGTGCGCATTGTGGCTCGATCCTGGGAAGGTGCCTACAGTATTTCGTGAGTCGGAGATGCATTGATTAAATGGAGGGCTGACATGAGCGATAAGCTTGCGGTCCGGTTGGTCGCTTGCGTGGCATTCGCCGCGGTCGTCTTGGCCGCCTGCGGTAGCTCGACGAGCTCTTCGTCGAGCAGTGGCAGCAGCAACAAAGTGAAGAGCATCGCCTTCTTCGGGTTCGCTGCGGCGAACTCATTTGCCCAAGCAACCTGGGCCGGGATCCAGGAAACGGCCAACAAGGATGGGGTGCAGGCTAAGTTCTTCGACCCCAACTTCGACTCGAGCAAGCAGGTCTCCCAGATCCAGGACGCCACCGCGACCGGAAAATACCAAGCCTTTATCGTTCAGGCGAATGACGGCAATGCCGTGGTTCCTCCGATCCAGGACGCCATGAAGGCCGGCATCAAGGTGGTCGGTGAGTTCACACCGATCGGCACGCGCTACGACACCATCGAGCCACAGGTGCCCGGGCTGACTTTCGTCGGCGAGGCTCCGACTTGGAACGGCAAGACCCTTGGCGACCTCGGTGTCAAAGCCTGCGCCAACCTCAACCCCTGCAACGTGGCCTATCTCGAGGGTTTCAAGGCGCTGCCACTCGACAACGCCAGGACCGCAGCCGTTAAGACCGAACTGCAGACGAATCCGAATGTTCAGATCGTGGCGTCGGTTGAAGGTGGTTACACTCAAGCAACTGGCCTCAAGGCCGCACAGAATGTGCTGCAAGCACATCCCGACGTCAATGTCATGATCGGGTCGTCCCAGGCCATCGAAGGAGCCCAGCAGGCGATCAAAGATGCTGGCAAGCTGGGCAAGGTTGCCCTGATCGGCAACGGGGGATCGACTCAGGCGGTGTCGGCCGTGAAAGACGGCACCTGGTTTGCCTGCTACGTTATCGCTGAGAAGTCTTCTGGCGCCAAGGCTGCGCAACTGGCCATAGATGCGGGTAACGGCAAGACAGTTCCGCCCAGCTTTGATACCCGGCAGCTCCAGAATCCCACTGGGACCAAGGACACTCTGGGCAGCTTCAAAGGGCAGTACAGCGATTGACAGTTGAGGCAGCACAGTCGGTAGGGGGGGCGGACGCGGGCGTTCGCCCCCTGATCGAAGCGCGACACATCTGGAAGCGCTTCGGAGGCGTGCAGGCGGTTGCTGATGTCTCAATCGACATCGCTCGGGGCTCGGTCCACGGCCTGGTCGGCGAGAATGGGGCCGGTAAGTCGACGCTGTCGAAAATTGTTGGCGGCGTGCACGCACCGGATGAGGGCGAGTTGCTGGTGGATGGGCAAGCGGTTCGCTTCCATTCGCCTCGAGACGCCCTGGCGCTTGGCATCGCGACCATTGCTCAGGAGATCGCGCTCGTGCCGGCTCGCACAGTTCTCGATAATGTCTTCCTGGGGATTGAGTCGGCGCAGTTAGGTGTCGTTCGGCGCGGGGATCTAGTCCGACGGTTCGAGGCTCTCCACAACCGGACCGGCTTTGGCCTCGACGCCAACGCTCGGGTGGCGGACCTGCGCACGGCGGAACAGCAAAAGGTTGAAATTCTCCGTGCCATAGCGCGGGACGCACGGCTGATTCTCATGGACGAGCCCACGGCCACCCTGACCGTCGACGAGAGCGAGCGGCTGCTCGACATCATCAGGCGCCTGGCGGCAGAGGGAACCAGCGTCGTACTCGTCTCGCACCATTTGGAGGAAGTACTGGCGGTGGCCGAGACGGTGACGGTGATGCGCGACGGACGATTGGTCCGCACCGGTCCGGCCAGCGAAGAGACGCCTCACAGCCTGGTCACTGCGATGGTCGGCCGTGAGCTCGATCTCACCTTCCCGCCCAAGCAACCGCCTTCGCCCGAAGCGCCGATCATCCTCGAGCTCCGCAATGTGGGCCGGGCGGGCATTGTCGAAGATATTTCGTTCAGTGTCAGGCGAGGTGAGATCGTGGGGTTGGCGGGTCTGGTTGGCAGCGGTCGAACCGAGGTGGCTCGCGCCATCTTTGGCGCCGATCCGGTCGATGCAGGAGAGATCTACGTCGAGGGCCGACGGATGCCGGCGCGAGGCCCTCGGGGGGCCTCAGCCCAGGGTGTCGTGATGGTTCCGGAGAGCCGCAAGGATCAAGGTCTCTTCATGATTCGGCCGATCCGCGAGAACTTGACGATCTCCACGCTTGGCAAAGTGGCCACGCTTGGAGTAGTGCGCCGGCGAGAGGAGAAGACCCAGGCGCAAGCGCTCGCAAAGCAGGTGGACGTACGAGCTTCATCACTGGAAGCGCCGGTTGTGAGCCTGTCCGGAGGCAATCAACAGAAGGTTCTCTTCGCCAAGTGGCTGGCTCGTGGACCTAGACTGCTGATCGCTGACGAGCCGACGCGAGGGGTCGATGTGGGCGCCAAGAGTCAGATTGCCGGACTCATCGTCCAGCTCGCGGCCGGAGGTATGGCGGTACTGCTGATCTCTTCGGAGATCGAAGAGGTCCTGGGGCTGGCACACCGGGTGTTGGTGATGCGCAACGGTCGTATCGTTGCCGAATTTGCCGGCGAAGCTGCCAAACAGGACACGGTAATGCGTGCTGCGTTCGCGGCTGAGGGAGACTCTGGTGGAGGGCAGGTTGCATGAGTGCTGAAGCTGCGTCCACGGAACCGCGCGTCACATCGAGATTCTCATCCCGACGCTGGACTCGGCTTCGCGATTATGGCTTTGTGGCCGTATTCGTGGCGATGTTCATCTTTCTGAGTTTGTCGACCGGCACCTTCTTCCGGACCCGCAACCTCCTCAACATCCTTGACCAATCTGCGCCCGTGGGAATCATCGCCTGTGCCATCACGATCTGCATCATCGCCGGCGTCTTCGACCTCTCCACCGGCTCGATGTTCGGAGTCGCCGCCGTCGTCGCGAGCAAGGTAGCCAAGAGTGCCGATCCGACGCTGGGGATCGCTGTGGGCATTCTTACCGGGCTGGTGCTCGGTAGTCTGAATGGAGTGCTGGTTCATACGACCAGAATCAATTCCTTCATCGGCACCCTTGCAACTGGCATCGCGTACCGGGGGCTGGCCATCATTGCCACGGGTGGGGCCATCGTGACGGTCACCAACCCCAAATTCGGAGTGTTAGGCCGGTCTGACCTCTTGGGAGCCAAGTACTCCGTGTGGGTGTTCGTCGCTTTCTTCATCGCCACAGCGTTCCTTCTCGCTCGGACCACCTTCGGCCGCGCGGTCTATGCCGTTGGCGGCAACCCCGAAGCCGCGCGCTTGTCGGGCATTCGGGTTGGCCTCGTGCGCGGCGCGTGTTTCGCTCTCTCGGGACTGGCAGCTGGGATAGCGGGGGTGCTTGCCGCTTCGCGCACCTCATCGGCTCAGGCAGACCTGGGCACCGGACTGGAACTCTCGGCCATCGCCGCGGCGGTCGTCGGCGGGACCAGCATCCTGGGCGGAGAGGGAGCTGTCTGGCGGGGAGTGTTGGGCGTGTTGACTCTGGCCCTGATCGGTAACGGCTTCGATCTGCTCAACATCGATACGACCTATCAGCTGATCGTACAAGGCGGACTGATCCTGATCGCTGTCGCCGCCGATCAGCTGCTTCGACGACGAAGATGACCTGGTGACTAACCGAGCAGTCTTGGCCGGCAGAGGTGCGGCAAATGAAGGGGGATAGCAGTTCGTGACTCGATACCGCGTGGCGATCGACATCGGAGGCACCTTCACCGATTTCGTTATCGCGGACCGGGAGGCTGGCTACGCCTTCACGGGCAAGTCGCTGACCACGCCTGCGAACCAGGCTGAGGGAGTCATGAGCGGCTTGCGGGATCTCGTGCCAAACGCCTACGAGATCGACTTCCTTGTCCACGGGACCACAGCCGGACTCAACGCCTTCCTGGAGCGCAAGGGCACCCGTGTACTACTAATCACCACGGCCGGGCTACGCGACTCCTATTCCATCGCCAGAGGCGACCGGAAGGAACTCTTCGCACTCCAGTACCGCAAGCCACAGCGGTTGGTGCCGCGTCGCGACGTGGTCGAAGTTCGCGAGCGACTGCGCTGGGATGGTTCAGTCGCAGAGCCGCTGCACGAGGACGACTTCGAACCCATCGTCGCGAGGATTGTGGAGCAGCAGATCAAGGCCGTTGCGATCTGTTTCGTGCATGCTTATGTCAACCCCGCTCACGAGCTGGCGGCGCGCGAAATCTTGACGCGGGCCTTGCCAGAGCTGTCGATCACCCTGTCGCACGAAGTTGCCAAGGAATGGCGTGAGTACGAGCGTGCTTCGTCCGCCGTACTCAACGCATACATTGCGCCCATTGTCGAGCGCTATCTCGGGACTCTGCAGTCGGAGATTGCCGGGTTCGGCGTCAAGGCGACCTTGCATGTCATGCAATCGAACGGTGGTGTGATGACTGCGACAGCCGCCCGAGATCTACCCATCCAGACGCTGCTTTCCGGCCCTGTGGGAGGGACCATCGGGGGCGCTGGACTCGCGAGCGAACGACAACGGCCGAACCTTCTCTGCGTCGACATGGGAGGGACCTCGTTCGACCTGAGCCTTATCGTCAACGGCCAGCCCAATGTATCCACTGAGACCGAGCTGGAAGGCCTGCCGATTCTGATGCCGCTGGTGGACATCCACACCATCGGCGCGGGAGGTGGCTCAATCGCCTGGCTCGAGGCGGGCGCCCTCAGGGTCGGCCCACAAAGCGCAGGGGCAGATCCAGGACCGGTGTGCTATGGCCGCGGGGGAACGGCGCCGACCGTCACCGACGCCAACCTTTTCCTCAAGCGTCTCGATCCTACCTATTTCCTCGGCGGCCGCATGCGGCTGGACGAGGAGGCTACGGCTCTTGCGATCCATGACATGGCGACCCAGGTGGCGTTGGATGACGTCGCCTTTGCCGAAGGGATGCTGGCGATCGTCAACGCCAAAATGGCCGACGCAATGCGCACCATCACTGTGAAGCAGGGGATTGACCCACGCAACTTTTCGCTGGTCGCATTTGGCGGGGCGGGACCAATGCACGCGGTCTGGCTGGCCAAGGAGCTCGAGATCTCGGAGGTGATCGTCCCCTGGAGCCCAGGAACCTTCTCAGCCTGGGGCATGCTCCAGACGGACATCCGCCATGACGTGAGCCAGACATTCTATCGGCAGCTGGACGGCCTGCCGGCTGGGGAAGTCGAGGAAGTCTACGACTCGCTCGAGGGCCAGGGCCGCGAGGTCCTGCATGGAGAGGGCGTTGTCGACGAGCAGATCCACTTCTTGCGTACAGCCGACATGCGGTACGTGGGTCAGGAGTACTCGGTCAACGTGGCCGCCGACGGATTGCCTGACCTTGCCGGGATATCGGAATCGTTCCATGAGGCGCACCAGACCCGATACGGCCATGCCACCCCTGACGCGCCAGTGGAGTTCGTGAACCTGAGAGTCGCCGCGATGGGCGGCTTGGATCGGGAGGCCGTCGGCTTCAGAGCGCCTGAAGAGGGCGAGGATCCGGTGACCGGACAGCGGGAGGCCATTTTCGATGGAAGGACCTACGCCACCACGATTGTGCTTCGACGCCGGCTCGGTCCGGGCGCCCGCTACAGCGGACCCCTCGTAGTGGAGGAGGAGACCGCGACCACGGTGGTTCCACCCGGGTACGTGGTCGAGGTGGATCCACTCGGCAACATGCTGATCACACCGGAGGCCTCTCAGCGATGACGGACCCAATCACAACCGAGATCATCCGCAGCGCCTTCATCGCGTGCGCCCAGGATATGAACGCGACCCTCATCCGCAGCGCCTACACGCCCGTGATCTACGAAGGCAAGGACTGCTCGGTGGCGCTGCTCGACGAAGAGGCCAATATCTTGGGCTTGTCCTCGGGACTGCCCATTTTCCTGGGCAATCTCGAAGTCTGCGTGAAGCTTACAGCCGATCAATTCGGCTGGGACGTTTTCAAGCCCGGGGACATCTTCTACATGAATGACTCGTACATGAGCGGAACCCATCTCAACGATGCGACCATCTTCGGGCCCATCTTCTGGAACGATCGGTTGGTCGGGTTTTCTGCCACTCGGGCACACTGGCTCGACGTCGGAGCTAAGGATCCGGGCGGCTCAATGGATTCACACGAGATCTATCAGGAGGGGATGCGCTGGGGGCCAACGCGTATCTACGAAGGTCACCAGCCTCGAGAGGATGTCATCGATGTACTTCGACGCAACGGCAGGTTCGGCTACTCACTGATCGGCGATATGAACGCTCAAGTGGCTGCCTGCAGGACTGGTGAGTCCCGCTTTCGGACGATTCTGGACCGGTTCGGCTACGAGACATACATCGCCGCCCGCGATGAAATCTACCGGCAGTCCGAACATCTGGAACGAGAGGCGGTTGCAGCCATCCCCGACGGTCAGTACTTCGCTGAGGGATTCATCGACAATGACGCGCTGGGAAGCGGCCCAGTTCCGGTCAAGGTGTGCGTCGAGATCAGCGGTGACCAGATGACGATCGACCTAGAGGGCTCGAGCCCACAGACCCGAGGTCCAATCAACTGCGGGTTCTCGCAGACCATTTCGGCCTGTCGAGTTGGCTTCAAGTTGCTGGTCAATCCCCAGCGCCCTGTCGACGGAGGCACCTTCAAGACGCTGACGGTGAAGGCACCGGAGGGCTCGATCTTTCGCGCTCAGGAGCCGGCGGCGTGCCAGTGGTACTTCACACCACTCGGCCTTTTGATCGACCTCATCCCAAGGGCGCTCGCTGAAGCGTTGCCCGACGCTGTCGCAGGCGCCCACTATGGGGATTCGATGGTCATTTACGTCGCCGGCCAGGATCCAAGACGCGGTAATGCTCCGTTCCTGTCTGTGGAGCCAACGCCCGGAGGATGGGGCGCTTTTGCGACAGGCGACGGACAGGACGGATTGATCAACAACGTGAACGGCGCTTTCAAAGACCTGCCTGTCGAGATCTACGAGAACCGTTACCCGGTGATGATCCGCGATTATGGTTTCCGGCCTGATACCGGCGGCCCTGGGCGGTTCAGAGGTGGTTGCGGGGTCTATCGCGACTATCACTTGGAAGCGGCATCCAGCCTCTACCTTTGGTTCGACCGCTCAGTGACACCCGCATGGGGCCTTGATAACGGGCGAGACGCAGTTGGACCTGACTGCATCGTCAATCCCGGAACCGAGTCGGAGCGGCACCTCCTCAAGGTCAATGCCCTGGCACTGGAGGCGGGATCGGTGGTGCGACTACAGACTGGGGGCGGTGGGGGCTTCGGCCACCCCTTCGATCGCGACCCTCGGAGCGTCGCCGCTGACGTCCTGGACGGCTATGTGACGGCGGATGGGGCGAAGCGCGACTACGGCGTCGTGGTGACGCCGGATGGCCTCGTGAACGAAGACGCCACCAGCCAGCTCCGCGAAACAGCTCGGGCTCGTACGTAATCGCAACTCGTCGTTGCCGCGTGCGGCTCGTCGCAATCGGCCGCCGTGGTCTTGCCCTCAAATCGGTATCTCTCGCAGGTCGAGTGACATTCGGGACAGGACCACGGGCTCACCCTCACCGATGACTGACCGACGAGTGGCCGAGGATGCGCGACCTCGTCGACGGCGACAGGATCGGCTGCTGGAGCGGCGCGTGCATCTACGTTTCTGCTCGCCGGTGTGCAACCGGGCTGCTTGCGGGCGTCGTGAGAGTATCGCGGGCTCACTGGCAGCCGGTCGACGAACAGATCTGTGGGCTTCCCGCGACGCCTCCTTCCAGGAGCTCCGGCCAGTGAGTGATCGTCCGGTATGACGTCGAGGACCTGCCTGCAACGGCAGAATTCGCGCTGCTTCACGTCTCCTCTGGCGCCAGGCTGAGACGCTCCGCATCGCAACGGTCATCTCCCAGTCGCGGCGCGAGTCTGGCGAGACCAGATATCGCTGCCTCTCAGCGATTTCGTACCAAGGTCGCTGCGTCTGAACTCGGTACAACTTCGCCTGAGCTCAGCTGCGCCCTTAACCAGAACTAGCGGGACCAGATTTCGCTCTCCCAGAGCGACTTCTTACACGGAATCGCTGCCCCCCGAATGGCGGAACGGCGAATTCGCGAGTTCAGAGTCAGCGACTAATTGACATGCTAGAGGTCGGCGGTTCGATCCCGTCGCCGCCCACCATCACATAGTTGATCGAGGCAGCGGAACTGCGCGTCACGATCTGGATGCTGTCCGCCCTCGGTGGTCTTCACGTTCGCCTGCAAGCTGTACCCAAGCCGGTGCAGCAGCTCGTCAACCACTACCGGACTGACCTGATGTCTTTCCTCACGCAACGCCGCCGCCAACTGCCGAGTGCTCTTGGATGTCCAACGCAATGGCGACTCCGGATCGCCCCGCGTCCCCGGCTCCACCAACTCCAGATCCGCTGGCCCCAAGAGGACGAACCGATCCCCGACGCATCGGATTCAGTGGCCCGTGGCCTCGAGCTCCAACGATGGCCTTCTTGCTCACCAAAGCGTTAACGCCAAGAAAACGGTCGTCGAGGCCGGCGAGCGGCCCGACAGGATCTGAGTCCTCAGCAGGCGATCGGTTATGCGCTGGAGGGCGCCGTCTCGGTTGGATCCTGAAGCCGACCCGGCGGTCTGCTTCCTTGACAGGTCCAAACTGGAAGGGTACGGTCACGACTAGGGCAGTTGGTCCGACTGTCTCAGAGGGAGGATGTCTGGTCTATGGCTATGACTGACAGTAGAACGGGCGTCGCCGTGCCCCCAGACGAACTGGTGGGAGGCGA
>CATPBP010000103.1 GCA_955652675.1 Candidatus Dormiibacterota bacterium
CTCACGCATCGCCTCGTTGAGCAAGGCTCGGAGCGTCTGCCGCGCGTAGTTGACGGTGCGAGCCGAGAGGCCCTGCTCGTGCATCGCGACCATGACTGCGTTGAGGTGGCGGGGCTCCAGCCTGACAAGCTGAACCTTGCCCAGCCGCGGCAGCAGGTGAGCCTTCAGCAACTCATCGTAGCGATGAAGGGTTCTGGGCCTGATCCGGCGCTGGCTGGAGGCAATCCAGCGCCGGGCGTACTCCGCGAGGGTGGGCTGACGCCCTCGACCAACGACGAGCGTGCCATCCTGCCTGGCCTTCAGAGCTCCAATGAGCTTGGCTCTGGCCTCCTGCTCGGTTCGCCCATACAGCGCCTTTCGGATGCTGAGGCCTGTGTCGGGATCAGTGGCCGTGTACCGAGCCATCCAGCGACCGTCACCTCGCTGGAGGACAGAACCCGCCCCATTTGGGAGCTTTAGCCGCCTTGACCTCCGGCCGCTCACGACCCGGCCGCCCGTCGCCTCCAGCCTCGCCGATCAGCTGACACCACCGACACCAATTCTGACACCAACCGCCACCTCCTTTCAGGCGTCCGGTGGTGTCAACCCTATCTTTGATTTGACACCAATTTGTATTCGAATCCTGGGTCTGAGGGCAGTCATCGGGGTGGTCCGGAACCCGCCTTGCTGGGACTTTGGATCCGTCATCGACGGTTCGAATCCACCATTCGAGTGGAAGTTCACCCGAGCCGACCGCGCCAAGATTCTCCAACGCCTCGCTTCCAAGGACCACGGGCAGTTGCTGGGGGCGGCGTAAATACATCACCGAATTTCCGTGCCAGAGCACTAAGTCGTCGCCATAGCCATCCCAACCCGTTCCCCCCTGAGCGCCTCGCAGAGCTGGCGGCCCGGCACCGTCACGAGATCCGAGCGGTGGAGCGGTCCGGGCCCCCTAACTCCTCAGGTTGCGGTGGCGAACAGCACCATGACGCCGCGAGACTCGTCAAAGGTCATTGGCAGATTGAAGGCGCCGGACCGGGTCAGCGGTAGCGCCGGCTTGTGGTTGACAGGCGGCTCGCTCCAGATAGTTCCGTCCCAGCTCCAGACTTTGGTGGCGCAGGAGGATTTGTCACAGACGGTGGCGTCGTCCTTTACGACGATGGAATTCTTACGGACCGGGTCATAGCCGAGAGTTCCGCCGACGAGGCTGGGCTGGGGGTGCGGATTCCACCGGATTCCGTCCCAGGTCCAAATCGACTTTGCACCCAGGTACTCGAGCTCCCCGCGGGCGGCATTGTAAATGGCGTGAGGGTCGGACTGGCTGTCGGCGGGATCGATACCGCCGCCGTTTTGCTTCCAGCGAATGCCATCCCAAGTCCAGGTTGTATCCGGCAGGGTGAGCACCACCTGATCCCGGCCCTCGTCATAACCCATCGCTACCACCAATAGCCCCGAGTTGGCGACCGATCCGGGCTGGGCCAGGCGCGGAGCCGCGCCCATCGGAAGCGAGCGCCATACCGATCCGCTCCACCCCCACGCCTGAGCGACGCGGTTCACGTACACGACCTGGCCGAGCTTGGCGTCGTAGAACATCGCGCCTTGGCCGACCGCTCTGGGGGACGAGGCCGACTGCTGCGGAGTCCAAACCCGACCATCCCAGGTCCAGGTCCGATCGACCTGGCTCTGGCAGCCTCCCGTGAAGCCCATCACGAGCCGACTGCAGCCGTGATCCCAGAGCACGACTACGCTCTTCCGTCTATCGAATGCCATGTCCGATTCGGTGCTGAACGGTCCAGACCGGGTTGAAGGCTGGGCGGTGAAGTCGGTTCCATCCCAAGTCCAGGTCCTGGCCACACCAGAGCCGACGTTTCCATAGACAGGCGCCGAGGATCGGCCGCCCGCCAGCGATACCCAGGCCACGATCGCCAGCAAAGCGGTCAGGAGGCCCGCGCCCGCCGCCAGACGCAGCCGGCCCCGACGATCGAGCTTGGGTGGTCCGAAGGGGCCGTGACTACTGGGGACGCTTGGCGACACAGGGACACTGTATCGGGATCAGGCTTTGGGACCCGCTAACCCACAAACCACCTCTTCTGACGCCGAAACTGGCGCCAGTCCCCCCCTTGCTGGGAGGGAAGCCGGGCAGCGCCCAGAGTGCGTCCGAGGAGGAGAATCGAGGCGTGACTGGCGACCCGATCGAGCGCGTGCGAAGGATCTGCCTGGCGCTCCCCGAAGCTACGGAGCGGCTCAGCCATGGCGAGCCGACCTTCTTCGTGAGCGGCAAGAAGGTTTTCGTCACGTGCGCCGACCATCATCACGACGATCGACTGGCGATCTGGTGCAGCGCTCCGGAGGGCTTCCAGCGGATGCTGGTCGAGGCGGCGCCCGAGCGGTTCTTCGTGCCGCCCTACGTCGGTCACCGAGGCTGGATCGGCGTCCGCCTCGACGTGGAAGTGGACTGGAATGAGGTCGCCACCATAGTCGAGGGCGCTTATCGCACCGTGGCTCCAAGGAGCCTCATCGCCTCCCTGAACGAAAGACCGGAAAGCTAAGAAGGTCTAAACGGGAAACGGCTGGTGACCCGCACTGACCGTTCCCTGGCCCGCAAGGCCCGCAGCCGTGGCGCCAACGGGGGTAGAGATGAGAGTCCCTATGGCGTTCCGCCGGTCCCGCTTTCCCAGATCGGCCGGAGTGAGCGCGTGTATATCACCAGGTTCCCGTCTGTCTGAACCTTGAGAAAGTTGCCGGAGCGACAGCAAGTGTTCGATGCCCACAGGGGGCGCCAGGTGCCGTTGTATACGACAAGGTTGCCGTCGTCTTGCATCAACGCCGCGCCCCAGTCCACGGAGTCCGGTGGTCGACGCCCAGAGTGCTCGACTGCCGACGTATCGCACTGGACCCCAGGTCCATTGGTCGCGATAAACGAACTCACCGTAGGTGGTGACTGGCGACGAGGCACAGAAGGGGAACTGCGGCGAGCCACCGACAGCATGCGCGGCCGAGGGAATCGCAAGCCCGGCGGTCATGATCGCCAGCACAGCAACGAGCCTGAAGACGCGCGGGATACTGGACACCTCGCCTCCTCTTCATCAATCGGATTGCGGCACTCCGCCTCGCACACGGGCGTTGGACGGCACGGTCCGAGCCCACCCTAAGGCGGGGAGCGGCGATTGACGATCCGTATTTCCACCTAACCGCTCTCTTCCGCGGCATGGGGGAAAGCACGTAGGCTCGATCAGGCGGTCCGTCCAACCGTGTCTGAACGACCAGCGCGACCAGTTGGTCGCGCCGGCTCCCGACCCGGCTCCCAGGCGAAGCCCAAAACGCCAACCGCCCCTCCTTGTGAGGGACGGCCGGCGTACTCAGCTACGACTTTTCCACGACCTCGAAGATTCGGTCGGCGACCAGGCCGTGCGCTTCGCGATGAACACGCACGGCCGCGTCCGCGTCCGGCGCCTCGACCAGGCAGAACACCTTCCCCTGCTTTTCGTCGAGCCAGTACTTGATGTACTTGACCCCGTACGCCTCCTGCTTGGCCAGATCGGCCTGGTGGGCGCCGGCGACGTCCGTCGCTGTGGCGCCCTCCGGGAGGTTCTCGTGGACGTCCATGAAAAGAGGCACTGTCACATCTCCTTTGTTTGCGGCGAGCTGCCAGCGGCGGTGGATGACGGACGACTCGCCTCGGTTGGAATGGCGCGCTCCTCGGTGACGGCGAGCAGGTTGCGCAGGCCACGGCTCGCCAGCAGGGGGATGGCCAACCGCCAGGTCAGCTGCCGGATCCCCGGCAGCGCCAGCCGAAGCATCGGATTGGCGATCGCGAGTTGCGTCAGCGTGTAGGTGACGCGCGAGCCGGCCCCTTCCGGCGAGATCTCGTAGCGGTGCCGGTAGCACGCTGTCATCGCACCGGCCTTGCCTTCGGTCGTGAACTCGAATGTCCGTGCCCGGTCGCAAACGGTAACCATGGAGCCGTCCTCCCATCGCCTCGCCGACATCGGGATCGCGCCGGTGCTGGAGAAGGCGGTCCCAACGCTGGCCGGTCCCCGCGAGGCATCCAGCGAGAGGAGGCGGAAATCGCGGCTCTGCCGGGTTCCACCCCACTCGAGATGCGTCCGGAGATCGGCGAGTACGTCGTAGACGGCTTCCGGTCTGGCCTTGCAGAGCAACGAAATCTCTACGGTCGGCGGTCGCTGTCCCATCTTGGGACTCAGGCTAGGTGCGGACCCTCAGCGGGGCATCAACCGTTCGGTCGATCTTTTCAGCTGGTCGAGACCTGGATCAGATCGTTCTCGAGAGCAAAAAGCGTGGCGCCGGCCCGGGTGTTGACGTCGATCTTTCCGTACACGTTGATGACGTGCGTATGCACCGTGGCCTGGGAGACATGGAGGGCATTGGCGATCTGCTTGTTGGAATGCCCGCGGGCGAGCAGCCGCAGCACCTCGACCTCACGGTCGGTGAGCCCTGACGGCCAGGTCCGTGCCGCGCGGCCCGGCTTGGAAGGGTGTCCGGCGGCGGCCAACACGGCGTCCACCGCGCGGCGGTCGAGCTGGCCGGCCGAAACTTCGCGCCGAAGCTCGCCGGCGGCGTTAGTGGGGTCAAGCCCGGACCGCCACGAGCGGTCCTCCGTCATCGATTGGTAGACCTCGGCGGCGACGAGCAGGCGCGCTCCCAAAGGCAGGGCGGCCGCCGGAAGGCCGCGGTGATACCCGGATCCGTCGATTCGTTCGTGGTGCAGCCCGGCGAGCTCACCACAAGCGCGGAGCGAGGGGCTGACGGTCAGGATGCGCTGGGTGTGATAGGCGTGCAGCTGGACCCGCGCCCGTTCCGAGGGGTTGAGTGGGCCGCGCTTGCCCCAGATCAGCTCGGGGATGCTGACGTTGCCCAGATCGTGGACCTGGGCCGCCCTTCGGAGCGTGGTGATCTCGGACTGGGCCAGGCCAAGCTCCGACGCCGCGTCTTCCACCAGGCGCGCGAGCTGAGGCGAATGCCCGCGCGTGTAAGGAGACTTGAGGTCCACGAAGTCGGCGAGGGCCCGGCTCACCTCGTCCAGGTGCGACGGCGAGACCCAGAGATGCGGCTCGGGCTCGGCCGCCAGCGCGTCGTCCCAGACCGACTCGGGGCCCAACCGCTTGAGCAGGTCATGGCTGTTCTGCAGCCATAGCCGGGCGACCTCGGGATCGAACTCTCCGCCGCTCCGGTGGCGAACCGTGGCGTCGGCGGCTGCGATGCCGCCGATCTGATGGTAGGTCTGCGCAACGTGGATCAGGTGGACGAGCCGCCCGAGTGCTGATTGCTCGTCCCGGTTGGGCAGGTCCGAGAAAACCTTGCCGTCCCAACGAGCGTAGGTATGGCGGAGAGCCTCGGTGACGCGAGGCGACGCGCCCAACCTCTCCGAGAGCCGCATCGCCACGTCGGCCACGCTGGCGAAGGCTTCCTGGACCGCCTGGCCGGCGCTGGCGAACGCCGCCATGCCAGCCGCCCATTGCCGCGGCCCCCACTGGCGGGCCAGCCGAGTGACCGTAATCCGCATCAGCTCTGGCCGATCTGCGAAGTCGGCCTCCGACAGCCATCTCCGGACGCTCACGTCATCGCCGGCACCCATGCGGCTCTGGATCGAGGCGGCCCCGGTGCAGCCCACGTGATAGAGCAGTGCGAGGTAGTAGACGTCTGAGAGGTCGTGGCTGGACCAGCCTGCCAGGCGGGCGAGCCGTACCGACAAGAGTGCGTCGCGTAGGGCGCTTTCGGCCGGCACGTCGTGCGCCAAATCGCTCGCGAGCGAGACGGTCGCCAGCAGCTCGGCGAGTCGAACGCCCCGGTTGCCGGCGTAGGAAGCCACCTCGCTAGCTGGGGTCCGCTGTCCGGAACCGCTGTCGGCTCGCGTCAATTTCCCGGACCGATTTCAGGCGCAACGATTCACCGGCAGTTGCATCACGAGAACCCTACCGCCGTCGAGAGCAGCACGCACTCGCGGGCCTCACCCGCGCGTTGGTCATCGAAGGTGGTCAGGAAACGGCGAGGGACAATCGGGCCTTCGCGCGCTCGCACTCCTCGTCGAGCGCATTTTTGAAGGCGCCGCTGATGGTGCCTTGGTAAAGCGGGCTGCTCCAGAGGAGTCCATGAGCTCCATAAACCTCGTCCAGCAGCCTATAGACGGCGGTCGGAAAGTCATGCGTGGTTGGTACCTACATCGGAAGCGACAGCTCGCGAAGATCGAGTAACTCCGTGGTCGCGCCGGCCTCTTGAGCGCCAGCCAGGCCCAGGTTGAGCGCAGCGAGGCTGCGCGACGGCGCCCCCATCGAGCCGCCGAGCCCGACGACCTTGATCGAGATCGCTGTTCTGTTCGCCATGGCGGTCATTCTCGCCTCAAGCCCGGCCAGCAGGGCGGGTGGTGTCCAGCGGCCCCTCTCGGCGCGGCAACATCGCCTGCGGTCAGCGAACAGTAAGGTCGCGAGTGGGTACTATCCCGTCAGCATGCTCGCGATGGTGCTCGATGCACCCAGGGAGCCGCTACAGCTGAGGCAACTGCCGGAACCGACGGCGGGACGCGGCCAGGTGCTGTTGCGGGTGGCGGCCTGCGGCGTCTGCCGAACCGATCTGCACGTAGTTGACGGTGAGCTGGACCAGCCGAAGCTTCCACTGATCATCGGCCATCAAATCGTGGGGAGGGTGCTCTCTGCAGGCCGGTCGGTGGAGCGGTTTGAGCTCGGCCAGCGCGTCGGTGTGCCCTGGCTCGGCTGGACCGACGGAAGCTGCCGGTTCTGCCGGCGCGGCTTGGAGAACCTATGTCTCAATGCACGATTCACCGGCTATCAGATCGACGGCGGCTACGCCGAGTACGCCGTGGTCGACGAACGATTCTGCTTCCCATTACCCGATGACTACTCGGATCAGCAGGTCGCACCCCTGCTCTGCGCCGGCCTCATCGGGTACCGCTCTCTCCTCATGGCCGGAGATGCGCCGCGCCTCGGACTGTACGGGTTCGGCTCCTCAGCGCACATCATCACTCAGGTGGCCCGTCATCGAGGTCAGGAGGTGTTCGCCTTCACGTCTCCCGGGGACAGCGAGACACAGCGGTTCGCTCTGGACCTGGGAGCCACCTGGGCGGGCGACTCCTCGACGCTGCCGCCCGAGCAGCTCGATGCAGCCATCATTTTCGCCCCGGTAGGCGCGCTGGTTCCCATGGCTCTGCGTGCTCTGGCGCCCGGAGGCGTGGTCGTTTGCGCGGGCATCCACATGAGCGACATCCCGAGCTTTCCATATGAGCTGCTCTGGCAGGAGCGCCAGGTTCGATCCGTTGCCAACCTCACGCGGCGGGACGGACAAGAGTTGCTGGCACTCGCCCCGAAGGTGCCGGTGCAGACTCAGGTGCAGTCGTACCCGCTGGAATCAGCCAACCAGGCGCTCGAGGACCTTCGACACGGGCGATTCCGGGGCTCAGCGGTAATCGGACTCAACCCACAGTAATCAGCCGAGCCTGCTGGCTTAGCGCGCAGGAGGTGGTTCTCCCAGAGGTCGAGCAGGCCCGCCCAGGATCCGGCATTCCGCTCCGGCGACGACCGCAGCTGTATTCATCGCGAACCTTCGTCTAGCGCTGAGTCCGCTTGAATGACCAGTCACGGGTTTGCGCCACAAGCTGCAACGCGATCCAGAAGATGAAGATCGCGTTCAGGACATGCAGGCCGGACATGGCGCGCACCGGGCCCTGGCTGTTCAGGTGGTAGGGAACGCGCAAGAGGGACTGCACAAGCGGTCGGTGGGATCGACGACGGTCGAGGGTTTGCAGTGCAGCCGGCTGGCGAGTTCCTTCTGCGAGATCGGGGCATCCGGCTCCAGTTGAACGAGGGCCCAGGCCGATACCGGGGACAGACCTACGGCGGAGGCGGCCTCGTGGATGCGGTTTCCCCAGATGACGAAACGACTCGATCATCAGTACCCACAACTCCTGGGCACGGGTTCGGTAGCGGAGCCCGGAAACGAAGCGGTCGCTCCCGGGCCGCAGTCTACGCGGAGCCTGGAATAAGTGGAGACTCCAACCGATACGAGTCGAATGGTTGGGAATCGCGCGCGGCTGCGCCCGGACTGTCAGTGTGCACGACGAGCCGGTCGGATCGGACGCACACGGCCAACTGTCCGATTTCGAATTCCAGGAGGCCCCAAGCCATGACAGTGAACATCACCCCCAGCGGCACCCGCGGTATCCGCGTGCCTGGCGTGTTCAAGAAGCTTTCCAAGATTCATCCGCTTCTGTACAAGCTCGTCGGCGGCCGCGGCCAAAGAAACCTGGTCCTCCTCACCACGACCGGCGCCAAGAGTGGCCGCGAGCGTTCGGCCACCGTCGCCAGCTTCCCGGAGGACGAGAACGCGTGGCTGATCGTCGCTTCCTTCGGAGGTACGGCAAGCCACCCGAGCTGGTATGTGAACCTGGCCAAGAACCCCGCCCATGTCCTCCTTCAGGCAGGCGGCCAGCGGTTCCGTGTACGACCTACATCTCTCCATGGCGAGGAGCGCGCGGCGGCGTGGAAGCGCATCACGGCTGAGGCGCCCAATTTCGCCACGTACCAGACCCACACCGACCGGGAGATCCCGGTGGTCCGCCTGACCCGAGACGAGGGGGTCACGGCCAGCCTGGCGGACTAGGTCGATCCGGCCAGTTCGCGCCGGGCAGCCGCGGCGATGTCCGAGTTGGTGTGAGCGTGGCCGTCGATGCCCCAGCCACCATCGGGCGACTCATGGATGAGGACCCAGGTGCGATCGGCGAGGCTCGGGTCGCCGGCAGCGGAGGCGACGATGTCAACGTCAGCCCTCGTAGGGCAGTACCTCCCCGCCCCGACGCATCTGATCTTCCCGCTCGCTCGCGGGCGCAACTTGCCGCGCTGGTCACCCAGGAGCCCCCCGACTGACCACACCGCGGAGTGATAAAGGACCCGGTCAGCCGGCTCGACGGCCGCTGACCGCTATTTGACCACCCGGTACTTGAGATGCGTGACGCCGGGCGCCTCGATTGAGCGGACCTGCTCCAGCTCGGGATCGTTCCGCAGGTTGTCGAACAGCCGGGCACCGTCCCTCAGGAACAGGGGGACGACGTGGAGCTCCATCTCGTCGATCAGCTCTGCCGCGAGGTACTGCTGGGCGACATTGGCGCCGCCGCTCAGCATCACATCCTTGTCGCCGGCCGCCTCCTTTGCCTGCTCCAGCGTGGACTCGATGCCGTCGGTGACGAAGTTGAACGTCGTGCCTCCCTCCATTGAGAGTGGCTGGCGGGCATGGTTGGTGAGCACGAAGACCGGCACGTGGTAGGGAGGATTGGCTCCCCACCAGCCGTTCCACGGGTCGTCCGGCCAGGGGCCCGAACCACCGCCGAACATGTTCCGGCCCATGATGTACGCCCCGATGTTGGCGAGAGACTCCTCGACCACGGACGTGCTGGCATTGACCTCACCACCGTCCTGACCGTTGGCTTTGCGCCAGGCCTCCAGCGCAAAGGCCCAATCGTGCAGGCGAACGCCACCTTCGCCGAGCGGATTCTCCAGGCTCTGGTTCGGGCCTGCGACGAAACCGTCCAGCGACATCGTGATGTTGAACCTGAGCTTGCTCATCGTGCCTCCTCGGCTCTGCGGTGGCCAACCCGGGGGCGCGGCTCCGTTTCACCTGTAGACGGTGCCGGTCCAGATTGTCGGCGATCGGCCAGGGACGGCTCCCCGCGTTCGGCGCTTGCCTCCGAACACGCTTTTTGACGCTGCCCCGGCGAATTGCTATTAGTTGCGATCGGCATGGCTGTCGGGCGGCCGCGCGGCGCCCGTTCCCCGGCAGTTGGGGGTTCGTTCCACCGCAGAGGTTAGGAGGTCGCCTTGTTGGCTCATCGGCGCCTGCCGTTCTGGTCCGTCAGCGCAGCAGCACTGGTCCTCTCGCTGGTTCTGGCGGCCGGCACGCTGCCACGGGCGGCGCTGGCTGCCCCCACCTACACGGTTACAAGCGGGGGCGACACGACGGTCGGAAGCTGTGCTGCAGGTAGTTCGACCTGCACCCTTCGGCTGGCCGTGCAGAACGCAAACGTCAACCCGGGCTCGACCATCAATGTGACCAGCGGACTGGTCATCGTCTTCGGGTCCGGCAACCCGCAGATCGACATCAATACGGCCACCACGATCCAGACCACCGGGGCGGCGGCCGCGACAATCGACGGCACGAGCGCGATCCTTGGCGTGCTGCGCGTCGTCGCGACCTCGCCGGTAACCATCAGCGGCCTGAACATTCACAACAGTAGCAACATCATCGGAGGGGGCGCGATAACCACGGTTGTGGGGGCGGGATTGACCCTCAACAACCTCACCCTCGCAGGCAACGACTGCATCGGCTCCGGCTCCGGCGGCGCCATCCACAACAATGGCAGCCTGGGCCTCCACAACGTCTCAGTCACCAACAACGGCGCTACCTGCTTGGTCGGTGGCGGCATCTTCACCAGCGGACCGCTGATGATCCAGGGAGGTTCGGTCACCGGCAACACGACGGTGACCAATGGCGGCGGTATCTACCTCAACACGGGTGCCGGGAACAGCTTGACCGCCACCGGGACCTCGATCACGAACAACACGGCCGGACAGGATGGCGGGGGCATCTACGCCACCGGTCCCGTGTCACTGACGGGAGCGAATCTCTCCAATAACACTGCGACGCTGGGCGGAGGCGGAGGAATGTTCGCCACTGCAGCCACGGCTTCGCTTGCTGACAGCACAGTCAACGGCAATCAGTCGACGGGGTCCGGTGGAGGTCTGGCAGTCATCTCCTCACAATTGACTGTCTCCCGCAGCACATTAAGCACCAACCGCTCCCACGCAGGCGCCCTCACTGGACTTGGCGGCGGCATCTTCATGAACTCCTCGAGCGGATCTCTCACCAACAGCACGCTGGCGGGCAACTCGGCAGACAGCGGAGGCGGCCTCTACACTGGCTCGTCGTCCCTCAGCGTCGGCAGCGCCACCATCGTTGGCAACTCGGCGCCGACGGGAGCCGGGGTCTTCGTCGCCGCGACCTCCTCGTTGGGCTTGCACAACACGATCCTCGCCTACACTCCGTCCAACTGCACCGGAAGCGTCACCTCGCAGGGCTACAACATCGACACCGCGAACACCTGCACGCTGGCCGGTCCCGGGGACCAGCCGAACACCGATCCCAACCTGCTGCCGCTGGGCAACAACGGTGGCTCGACCCAGACGATGGCGTTGTTGGCAACCAGCCCTGCCATCAACGCGGGCGATCCGGCCTGTCCACCGCCGGGAACAGACCAGCGAGGGATATCGCGCCCGCAGGGCTCCCGCTGCGACATCGGAGCCTACGAATTCGTGTCGTCGATCCCTCCTCCAGTACCGGCCCCGCCGTCGACCGGGCGGAACTAAAGAAGAGCGATTCAGCGCTAGCGGCTCAGCCCGAGTGTCTCGGTTGCTGAGCGCCCACCTGGGCGCCGCGTGCCTCCTCTCCGGCACCCCTGACGCCGACCAGATGGTCGGCCACTAGCAGACACAGAATCGCCAGCGGCAGCAGGATCGCGGTGTACAGAATTGGGCCGGCGTTGTAGGGGTGGTGGTTGCCGTTGACCACCAGCTGATAGATGTGGCCCCATGCGGCGCCCCAGGAAAAAATCGCGTTCATGATGGCCGTGGGCCACCAGAAGTCCCGGCGCACGATTGCGATCAGGCCGATCACTCCGATTCCGAGGTTAGCCCACGCCACCTCCCACTGGAACGGGTTCCCGGGAGGAAAGCCGATCTGTTCGGCGACCTGTCGAGCCTCGAAAGTGTGGCCGAGGAAGTTGAACACGCCGACCAGACCGACCGTGACGCCGAAGGACCAGCGCAGGAGGAGGTCGAGCGCCCGTTGCGGCGAGCGACCTCGGCGCGAGACCCCAAGTTGGATCAAGAAACCGAGGATGGCGATCGCTATGAAGATCAGAAAGACCATGCAGAGTGGATGGTGTGGATCGCGGGCGACGAGGCGCCGACCCCCTGGTTAAGGGGAGACCACACTTGACGGCCTTCTCAGCACGGGGTCAGCGCGCTGCCCTCGGAATTCTCGATGAGGACAGCGGCGGACGTCAACTTCCGATCGATCGGGTTGCCGGCTCGCAACCGGCCCCTCGTGGCGCGGCAGTTGGATCTTCTCCAGGAACCGGTCAACGAGAGGCGGGTGGCGGCCGCCCTTACCGTTTGCGATCGGCTCAAACCTCAGGGCTAGCAGCGGCTGCCAGGGATGGTGAAAGCAGCGAGCAGCAACGGCTCGCAACCTCAACCCCGCTGTCAATCACGAAAGAGCTGACCGCCGGGCAGGTGCGCCTACAATCCGCGTCGTGGCTGCGTCATTACCGACCATTCGCCTGCCCGCCGCTGCCTCGCGTCCAGTCCTGCTGAACTGGATCGAACCCACGGTCGTAGGCGGAGTTGGAGCTGGTTACTTCTTTCTGTTCAGCTGGCTGGGTATCCGCCGACACGACACATACCACTCATTCGGGCGCGACCTCGGTCTGTTTGACCAGGTCTTCTGGAACACCGTCCATGGTCGACCGTTCGAATCGACCATGAGCCTGGGGCTGGCCCAGCCCCATTCGTTCTTCAGCGACCACTTTTCGCCGCTACTCTGGGTGATCGTCCCCTTTTACGCCGTGATCCCCGGGCCTCAGACTCTTCTTGTCGTCCAGACGCTGGCTCTCGCTCTTGGAGCCTGGCCGGTCTATCTGGTCGCCCGTCATCGCCTTGCGGCAGGTTATGAACGCTTGCTCTGGGTGGCCGTGTACTTCTTCTTCGTGCCGCTGACCCACATCAATCTGTTCGATTTCCACGAGATCGTCCTTGCGGTGCCGCTTCTCGGCTTCGCACTCTATTTCATCGACCGCGGCGACATGACCCGATTCTGGTTTGCCTTTGCCGCCGCGCTGCTGGTGAAGGAAGAGGTGGCGCTGATCGGTGTCGGCTTTGCCGCCTACGTCATCCTCGAGCGCAAGCTCTGGAGTCACGGAATCGCAATAGCGGCGACGTCACTCGCTTGGTTCGCCGGAGTCACCGCTCTAGCCATCCCCTTCTTTGGCCAGGGACGGTCGTACGCGTACTTCGCCACCCGCTACAGCGCGCTGGGCGGCTCACCCCTCGCGGTGGCTCATAGCGTACTCACAAGCCCTCTTGGTGTAGCCCGCCTGGTTGTGCAGCATAAGAAGCTGGCCTTCCTGGCGGCTCTCTTCGGCCCTGTCCTGGCAATCAACCTGCTCTCAGGCTGGGGTTTACTTCTGCTCCTGCCGACGCTCGCCTATCTACTGCTCTCGAATTACGCCCCGCAGTATTCCTTCACGACGCAGTACTCGGCGCCTCTCATCCCGCTGGTCGTGATAACTGCCATCTGGGGTTTTGCCCATCTATCCACAAGTTGGCGGCGGCCGGTAACCGCCATGATGCTCATAAGCACTGCGGTCTTCGCATTCGCCCTCGGAGATCTTCCAGGCTCATTGAAGTTCGAGTCCCAGTCGTTTGAACCAGAGCCTCGATATCATGCCTTCGCGAGTGAGCTCGCTCGAATCCCGCCGCATGCCAGAGTCGCTGCTGAGAACAACCTCACCTCGCATCTTTCGGAGCGGCCATTCATCATCACTCTCGAGTTCCAGAGCGCGGCCACAGCAGACTACGTCGCACTCGACTACGCCGGGGTGGGCTACGATCGACGTCATTTCGGACAGCAGATCGCAAGCTTCCAGGCTCAGGGTTACCAGCTCGTTGCTTCAGGCGATGGTTTGGCGCTCCTATCGCACGCAGCCGGCGCCGGCGCGATCCGACCGGACACGCCGACTAGGTAGTCGTCACAAGCATTAAGCGATGGCAGCCGTCGCCTCTCGTCACGTGAGCATTACTCCGGACACGCGTGATATGGTTGCCGCCCGTGACCGCCACGGCTGAGTCCGGGACCGGTGAGCTTCGACAGGTGGCTCAGCTGACTCGCGTCCATGCGCTCACGATCGGAACAGTCCTGCTCGTGGGGGTGGTCGTCGGGCTGCACTACGTTGCACTGCAGGATGTGCCGCCCGGCTTCTTCTCGGATGAGGCCTCGGTCGCCTACGACGCGAAGGGCATCGAGACAGACGGCCGCGACAGCCACGGCGTACTCATGCCGGTATTCTTCCAGTCATTCGGCACCTGGCGAGCTTCGCTGTTCATCTATGTCATGGCGCTGGCGTTCAAGGTATTCGGCGTGGGGGTCGTTCAGGCACGGGCGGTGGCAGCCACCTTTTCGCTCCTGACCGCCCTGTTTCTGGCCCTGCTTGCGTGGCGCCTGTTCCGCAGCCGCTGGCTGGCGGTGGCGACGTTTCTGGTCGCATCGGTCACGCCCTGGCTCTTCACCACCGGCCGCTTCGCCTTCGAGCCGGTCAGCCTGACCACTGTGCTGGCAGCGTTCCTGCTGCTGTGGCACGAGGCCGACCGCTCCGGGCGCTGGTTCGTGGCACTGGCGGCCGGGTTCGCACTCGGCCTCTCCGTCTATGCCTACATCTCGGCTTGGCTGTTCGCGCCTCTGCTCTGCGTGGCCCTGGTGGTCGCGGAGCTTCCCCGGCCACGCCTCATGCTGCTGGCCGGGGCCGCGTTGGGCGCGACGCTGGCGACGGTCCCGATGATGTTCTTCCTAAGGGCCCATCCGGACGCGCTCACCGCACGCTACCAGGTGGTCAGCGTGTGGTTGCCCGGGCATCCGCTCTCGGAGAACCTCGGACGAACCTGGCGTGTCTACACGAGTGGGTTCTCGCCTGAATACCTGTTCCAGCAGGCCCCCTGGGTGCTGGGCGGAGAGTTCCTGGCGATCCTGGCCCCACTCATTGTGGTCGGACTGGTCTCGCTCTGGAGGCTGCGTGGCGAGCGCTTCTGGCGCCTCGTCCTCCTCGGCGTACTGTTGGCGCCCATCCCGGGCGCCCTGACGGCAGACTTCTCGCACGGCCTGCGCAACCTGGAAGCGGTCCCCTTCTACCTGACTCTGGCAATGCTCGGCGCCTGGACTCTGGCGCCCCTGCTGGCCCGGGAGCGGCTCCTCGCCGCCGGCCTGATCGGCCTGCTGGTGTTCCAGTCGCTCTGGTTCCTGTCCGACTACTTCACCCGCCTGCCGGGGCGGATGTCGGAGTGGCAGGTTGCCGGTTTCCAGCAGGCGGCGCAGGACAGCCTGCGGTTCGCCCACGGTGGGCGGATACAGCTCAGCCCCAACGCCTTCGCTGCCGAGAGCGGCGACCCCCAGGTTCTCGAGGTGGAGTTCGCGTTCTTCGCGAACGAGGACGTGCGCGACTTCCGGCAGAGCGGCATCGCCGCCGTGAACGCCTTTGCCGGTGACACGGTGCCGGTGGCCCCTGGCACCATCATCGTCACCAGAGGCAACGAGCCCGTTCCGGGTGCCCGGCAACTCGAGACTGTCTGGGTCTCTTACCCAGACGACTGGGGGCGGCCGCAGGCAACGCCCGCCTTCACAATCTGGCAGAGCTAGCGGCCACCCGACAGGCTCTGCTGACCCTGGACAGGGCAAGGCCGCTCATCTCGACCTCATGTCGGGACGCCCGATCGGCGGAGTCGGTTTCCTGCCGAACCTGCTAGAGTGCCTAGCTCGGAGCTGGCGTTCCACGCTTGCTCCGCGTGCATGGCTCATGACAGAGGTATCAATTCATGCCTTTGGACCAGTTGTCTTTGCGGTTTTGACGGTCCTGTGTGAAGCGACCTGACTCGGCGTCGCTGATCGGGCACCGATATCCAGAATCCGCGCGACGCCCTGCTATTGCGTGGTAGGCCCCCATGAGGGCGCTCCGCTCGTCGCCATGACCTCAGCAGGTGATCATGAGTTGGACTGGCGCGCCCGTCGTACCCAAACTATTTCAACGGGCCTGGCGGAAACGAAGCCGCTGGCCTCGACTAACGTACACCCGAGGACGTTGGAGGACCCCGGTCCAGGCACCCGGCCGATCGCAGTGGCGCCGCCCGCGTCGCGGATTCGGAGCGGCCGCCGCTCGCATACCCTGCTCCCCTACGCAGTCCTGGCCGGCATTGTCTGCGGTGCCTGCCTGCTGGCGCTCCGGTGGGTATTTCTCGTCCCGGTCTATCAGGCACCCGACGAACCGAGCCACCTGGACTACGCGCTGACCATCTACAGCCACGGCCTGGTCAACCTGCGCGACCGCGATAC
>CATPBP010000104.1 GCA_955652675.1 Candidatus Dormiibacterota bacterium
AAAGCTCGTTGGGGGCGTCAGCGTGGATCGCCTGGCCGAGCAGAAGTTCCACAAGATCGACGTCCGGGCGAACACGGGCTAGGTGCCGAGGGAAGCGCCACGACGATGGCAGGGGACGAATAGTTCGCGTACCGGCACTAGGGAGCTTGCCAGCGCTCCGTCGCTCGATCGATCCGGTCCTGGAGTGCCCAGTCGTCCTCGCATTGGACGACACACGTGTGCAGGTCGGCCAGCGCTTCACGCAGCTCATCTGACACCTGCCGGTATTTCCGGCACTGACACTGACTTCCCACCGTCCTCTTTCCACCCGCCCTCCGGTCAATCCGACACAGGCTCCGATTGTCACGCGATAAGCTTCGTCGGCCTCCAGCACCAGCACGGCGAACCGGGAGGCATTGGTCGCCCGGCACAGTTGACTCATGATCCGCGCCGCCTTGCGCGGAGACGCAGGTTGAACGGCATCACCGAGTCTTCCAGGCATTCATGAAGCTAGGGGCAGCGTGCCCAACGCTTTGCAGTCCCACGGCTGCCTTGCGCCAGGGGACTACCCTTGCTTTTTCCATCGCAAGAAAAGTTGTCGCGGGCAGCCGCGTCCCGGCGGCCGCCATCAGCGGCAGCTATGCTCGCTGGCTCGGCGGCCCACGGTCCGGCTCGACCGAACTTCCCACGAGATCTTAGTTCCCGAGGTAATGATGCGAGGCTCCGCTTCGCACCGACCTTGGATTCAATGAGCCCTGACCCAGCTATAGCTCAGGAGCTCCGCTTAATTGAAACCCGTTCCCAGGCTGTCGGACGCGAAAGCGTTGAGGACGATGACGGGAGCGCAGTGATCATTCTGGTGCTCAGCCTGTTGCTTGCCCTTTCGCTAGAGCGATCAGTAAGTACGACTCAGTGCACGGGCAACGCGGATCCCGCCGGTCAGCTTGGCTCTGGCGGTTGTTCGTCAACTAGTGTCGTGGCCCAGGGAACGGCTTCCAAACGCTCCAATGGGATCGGCTTTCCCGACACTTCGCTGACTCCGTACGTGCCCTCCTCGATGCGTCGAAGCGCTCGTTCGATCTTTTCCAGTGTGTCCCGGTCCAGCTCGCTCTCAGCGAGTACCGGCTCCAGATCGGTCACAATCTTCGCCTCGTCCCCCTCCTCGCGGATATCCTCCTCGCGCGGAAGCGTTTCCTCGAGCTCTCTGCTCCGAGCAGCTAGCCGGGATTGAATCTCCGCGCGTTCCCGCTCCAGCAGTGAACGGAAGTGGTTGAGTTGTTCTGAGGTGAGCACGACACGCCATCCTACGCGGCTAGCGCCCAGGGCTGCACTCCAACCGCCCGCCCGGGCGCCGGTCGCCTTCTCGGGCGGACTGATCTACGGGACCATCAGCAGGTCGTCGACGTAGCAGTAGGTCCAATTCTCGCCCGGCTCCAGGGACTGGATAACCGGGTGCATGGTCGCCCGGAAATGCTTGGTGGCGTGCTTGTTCTTTGACGAGTCACAGCAGCCACTGTCCGCAGGTCAGGCAGAGTCGCAGATGGACCCAGCTGTCTCCGATCGCCAGACACTCCTCGCAACCTTGTGGAGTGCGAGGACGGACGGCGTGGATCTGGTCCAGATGGCTACAAACCACTGTGCGCAACGCTTGTTCTCCTAATGTACATCGGCGGCATCAGACACCTTCTGTCCGCAAATCGGTTCGTCCACCTGGTGGAGCCGGCGCCAGGACCACGGGCAGTACGCCGCTCAACCCGACAGCCATCCCATCAGCGACCAGCGTCACCCGGTAGCCGGCGTATTCCAGGCCGAGTCTGTACATCTGAGCGACGACGAGGTCGTCTTCGATGTGTAGTATCTCGAGCTCTCTGCCATGCCCCAACATCTCATGTTGACCCTACCCCAGCCGCCCAGCAAAGGTTCAGTAGAGATAGCACGCGCCGAGTAGACCTCGAGCGAAGACTCCCGCGTACCGCGGATGCGGGGCTGCGTAACGAGGCATGACTGTATCGGGCGGTTTACTGTCACTGGCGGTTTACGTCGCCAGCAGACTGGCAATTGCGTTGCCGGGTCCACTGCGTCAGCACGCACTTGTAGCCAACGCGTGGTCCCAAGCCAGGAAGCTCTCGCCTAGCGGTTGCCCGGCCGCCGGCACGTTACCGGCAGCAGCTCCAAGGATTGATCACGATGCCGGGTGAGGGGATCGCAGGGAGCTCAAGATGCGATCGGTCACCTCATCGACGCTGGCAAGGCCGTCGATCTCCGTCACCAGGCTCTGGTCGCGATAGTGGACGAGGATTGGCAGCGTATTTTCGACATACACCGAGATTCGGCGACGAGCGGTCTCCGGCCGATCGTCCTCTCGCACGAGGAGCAGCCCACCGTCTTCCTCGCAAGCCTCTGGGTGCGGCCGCCCGGGGTCGAAGAAATAGCTTCGATTACAGATCGCGCAGGTCAGCCTTCCGCTGATGCGACGGACCAGCTCGTCGTCCGGGACCTTGAGGTAGAGGACGCGATCGATGCGGATCGCCATAGCTTGGGCCAGCCTGTCCAGCGCCTCCGCCTGGGCAACCGTCCTGGGGAATCCGTCCAGCAGAAACCCTTCTGTGCAGTCCGGCTGACGCAGACGGACACGGATGATCTCGATCATCAACTCGTCCGGGACCAGATCCCCCCGCTCCATCAGCGCGGCGGCCCTGACGCCCAACTCGGTCCGCAGGGCGACCTGTGCCCTGAGGATGTTGCCAGTCGCTACCTGTGGGACTCCGAGGCGCTCGCTCAGCCGGTCGGCCTGGGTGCCTTTCCCGCTCGCCGGTGCGCCGAACAGGAGCAGCCTCACCGGACGGTCAACCCAGAACCTCGGAGGCGATTCGAAAGGCCGAGTTGGCGGCGGGCACTCCGCAGTAGACGGCCGACTGCAGCAGAATCTCCTTGATCTGATCCCTGGTCACCCCGTTGTTCAGCGCCCCGCGCAGGTGCAGCACCAGCTCCTCGTCGTGACCCAGGGCGACCAACATCCCGATCGTGATGCAGCTTCGCGTCCTACGGTCGAGACCGGGCCGGTTCCAGATCTCACCCCACGCGTAGCGCGTCAGGAACTCCTGGAACTCCTCGGTGAGCGGCGTTCGGCCGGCTTCCGCGCGGTCGACATGGACGTCGCCCAGGACCTCCCGCCGGACCTTCATGCCGCGCTCACGCAGTTCGTCGCTCATTGCTCCATCTCCTTGCGGTAGATTCCAATCGCCCGGTCGACCAGAGCGGCGGCGCCGCCCGTGTCGGGCGCGATCTGCGCGGGCCCAAGCTTGGCCCTCATCCGAACCGCATCGACCTGCAGCCCCGTGAGCATTTCCAGGGTGCGCGCCACGGCGCCGGCGGTGACGCGGAACAGCTCGGTGAGGGCCGGCCATTCCGACTGCCAGGCGCCCGCTGCGCGCTCATGCTCCCCGGCCATCGCCCCCAACAGGACGCCCGACTGCGCCGTCGCCAGGGCAAAAGCAGCCCGTGCCTCAATTGCCTGGGCTGGGTTCCGCTTGTGCGCCATGCTCGAGGAGCTGCCGGGCGCGGCGACCACCACCTCGGCCACTTCGCTCTGAGCCAGCAGCGCCACGTCGAGGGCGATCTTGGCGGCCGCCCCGGCCGTGATCGCCAGCATGGCCCCCAGCTCTGCCACCCTGTTGCGTGCTGCCTGCCAGGGTAGGTCGGGCTGCGCCAGGTCCAGCTCCCGGGCAAGATCCGCGACCAGCTCGCTTCCGCTGAAGGTTCCCACCGGACCTCCCAGCTGGACCGCGAGCCGGTCGCGGCGGAACCCGGCAAGTCCGCGGCGGGCGTCGAGGATGCCCTCGAGCCATATCGCGGCTTTGCAACCGAAGGTGGTAGGCAATGCCGTCTGCAGGAGCGTGCGGCCGGCGATCGGTGTGTCGCGGTGGCGCTCGGCCAGGTTGGCGCATTCCGCCGCGAGCGCAGCCAGATCCACGAGCAATATGTCGAGCCCGTCGCGCGAGATCAGCATCATGGCGGTGTCGATCACGTCCTGGCTGGTCGCATTACGGTGGACCGACGTAGCCACCTCCTGTCCCACCGCCTTGCGGAGAGCCGCCACCAGCGGCACGACCGGCGACGCTGAAGCCACCGCCTCGCGTCCCAGGACCGCGACATCGAAGCGAGCCGGGTTGCAAGCCGCGACGATTCCGGCGACGGCGTCGCCGGAGATTAGCCCCTGGCGGCCCTGCACTGTAGCCAGCGCGGCCTCGAAGCGAAGCATCGCGGCCAGCCAGGCCGTGTCCGACACGGCGGCGGCCATGTCATCCGTGGTCAGGCTGGGCCCGAACAGCCGGTCAGATGGCAAAGTTCGCGGCGGTCAATTGAGAGGATCCATCGAACGGCATCCGAGCGCCCTCAGCTCTCCACGGGCACTCGGAGAGCGTCCAGCACGCGAGGCACCATCGCATAGAACGCGGCGGTCAGGGTGAGCTCGACCATCTCCGCCGGCGCGAAATGCCTGGCAATGGCGGCCGCCGCCTCGTCCGAGACCTTTCCGGCGTTGATCTCCTCCGCGTAGGCGAGCGCCGCCCTCTCGCGTTCGTCGAACAGATCGGACGCCCGCCAGCTGGCGAGCTGCTCCAGCTTCGCCGGCGGCACGCCTGCAACGGTTGCCATTCGGCGGTGATGATGCCACTCATACTCCGCATTCATGAGTTGTGCTCCGCGAAGGATCATCAACTCGCGGAGCGTTCGCGGTGTGATGCCCTCTCGGAGCGTCCAGGCGAAGTCGATCCACTCCCTCAGCAGGGCCGGATGGTTTCCCAGGGTCCTGTAGAGGTTTATCGGCGGCTCGCTCATCTGGGTCAAGCGGTCCACCACATCGGCCGGCAGGTCCACGAGAGGGACCCGTGGCTCAGGCATCGGGCGCTCTGGATCCGTCACGTTGTCGACTTCGCAAGTCCAGAGAGCACGCTATAGCTGGAAGAAAACAGTCTCACCGTCACCTCCCAGACGCACGTCGAATCGGAGTAGGCCGCGGTCCTCATGGGCGATCAGTGTCTGCCTCCTCTCTGGCTGGATTCTCTCGAGCACCGGGTCCGACGAGTTCGCGGCCTCCTCGTCCGGAAAATAGAGCCGGGTCGCCAGGTAGCGAAGCAGTCCGCGGGCGAAAACGGTGACGTTGAGATGAGGCGCCTGGGTGCGGCCACCTGGCCCGGGCAGCGGAGCCGGTTTGCGGACTACGGCGTGGAAGGCGCCCTCGGCGTCGGTCGCGCAGCGGGCGAACTGGTCGCCCTGCCACAGCTCGAGGAGCCCGTCGGACACCGGCGCTCCCTCGGCGTCGAGGAGCTGGCCCTCGATCCGGAGCGCCCCTGGATCGGACGGGTCGACCGCCTGACCGCCGCCCGCGAAAGGAAGCGCAAAGCCGAAGAACGGTCCGATCGTCTGCGAAGGCGTGGGGATGTACTTATCGCTCATCGCCTGCTTCGCGCGGAGTTGCCAGACGGCCACGAAGAACGATGTCCCAGCGGTAGCCGAGCGCCCACTGCGGTTCGGTGGTCTCCCAATCGAAACGCGACACGAGGAGCTCTCGACCGCGCCGGTCCGGGATGGACTTCACGATCGGGTCGTATTGCATGAGCTGATCGCCGGGGAAGTACATCTGGGTCACCAGCCGGCTCCCCAGCTCCGGGCCGTAGAGCGAGAAATGGATGTGCGCAGGACGCCAGGCATTCTCGTGGTTGCCCCAGGGGTAGGCGCCAGGCTTGACGGTCACGAAGCGGTACCGCCCCTCGGCGTCGGTCAGGCAGCGGCCGGCGCCTGTGAAGTTCGGATCGAGCGGCGCCGGATGATGATCGCCCGGATCGACGTAGCGGCCCGCGGCGTTGGCCTGCCACACCTCCACAACGGTGTCCGGCACCCCTCGTCCCTCGGAGTCCAGCACCCGGCCCGATACGACGATCCTCTCACCCAACGGCTCCCCCTCGTGCTGACGCGTCAGGTCTGCGTCATCGGGCCGAACAGGGATGCGGCCGAAGGCAGGGCCGCGGACGTGGTGGAACCATTCTGGTGGTAGGGAGACCAGACGCTGGCGAGGTGCTCGCAGCACAGTGGAGCGGTAGTCAGGATGCAGGTAAGGTGGTTCGTACTCTTCAGCCACTATTCAGGGCATCCATACCGACCCCGCGCTACGAGATCCCCGGCTCGTCTCCTGGGTTTATCCAGCGGCCGCCCTGAGTCCTGATCATGAGCTCTCGGGCCTCCTCGGGACCCCAGCTTCCTTTGCGATAGGTCTCAGGATGCCCGCCCAATTCCCAGGAACGGATCAGCGGGTCAACGATCTCCCAGGATCGCTCGATCTCCTCACCGCTTGGGAAGACAGTGTGACCCCCCGCCAGCACCTCGCTCAGGACGTGTTCGTAAGCCTCCGGCAGCTCTTCGCGTGTCAGGCGGCTGTACTCCAGGTCCATGCCCGCGGCCACCATCTCGAAGCGCGCGCCAGGCCGCTTGGCACCGATGCGCAGAGTAACGCCTTCCTTCGGCTGCACGTGGATGACCAGCAGCGTCGGGATGCCGCGCTGCGGCTGACTGTCGAGCCTGAGAAGGGGCGCGTCTCGAAAGCGGATGATCGCCTGGGTGACCCTCCGGGGGAGCGCCTTGCCGGTGCGGAAGTAGATGGGCACGCCATACCATCGCCAGTTGTCCACCGTCAGGCGCGCGGCGGCGTAGGTCTCGCGCCGGGAGTCAAGGGCCACACCGGGCTCGTCCAGATAGCCCTCGTACTGCCCTCGAACGGCGACGCTGGGGTCGATCGGGTTGATCGCCAGCAGGGCATCCAGCTTCGCCCGCCGGATGTTCGCAGCGTCGAGCGTTCGAGGCGGCTCCATCAGGATCAGCGCCAGCAGTTGAAGTACGTGATTCTGGACCATGTCCCTGACCGCGCCAACCTGGTCGTAGTAGCCCGCCCGGCTGCCGATAGTGACCTCCTCGGCGACGTTGACCTGGATGCTTTCGATCAGGGTTCGATTCCACATCGCCTCGAAGACCGCGTTACTGAACCGGAAGGCGAGGGTGTTCTGGACCGTGTCCTTCGCCAGGTAGTGATCGATGCGGAAGACCTGCTCTTCACCAAACGCCTCTCTCAGCCTGTGGTCGATCTCGCGGGCGCTGGCAAGGTCGTTGCCGAGCGGCTTCTCGACCACGATGCGGCGCTTCGGACCACCTTCGCTGTTCGCCAGGCCGGTAGCGGCCAGCGAGGTGACGATTGGTATGAAGGTTGAGGGAGGTGTGGCCAGGTAGTAGATGACGGTCGCCGAACCGCCCAGAGTCTCCCGGAGTTCCCGGTACGAATCGGGCTCGCCGTAGGCGAGTCTGACCCACCGAGTCTCGATGTTGGAGCCCCGGCTGGATGTCTGGAGCGGGGCCCATATGTGCTCGGGCTGCTCGGAGCGGCCCGCGCCGATGACCCGCAGCCGGCTGGGTAGCAGCCCTCGCTCGGCAAGCCTGGCCACGGCCGGGAGAATCTTGCGAGACGCCAGGTCGCCGGAGGCCCCGAAGATTACGAGGTCGGTCCCCACACCTTCCATTCCCGACTCTATTCTGGCAGCGCCTCTGCGCCCGAGGGCGCGAATTCCTCCTACCGGTCCGCTGCAGCGCCGGATGCACAACCAGTTCCCTCCCCATTTGCGGGAAGGCCCGCCTCCTTTTCAGCGGCAAGCCAGGAGTGCCCGAACGTCTCCCCCGCGCGCGGGGCGAGGTTCCGAGGGGGGCGTTAACGGCCTCGCTTGCGGCAGCAGCCGCGCGGTGCAGTCAGGTTGCGTGCATTGGTCGTCGAACCCGTTTCGATCGGGCCGCTCGGCATCAGCGCACCTAGGTCCACGCCCCCCCACCCGACCTCTCCCCGCAGCTGCGGGGAGAGGGGTTCAGTTGGACTTGATTAGACCTTGGCCGACTTGGCGGGTGCCGAGTTCAGCGTTTCCAGCCACCTGACCGTGAGGTCCCTCTGGGCCTCTAGCGCCCCGGAGGCCAGCCGGAAGTTGGCCTGCACCGCCTCGTTGGCGATTGGAAGCACATCCCGAAACTTCTTGCGAGCATCCTCCGCGAAGGCCGCGGCCTGCTCCTGGGCGCGAGTCCACTGGCTGGTTGCCTGGTCCAGTCCCTCTTGCGTCTGGTTCACGATCGAGTCATAAACAGTCATCGAATAGCACTCCTTGTACTTGGGATGCGCTAAGTATACCAAGCATAAGGATGGCGCGTCAAGCAGAGGGGAGCGACTCGCCAACGAAGCCCCGGTAGACGCGGACCAGGGCCTCCTTCTGGTCGCTGGAGAGGTAGGGATCCGCGTAGATCGCCTCCTCCACCCCACCCCCCTTCGAGGCATCGAGCAGGCCCGCCTGCGCGTACATGGTCTCGGCCGAGATTTGCAGCGCATCCGCGATCGCCTTCAGAACGTCAGCAGAAGGCCTGTAGAGTCCCCGCTCCACCTGGCTCAGATATGGGTTCGAGACGCGAGCAAGGTCGGCCATCTGACGCAACGACAGCCTCGCGAGCTGGCGCTGACCACGAATGAACTCTCCCAGCCCACCCAGACCTTGGTCGGGCTCGCCGGCCGGCCCTTCCTGAGGGCCGGCCGGCGTCTGCGCGGCGCGGCCGCTGCCTCTCCTGAAGCCGTCCGAAGCCCCCCTGGTCGCCCGTCTTCGCCGGACGGGCCTGTCACCGCCGCCAACGTCCCCGGCACTCATCGA
Organism: Candidatus Dormiibacterota bacterium; assembly: GCA_955652675.1. GTDB lineage: Bacteria > Chloroflexota > Dormibacteria > Dormibacterales > Dormibacteraceae > Nephthysia. Next base: position 8,703 of record CATPBP010000104.1, read on the forward strand.
GGTAAGTCTAGCAAACGCTTGGTTCACCAATCAACGCA
>CATPBP010000105.1 GCA_955652675.1 Candidatus Dormiibacterota bacterium
ACGGCCCCATTATGTCTGCGCCCGTCTGCGTCGCCAAGGTTTCCGCCGCTCCGAGCAGGTGAGCTGCGGCTCGGGGCTGGCCAGAGTTGGCGGCATGCCAGCCTAAAACAGCAAGCCCGTAGTACTGCGCCAGCCGATTATCGATGTGCCGAGCGACCTGCAGCGCCTCCACGTACCATGACTTGGCCGCATTCGTATCGCCGGTCATCATTCCGATCATGCCGAGGTTACGAAGCATCGCTTCAACTTGGTATTGGTCACCGGCTTCTCGGCTGAGGCGGATGCCCTCTGAAGACGCCGCTTTGGCAGTCTCCATGTCCCCCTGGAACAACGCGTGAATGGCCCGAGACAGCACCAACTCGATCGTCGCGGGGAAGTCATGAAGGCTGGGGGTCATCGCTTCCGCCTCAGCGAGACATCGTCTCGCCGCTTCAGTATCGCCGGCCACGTTCTCGATTGTCGCGGCTAGCGATAAGGACTCGGACAAAAGGGCTCGCTGCCCGGTCTCTCGAGCCGTCGCTATCGCCCGCACGATCCACGGCCTCGCGGTCGCCGCGTCTCCCTTCAGCAGGCTCAACCAACCACGCAGGTAATACGCGCGGACCAGCGTGGTCGGAGAACCCTCGCCCGACGCGAGAAGCTGGTCGAACCAGCGAGTGCTCTCCGTGGTCCCGTGCGTGATCCAGTAGTAGCGCATAGACGTTGCGATATCCAGCCCGCGGGCTAGGTCTCCACGCGCTACGCATTCATAGAGAATCGCTCGGATGTTATCGATCTCGAGGTCGGCCCACGTGAGCCATTCAAGGAGGCGGTACCGAGCTTGCTCCGCAAATCGCAGACACGTCGTCCGGTAGTGCTCGATGCAACGGTCCCTGAGGAGCCCCTCCTCATTGGCGTCTCGCACCTTGGCGCCAGCGTATTCGCGCATCGTCTCGTGGAGTCGATAGCAAGCAACGCCCCCGATGTCCTTCTTGGTGACCAGGGATTTGTCGACCAGCGATGACAGGGTGGCCAACGCATCCATGGCGCTGGCTTCATGCGAGGTGCAAACCGCTTCAACATCCTCCAGGGTGAAGCGACCGGCGAAGACGCACAGGCGTCTCACCAGGACTTGCTCCACCTCCGTCAACAGGTCGTAGCTCCAGTCGATTGCCATGCCGAGGGTTTGATGACGTGGGAGCGCTGAGCGGCCTCCTCCGGTGAGCAGAGCGAACCGGTCGCTCAGACGGTCATGGATCTGCTCAGCGCTGAGGGCGCGGGTCCTGACCGCAGCAAGCTCGATCGCCAGCGGCAGACCGTCGAGCCGCCGGCAGATCGAGACGACCGTTGCCTGGTTCGAGGTGGTGAGTTCGAAGGCGCCTGATGCCGCCGCCGCCCGCTCGGTAAAGAGCATGACGGCCTCGTTCTGCCGGAGCTGGCCGACCGATTCTTCGCCATCTCCTAGAGGCAGCTCGAGCGGCGGGACGGGCATCACGTGCTCACCAGACACCTGTAGCGGCTCCCGACTGGTGGTTACCACCCGCACGCCGGGCGCAGCCCGAAGGACTTCAGTCACAAGCTGGGCAGCCGCATCGAGAAGGTGTTCGCAGTTGTCGAGGAGGAGCAGCAACTGCCTGTCCTTCAAGTAAGGGACGAGGATCTCCAGCGGGTTCGCACCGGCCTGGTCCCTGAGGTCCAGGGCTGCAAGCACGGAGTTGGTCACGAGAGCCGCATCTCGCACCTCGGCGAGCTCGACCAACCAAGCGCCGTCGGCGAACCCCCGTGCGAGGTCGGTCGCAATCCGAAGACCGAGCCGTGTCTTGCCGACACCGCCCGGCCCGACGAGGCTGACCAGGCGGGCCGTGGTGAGCTTCTTTCTGATCTCGCCAAGCTCGTGTCGGCGGCCGACGAAGGTCGTCGCCTCCGCTGGCAGGTTGCCCGAACGGTGGCTAGGCCGGGCCATGCTGAATACGGGTACTCCCGCTGGCGTACTCATACCCGGGTCGACTACGTATCGAATCGTCAATCCTGACGATGCCGTTATCTGGCCGCTGCCTCACGCTCGCCAGTATGGACGAGGAGCTGACGATCCACCGGGTCAATGCCACGTTTGTGGGCTCACCTCCAACGCGACAGATAGCTCGGGCGTCCGGTGTCACCGAGGTGAACGTTGAGGGTCGCCGACTGCGATGCCTTGTCAATGGCAGCTTTCAGCCATTCCTCGAAGCACTGCGCGGTTACGAGGTCATAAGCCTGACCTCCACGCCGTCGCTCTCCAGGGCTGAACCGCACCCAGGCAGAGGAGAAGAGGAGTGATGAACGAGCTGAACAGGCAAACCGAGAACGTGCGCGACGAACCAGCATCAATCGCCCCGCTCGACGCACAACTGACGGAGCTGATCGAGTTCGTCTGGGCCTGCGAGGCTGCGGCTCGGCGAGAAGAGCGCATTGACGCCACGATTCGGTACTCGAGCAACTGGTGCTCGAAATGAAGGCGATTACCTGGAGAGGTGGTTGATGGCGGCAGTATGACGCCGCGCGCGTCGTGAGTATCAGTTGGTGGTCATCGTGTCGATGATCTAGTCAAGAAACAGAAGGAGTTTCAGATGAGTTCACATAGAAAGACTTCGCTCGCCGCGGGCGTGCTCTACCTGCTCACCTTCGTCTCGATCCCGACCCTCTTTCTCTACGATCAGGTGCGGCACAATCCGAAGTACATCCTCGGCCCTGGGCCGGACACCGCCGTCCTCTTCGGCGGCATCCTGGAGGTCATCGTGGCCCTCGCCGGCGTCGGCACCGCCATCGCGCTGTACCCGGTGCTGAAGAGGCAGAGCGAAGGGCGCGCGCTGGGCTTCGTCGGCTCGCGAACCCTGGAAGCCGCCGGCATCCTCGCTGGCGTCGCGTGCCTCCTGACGATTGTGAGCTTGCGGCAGGCCGGAGCCGGAGCCGGAGCGTTGGTTACCGGCCAGACGCTGGCCATCCTCTATGACCGGATCGCCCTCCTCTCACAAAGCCTGATGCCGGCCCTGAACGCCGTGTTGCTGGGCTCCCTGCTCTACCAGTCGCGCCTGGTGCCGCGGGCTCTACCCCTGCTCGCATTCTGCGGAGCGGCCCTGCTCATCGTTGGCGACATCGGCACGTTGTTCAGCTTCTGGAGACCAGTTTCCGCGCCGGCGGGGCTCCTCGCAATCCCGATCGCGGTGTGGGAGTTTTCGCTGGGCGTTTACCTCATCGTCAAAGGCTTCAAGCCCTCTCCGATCACCTCTGACATGGAGACCGTAAAGCCGGATCGGCGCATCCCCGGCGTGGCGGCCGGGGGGGTCGCCTGACCCTTTGTTAAAGCAGAGTTCCCACGACAGGGCGTGGACCTGCCAGGCTTCCGAGTCTTGTGAGCCTGTTTAAACGCCCTACCTCATCGGAAGGCCGAAAGTGTGAGAGACGGGGGCGGCGTGCCCCCGTCTCTCAGTCCACGCCATAGGTCAGGTCAGCCGCACCGCGGCCGGGGCGAGCACATGAACGCCCTCACCTTCACTAGCCTCACCCGCGCCATCGACGCTTCCGCGGCAAGTCAGACTCGATCGACACGGGCCTGGTAGTAGATGGCTTCGTACTCGACCGTGGCGCCGTCGAAGGAGGGAATCCGACAGTGGAGCGGGGTCACGCGCTGCCTGCCTCGGCCAAGCCGTCCCTTCGCACGTCACACGACCGTGACGGCGCTAGGTTCAACATCTCACAAGGCCAGCACGGAAGTCTTGAACGCCCAGTTTCACCAACGGCGGCCCCTCTCCAGGCCGCCGCCGGGTGCGGAGTGCCCACTTGGGGTAGTGCCCGCGCCAGGAGCAAGCCTCGGACGGAGCTGGTGCCAGCAGGGCGGATGCTGGAAGCTCGGCGGACCGATCCGCCGGCCGCAACCAAACGAGAGAAGAAAGGCAGGCTCATGAAAGCAGTCGTCTACGACATGTACGGGGCTCCGGACGTCCTGCGAAGGCATCCAGCGGCCGGTTCCCAAGGACGACGAGCTCCGCACCAGGGCGGCGAGCCCGGCCTCGGATCAAGAGCGCGTCTTAGCCCTCCGCGTAAGCGGCGTGACAGATGTCGTCGGTACCCAGGCCAGCCCAGACCCTTCCGACGTTGGGCGGATTCTTCCGACACAAAATCCGGACCAATGCGCGGATTTCGAGTCAAGAGGCCGCTCATCGAGTTGATCAGACGGCCAACGTCAGGCGACACGACTCATAATCGTGTTGTCGGTGGTTCGAACCCACCCGCCGCCACCCGCCTGCTGTTTCGCTTCGATCGACGTACTGTCGGATCCTTTCACGTACACGTTCTCGATGACTCACCATGCAGCGTCGTGTTGGGCCCGTGCGCGGGTTTTGTGTACCGTCTCGCCCAAACTGATGGCCCCGATCGGGGTCAGTACCTGGACCCGCACATAGTTGCTGTCGCTGTTGGCGTTGCCGAGGGCCTCGGGGTCCAGTTAGTGGATGAAGGCGGCGGTGTTGTCCCTGAACAGTGAGATCGGGGCACGCCCTCCCACCGCATCATGGCCGAGCTCAGGTCCTTGACCAGTTCTTTATTGGCGGCGAACGTGCCTGTACGCAACGCTTACGCATCAGCTGGGCGGTGAGTTCGTCCGTCTGGAGGGCAGGCAGGTGGCCGAGGCCCTCGCGCGATACATCCACGGGTCGCAGACGACGAGGTCATCCTGGGTCACTGCCGCCGGTCCACCTGGCAGCCCTCGGATACGACCAGCCAGCTGATCCGGCTGCTCGAAGGCGTGGACATCCACATCCTTCGTCGTCGGGCCTGATCGCAGCCGCTCATGGGTCCTCACCACGACGCGGATACGGGTTCCTGCACCATTCCCCGGACCCTGGTGGCGGCACATCTCTACCTCTTATCGTTGAGGGCTCGTTCAGCCACCTCTTCGTAACTTGAGAGGCGTGAACAGGGTTCAGCGCAGCCGGGCCGGAAGGGTCCTACATTCGGAAGAACTCGATGAGCCAGACGAGCCACAGATCCAGGTGGGTTTGAAGGACACGTGCATAGTCGTCGGCGCTTTCAGCGCCTCCATTTTGGTGAGCGGCCTCCTCTTCATCGCCATGCTGTGGAGCTTCCAGACGCTGACGCGCTGAGAAGGGCGCCATCCTGGCTCGCCGAAAGCCTCCCTCCCCAACACGGGCGGCGGCTTCGCGATCGCCTTCGAAGTCTAGATAGGCGCGTCCTGCGGCCTATGTGGCGATGTCTTTGCGCACGAAGCGGAGCGTCCCAAGCGCCAGTGCAAGGGCGCTGACCGCGACGACTCCCAACATGGGGCCGAGCTCGAGCCCGTGCACGAGCGGCGTGCCGTAGTAGTAGAAGGCCGACAGGCGGAGTGTCGCGTCTGGCAACTTCAGCTCCGGCCCGATGAAGCTGATGAAGAACCAGATCACCAGCAGGAAGCTGAGGAGGCCCGTGTCGGCCGCCGTGCGCAGCCAGCCTGACGCCAGGTAGCCGATGGCGGCGACCAGCAGGCCGAGCGGGATCATGCCCAGCGTCGCACCCGCCAGGTTGCCCAAGTCGAGTTTCAGGCCCGTGGCCGCGGCGGCCACGGCCGATGCGAGCAGTGTGACCACGCCGATGGCGACGGTCGCCGTGCCGAGGGCGGCGAAGCGACCGAGGAGCACCCACAGGCGCGACTGCGGCGTCGTCAGCACGAGGTCGAGGCGACCGTCCTGCTCGTCGGCCGCCCAGTGGTTGACCTGGGTGACCGCGAAGGCCATCAGCAAAAGCGGCAGGAGCACGAATATCGCGCTCAGGAAGCTGGCGTTGAGGTTCGCGTCGCCGCCGCCAAGGTTCCTGATAAGAGAGGCCGCGGTGGGCGAGGTGGCGAATAGTGTGGACAGCCTGGCCTCCGTCTGCTGGACTACGACGACCATCCAGGCGGCGAAGCCGGCGATGCCAAGGGTCCACCAGACGGCAGGTCTGACCGTCATGCCAAGGCTCCGTGTGTATACCGAGCGCAGCGACCAGTCTCCGACCGGCAGGGCTCTGCTCGACCTGTGCTCAGGCAGCCGCAGCCAGCGTGGCAGGGGGACCGTATCTCCGACGTCCCGGCGGCTGAAGAGCCATACCGCGGCTCCGCTCAGGACCAGGGCGAGGGCGCCGAGGAAGATCATCGCGCCCACATTGGCGCCATAGCTCGGCACCAGGGGCTTGCTCAGGTTGTAGTAGTAGACGGGGGAGAGGCGCGAGATCCATTCCGTGTGGGGGATGACGCGGTGGACCATGTCCAGCACTATGAAGGGGAGCAGTAGGGCCGCCGTCCAGCCGGCAGCCGGTCCGCCCTCCGAGGTGAACTGCGAGATCAGCAAGGCCAGGCCGCCGACCACGGCGCAGAGCAGAGCCAGGTTGACCCCGAAGAGCAGCCCGCCGCCGAGGCCGAAATCGCCGCCGAACTTCTGGCCGCCCGCGAATGCTAGCAGCCCGATCAGCAGGCCCATGCTCAGCAGCGCCGTCCACATCGCCGCCACCTTCTCCAGCGCCACGCGCACCCGGCGGCGGGGAAGCGAGAGCAGCACGTCCAGGGAGCCGCGATCCTCCTCGCCACGCAGCATGCGGCTGCCTGCCAGGAGCGGCCAGACCGCGATCAGGAATATGAAGATGCCAATCTTGTAGGTCGCGTAGCCACCGATGGTGTCGACCGCGACCACGTCGGCGTTCCAGGCGAACGAGGCGGCCAGGCTGACCAGCTGCTGGCGCGCCTGCGGAGTCGTCAGCAGCGTCCCCACGCTGGCCATCGGCGAGATCACCACCAGGCCCATCCCGATGCCCCAGCCGAGGATAGCCACGCGGTAGTCGCGCAGCGTCTTGAGGTAGACGCTCCTAAGCCACATGGTGCACCTCCTTGGCGCCTGAGCCGTTCGCCTCGTAGTAGTGCAGGAACATGTCCTCCAGGCTCGGCTCGTGGCTGGTCAGCGAGACGACCGGGTAACGCGCGGCCGCCTTGATCACCGCGTCCGCCGGGCCCTGCATCGTCAGGCGCACGGCATGCCCATGGTCGAACGTCTCCACGTTGACCACCCCGTCCAGCTTCATGAAGGTTTCCGAGGGAATCGCATCGGCGAACGTGATCGCCATCTCGTAGCGCTTGATGTCCTTCACGTCGGCGATGCCACCGACGCGCACCAGGCGGCCCTCGCGGATGATGCCGACCTGGCTGCAGAGCTGCTCGACCTCGCTGAGGACGTGTGAGGACAGGAAGACGGTGCGCCCTTCGTCCCGCGCCTCTCTGACCATGCGATCGAACTCCTGCTGATTGAGCGGGTCCAGGCCGCTGGTCGGCTCGTCGAGGATCAGGAGGCGCGGCCGGTGCATGAAGGCCTGGATCAAGACCACCTTGCGCTTGTTGCCGGTCGAGTACTGGCGGAACTTCCGGCTGGTGTCGAGCTCGAAGCGTTGGATCAGCTGCTCGAGGTAGGACTGGTCGACGCCACCACGCAGGTGCGCGAAGTACTCGAGAATCTGTCCGCCCGTCAGATTGGGGTCGACTGAGGGCTCTCCCGGGACATAGCCGATGAGCCGCTTGAGTTCGAGGGATTGTTTCCAGCAGTCGAGCCCGGCGATTCGGGCGGTGCCCGAGTCGGCGTGCAGCAACGCCATCAGCAGGCGGATGGTCGTCGTCTTGCCCGCGCCGTTGGGGCCGAGGAAGCCGAACACTTCACCCTCCTCGACCGCGAACGACACGTCGACGATACCCCGCTTGCCCCCGTAGCTCTTGGTGAGTCCTTCCACCTCGATGATGGCTGCCATCTGCCTGCCTCCTTAGCCAAACCAGAAATGGAGGGTTGGCTCATCGGTGAGCGTCAGTGACCCGTTGGGGACGCCGAGAACGCACTCGAAGGCCTCGGTGAACGCCGCGACCCTTCGCTGGACCACCTCGAACGTGATGGAGCCGGCCTGGCGTGCGATGAAGTACTCGACGGCGAGATCCTGGAATCCCTGCATCAGGGCCACCAGGACCGTCGCGGTGTCATCCGCAGGTCCCGCCCGAAAGACGCCCTCCTGGATACCCTGCTCGACGACCGCTGACAGCAACGGCACCAGGCGGCGAATGGTCATCCGACGGACCTTGTCCCGGACGAGCGCGTTGCTGTCCGAGTTCCAGACCTCCATGATCGCCAGCACCAGCTCCTTGCTCTCGGCCTTCCAGCGGGCGATTCCGGCGAACACCTTCTCCAGCTTCCGGAGAGCCGGCAGGTCAGGATCACCGAGGATTGGTACGGCGGTCGCCATCGCGCCGTCGGCGAAGCGCTCAACAACCGCCTCCAGGAGCGCCTGCTTCGAGTCGAAATAGTGGTAGAAGGCCCCCTTCGACACCTCCAGCTCGTCGAGTACGTCCTGGACGTTCATCACTTCGTAGCCCTTGGTCTGGATTAGGCGCTGGGCCACATCGAGGAACGCCTCCCGGCGGATGGTGTGGAGGCTTGAGTTCACCGTGCGAGGCATGCCTGCATTATAACCAACCGACGGTCGGTCTGGTTATCTCTTTGAATACTTCGCCAGAGGTAGCTCGTGAATCGGTGGATAATGTAGCGGTTCAATATGGGGCCTGGAACTGATTTCCTGCGGGCGCCTCGACTGGCACAGGACTCGGACGGCTGCCTCATCGACGAGCGGGCTCGGTAGCTGGTCGGCACCTTTGAGGGGGCGCCAGGCCTCGAAGCCATCGCGGCAGTCCGGGCCGCGGCCCGGCACCTGCAGCGCATGCAGGAGCGCTGGGCCGAGAGCCAAGGGCTGAGCGAAGGCAGGCTCCAGCTGCTCTTGAAGCTCAGCCTCTTCTCGGAGGGCGTCAGCCTCGGCCACCTGGCCGAGCTGCAAAACGTCAGCCCGCGCAACATCACCGGCCTGGTCGACGGGCTCGAAGAGGCCGGGCTGGTGGAGAGGGTGCCCGACCCCGGCGACCGCCGCTCGATCCAGGCGCGGCTCACGGCGGCCGGGCGGGCGCGAGTCGATTCGATCCGCCAGCCGGCGCTGAAGCTGCAGTCTCCGCTCACAGACGGGTTCACCCGTGAGGAGCTCGTGCAGCTCCGGCACCTCGCATTGAAGCTGCTGGCAAACGCTCAGAGCCTGACAATGGACTAGCAAAGGACTTGGGAATATGGCTGTAGTCCAAGATCGCCGGCCGCCGGCCCAGCCGCAGACGGCCCGCGTGCCGCCGCCAGGCCAGCCGTCGTTGATGTCGCTGCCCCCACGCACGAAGCTGGCGATCATGGGCGCGGTCCTGCTGACCATGTTCCTGGCCTCGCTGGACCAGACCGTGGTGGGCACCGCCCTTCCGCGAATCGTCACCGACCTGAACGGTGCCAGCCTCTACGCATGGGTGGTGACCGCGTACCTGCTGTCGTCGACGGTGACGGTACCGATCTACGGAAAGTTCTCGGACGTGTTCGGTCGAAAGGTGATGCTGATGATCGGCGTCTGCCTCTTCCTTGCCGGCTCGGGGCTCTCCGGGGCCGCTCAGAGCATGAACCAGCTGGTCGCGTTCCGCGCCGTGCAGGGACTTGGCGCGGGTGCGCTGTTCCCGATCGTGCTAGCGACCATCGGTGATCTCTACAGCCCGCGTGAGCGGGGCCGGTTCCAGGGCCTCTTCGGTGCCGTCTTCGGCTTGAGCTTCATCGTCGGCCCCTTCATCGGCGGCTGGATCACCGACCACGTCAGCTGGCACTGGGTCTTCTACGTCAACGTACCGTTCGGTATCGCGGCCCTGGCCGTCCTGGCGATAGTCCTTCCCAGCGCCGGACGCCGGCAGGCGTCGATACGTGACCTCGACTACCTGGGGATCGTCCTCTTCACGGCGGGCGTCGTGCCCTTCATGCTCGGTCTCTCCAACAAGGGGAGCGTGAGCAGCACGGGCCAGCTGGCCAACTGGACCGACCGGGACGTGGGTGGCTACATCGTGCTCGGCCTGGTCGTGCTGGCCGTCTTCCTGTTCTTCGAGGCGCGGGCGAAGGAACCCATACTCCCGTTGGATCTGTTCAAGCGTCGGGACTACGCGGTGAGCATGGCGGCGGTCTTCGTATTCGGCATCGCCATGTTCGCGGCGGTGATCTTCATGCCGCGCTTCTACCAGACGGTCCGCGGCATCAGCGCCACCGCCTCCGGCTACTACATCTGGCCGCTGCTGGTCGGACTGATGGGGGGAAGCATCGGGACCGGTCAGATCATTAGCCGGGTCGGCCGCTACAAGTGGCTCATGGTGGGCGGCGCGGCCGTGCTGCTGATCGGCGGGTTTCTGCTCACTCACCTGACCGCCGGCGTCTCCGACTGGGAGCTCTGGCTCTGGATGCTCCTACTGGGGCTCGGCATCGGTCCGGCGATGGCGGGCTACACGGTGGTGGTTCAGAACTCGGTGCCGATGAACCGCTTGGGCGTGGCAACCAGCACGCTCACCTTCCTGCGCCAGATCGGCGCCTCGGTTGGGCTGGCCGCGGCCGGCACCATCTTCTCATCGTCCTTCGCCAACCGGCTTCCGACCAACCTCGCTGAACAGGGTGTGCCGCAGCAGCTGATCCCCCAGTTGGTCAAGCTGGCGGGCGCGCTGCAGAACGTCGGCAACGGCCGCCCTTTGCTCGAGCGGATCCTACAGGGGCCGCTTCAGCCGTTTATTCCAAAGGTCATCGCCGGAGCCAACGACGCCATGGCGCTCGCGATCGGTGACCTTTTCTGGATCACCATCGTCGCCGGCGTGCTGGGCCTGGCCTTCACCCTGGTCCTGCGTGACCTGCCGCTGCGCAGCGTCGCTGAGATGCAGGCCCTGGGGGGGCGGCCGGAGGCCGTACCGGAAGCGCGCCGGTCGGCGGTCCGGCTGCTGGCGGCCGCGAGCAGCTACGCGGTCCTTCGCCGGCGCGGACCGGTGCCGCGAGCCGTCGTCGAGCTGGTGTCCGCGGCTCTCGACGAGTACCTGAGCAGCCGTCCCGGGAAGGAGTTCCAGGCGGCAGGCCACTCGGCCGAGGCCCCGAGAGGAGACGGATCCACGCGACTGTCCACTGAGGACGCGAGGAGCTCCATATGACGCTGCGAGCGGTGCTGGCCTTGGCCTGGTCACTGATCATGGGCCTGGCAGGGGGCTGGCTCATCCTCAGCCCATGGGCGGTTGGACAGCAGCCCAGCAGTGGGGACTGGACCGCCGTGACCAACGCGCAGGTCAGGACCGGTGTCGGCCTGCTGGTGCTCGCTATCATCGGCCTCGTGCTGGCGATCGCCGAAGGCGTCTCCGTCCTTCGCAAGGCGGGCGTCCTCATTCGCAGGGTCCCAGCCGCGGAACCGGGGGAGGCGCAGTTGGCCGCGCGGGACGGGCCGGCGGCTTCAACGGGAGACCTCGACCGAGCCTTGATCTCGCTGGCCAGCACGCTGGCTGCGGACCTCGACCGCAACCGTCGGCCTGGCGCTTCGGAAGCGGCCAGGAGCGTCGAAGCCAGGGGGGAGGACTGATCCCGATGCGAGGCTCGATCCGGCTCTCTGTGATCTTCGTCGTCGGGGCGATATTGGGTGTCTGGAGCTTCATCGAGCCGTGGGTCATCGACTATGGGTTTGGCGCCCAGCACCAGTGGAGTCCGTCCACCTGGTCGAATGTCTGGATTGGCGCCCTCGTGACGGGTGCCAGCCTGGTGGGGCTCGTGCTCACCTTCGCGACCGGGCTTCGCGCCGCCGCGCGAGCTTCTGTGGCAGAGCCAGTGGAGCCTGAGGTCGCTCCCCAGAGGTCGTGAGCGGGCGATGGCGCGGCCGCCGTGTCGCCGGCGATGAGATCCTCTACCTCGAGGGGCGGGGATGAACAGCCGACCAGCAACAGACCCTGAGGAGGTTAAGACATGACCGAGATCCGGCGACCCACGAGCGAAGAGGCCCGGCGCGTGGGCGATGCGATCGGGGTCGACTGGAGCCGCTTCGACCTCGAGCAGTTCCGCTTCGGCATGGACGTCGAGTTCGAGCATGGCTCCCACGATCCGCAGACGGACGTGACCGGCGACGATCCGATCCTGACCGGCAAGATCGCACTCGCGCACATGAAGGAGTTCCCCGACTACTACGAGCGCCTGGAGCGCATGGAAGAAGAAGCCAAGCGCGAATGGGCCGCGAAGGAGTCCTGACCGGGCCCGCGGGCGCGTGTCTGAAGCAGGACGGTCCCCCCGCTACGGTGCTGGAGGGGTCTTCTGTGAGCTCGAGATAGCAGGCGTAAAAGCTGGTTTCATCAGGTAGTGGTACCGGCACGCGGACCTATACGAGAGGAGACAAGACCATGAGCCTGCCGGAGATCGTCAGTCGCGAGGAGTGGACCCGCGCACGCGTTGCGCTCCTCGAACGGGAGAAAGCACTTACCAGGGCACGGGACGAGCTCGCCGCCGAGCGTCGTCGCTTGCCGATGGTCGAGGTGACCGAGGATTACCGCTTCACCGCCGCGGGCGGCAGCATTCGAACACTGCTTGACCTCTTCGAAGGCCGCCACCAGCTCATCGTCGACCACTACATGTTCGACCCCGACTGGGAGAACGGCTGCATGAGCTGCGCCGGTCGAGTGGACCAGTACGGCAGCACTGCCCACTTGCACGAGCGTGACACCACGATCGCCGTCGTGTCCCGGGCGCCGATCGAGAAGATCGAGCGCTGGAAGCGCAAGATGGGCTGGACCTTCCCCTGGTACTCGAGCCTTGGCAGTCGGTTCAACTTCGACTACGGCGTCTCCTTCGACGCGACCGTCGAAGACCCCGCCTACAACTACCGTTCCGCCGCTGAGTGGCAGGCACGGGGCATGCCGGCGCCGGAGGGTGAGCTGCACGGCACCAGCGTATTTCTGCGCGACGGCGGGTGCGTCTTCCACACGTACTCGACCTACGGCCGCGGCACCGAGCAGGTCGGCGGCACGCACTACTACCTCGACATGACCGCGCTCGGCCGCCAAGAGGACTGGGAGGAGCCGAAGGGCCGCGCGGAGTCCCTCGGCCCGCGCGCGGACCAGGCTGGCGCGGGCGCAGCCTCCGGGCGCAGCTGAGCACATTGCGCGGGCCGGTCGGCCGGTACATCCGCGTCTTGAACGGTGACTCCTATCGTCTCCGGCAAGCCAAAGCCGTGGTCCGGCCGAAGAGCTGAGAACAGCACCAGCAGATTCACGGCTCCCTTGCCTGCCTTCCTATGCCATCCTGGCTGCCCCAGTATTCCATTGAAAACAGCCATGCCTCTTGCGAACCGCATGCGTAGTTGGATTATCCAACGTAATGCCCGCCATCATTGCAGGAACGGTTGGAATGTCAAACTGAATTTGCTAGGCTCATGTCGTGGGCACGTCTGAGTCCGACGTTCGGCGCTGTTCGATCGCCGGGGCACTCGATCTGGTGGGGGATCGCTGGTCGCTGCTTGTACTCCGCGAGCTGGCATACGGGCAGCATCGGTTCTCGGATATCCAGCGCCGCACGGGCGCCCCGCGCGACATCCTCACCGCACGGCTCAGAAAGCTCGAGTCAGTCGGCATCCTGCACCGAGCCCCTGATCCAGAGCGGCCGACGCGGCAGTTGTACGGGGTCAGCACCGCTGGCGCGGAGCTGACCCCGGTGCTTCTGGCGCTCAAAGAATGGGGCGATCGCCACGTCAATCCGGGTGATGAACCGGTCGTGACCGAACACGTATGTGGGGCGATCTTTCACCCCCGCACACACTGCGCATACTGCGGCAGCCCGCTCGAGCGAGGCGAGCTCCGGATCGTCGGCGGCGACGCGCCACTACCGAGCTTCGAGGTCCCGAAGCAGGGATCTGGGTAGCGAAAGCGCGTAGTCGAGGAAGCAGCTGGCGCGACTATGCCCGAGACGGCCTTGCGGTCGTGTGCACATGGCACTCAGTTGGTTGCTGCTCGGAGATAGGCGAGGACGGCAGCAACCCGGCGGCTGAGCAGCCGCTCCTCGGACAGGCCGAGCTTCGAGAAGATCGAGTTGACGTACTTCTCGACTGATGACTCTGAAAGGTGGAGGCTGTCTGCGATCGACGAGTTCGACTTGCCCTCTGCCATCTCCCGCAGAACCTGGACCTCGCGCTCGCCGAGCAGGCGCAGGGGCGACTCAGCCCGGCGCGATCGGTAGTCGACAAGCCGCTCGACAACGCCGGAATCGACGACCGAACGGCCGGCGGCGACCTCGCGCAGCGCGTGCAGCAGCTCGTCCAGTTCGCCGACCCGGGTCTTCAGCAGGTAGCCGAGGCCGTCGGTTCCATCCTTCAACAGCTGCACCGCATATGCGGCGTCCGAGTGCTGGGAGAGCACTACAACGCCTATCGCGGGATGCCGCTTGCGGATCGTGTGCGCAGCCTCGATGCCCTCGACCTGGTGGCCAGGAGGCATCCGGATGTCGGTCAGAACGGCGTCGGGGCGCAGGCCGTCGACGGCCTGCAGCAGCTCCACGGCATTTGTCACTGAGGCCAGAACGTCAACCTCACCCGAATCCTCGAGCAAGCGTCTCGTGCCCTCGCGCACCAGGTAGTTGTCCTCCGCGATGATCACACGCAGCCGTTCACGCATCCGCGCTCTCCGGTGCGGGCAGATAGGCGCGCAGTTCAGTACCGTGGCCGGGCCTGCTCGCCACCTCCACCCGGCCGCCAAGCGCCTGGATGCGGTCCTCGAGACCGCGCAGACCGGAGAGCTTCACGCCTGCGGGCTCGAATCCGCGCCCATCGTCCTCGACCTCGATCACCAATTGGCCCGGCTTGGAGTGGAAGCGAACGTGGACGTGGCTGGCGGACGCGTACTTGAGGATGTTCGCCAGTCCCTCTGAAACGAAGAAGTAGGCCGCGCCCTCCAGCTCAAGCGGGAAGCGGACACCCTGTCCCAGCCCGTTGGCTCGAACCTCGACCGGCACCGTCATCCGCGTGGCGCGCTCTTCGACAGCCTCGATCAGGCCCCGGTCGGTGAGGATCGCGGGGTGGATCCCGCGGGCCAGCTCCTGCAGGCCTTCCAGCGCCCGCTGCGCGTCAACCTGCGCCTCGCGCAGCGTGCGTTCGGCCAGGTTTCGGTCGCGACGCAGCTGGTTGCGGGCCAGCCCAAGGCGCGCGAGCAGGCCCACCAGCTCCTGCTGGACCCCATCGTGGAGGTCGCGCTCCAGCCGCCGCCGGCCGACCTCCTCGGCCTGGACCAGTCGTGCCCGAGACGCCGCCAGCTCCCTGAGGTGATGCGAGAGCTCGGCCGACAGATGCGAATTGCGGATCGCGAGCCCGGCCTGGCGGCCGAGCGTGTTCAGCAGCTCCTGATCGGCGGCCTGATAGCGGCCTTCCACCTTGGGGCCGCACTCGATGGTCCCGACCACGCTGTCGCCGTGAACCAGCGCCGCCGAGAGCACCACCGTGCCGGCGTCCGCCGGGACAATCCCAGCCGTAGCGACCGGCGTCGGCTCGGGTCGGTTGAGCACCACACGCACCCAACTCGCGCCCAGGCCGGAGTGGACCGCACCAGCCACCCTGCCGGCCACCTCCTCCGCCGCGACCGTCCACTGGAGGCGCACGCCGAGCTGGCTGATCAACTCGTACCCGGAGAGCCGCGGGCCGAAGACCAACCGGTCGGCAAGCTTCTCCAGGCGGCGGCGGGCGGGCTGGAACACGAGCGTGGCAACGATGGTGAGCAAGACCGCAAGCACCAGGGGCACCCGCTGCCCAACTGCGATGCCAAACGCCGCGGCCACGATCACGTAGATCCCTGCGATCAGCGCCCAGAGGACGCCATAGACCACCGACCGCCGGATCACATCGTCGATATCGAGGCTGCGGTGGGTGACGATCCCCATCGCCAGGCCGGCCGGCAGCAGAGCCAGTGTGCCCAGGTACTGTCCCGCCCCCAACCAGAAGGGAATCGCCGGGGGCCCTGGTTCGACCGCGACCGCCACGAAGCTGATCCCAGCCAGTGTCACGGCGTACAGCGGCCACTTGATCTGCCGGCGCTGCTCGTCGCCAAAGCGCCGGTAGCGCAAGACGAGCAGCACCAAGGCAGGCCCGGTCGCCACGACCGTAGCCGCCATAACTGCCCCCGCCGCCGCCCCGACCGGCTCCAGCCCGGGCACATAGAGCGGGCTGCTCGCGTCGAGCGCCACCCAGCCCCAGTTGCTGGCACCGAGCCGTGGCGATCCGAGGAGGTGCAACAGCAGCACCGGCACGAAGGCCAGTGGAAGCCCGCGCACGATCCAGCGCTCGTATCGCCGCTGGTACTTCCCATCGGGGAAGGTGGCAAAGACCGCCATCCCCGCGGCCAGCACCGCCCAGGAGGCGGCGTCGTCCACCACGACCGCGAGCCATGCATGGCCCACATCAGGATGCACGGTGGCCGCCAACGCAACGCCAGCGCCGACGCCCTTGCCGATGGCCAGCAAGGTGGCCATGACCAGAAGGAGCCACGCCGCTCGATTGGCCGGCCGCGCCATGTACGCCAGCGCGCCGGCGACGTAGAAGGCCAGGCCGGTCCCCACGTCGACCGCCGCGCCCGACAGTTGCCCGCCGCGCAGGTCGAGCACCGCTACCGCCACCAGGGCAACGGCGCCTGGTAGCAGCCACCAGGCGTTGGCGCTTCGAGCGGTCACTCCTACATCTTCGTCCGGCGGCTGCCGCAAGCAGTGGGGGTGTACCGCAAAAACCGGTGCGGAAATCCGCAATCGCGACCGCAAGAACTTCTGCAAGGGGCCAGGTACGGATTTGAGCGAGCGCCGTCTAGCTTTGCGGCCACGGGCTCTTCTGAGCTCGAAAACCTTGACTGGAGGTCGTCAATGCTCAAGATCTGGGATCCGGCCAACTTTCGGCGGACGCTGGGAGGCCTGTGCCTCATCCTCGCACCGATCCTCTTCGCCGTCGCGGAGATCAGCTACCCAGCGGGCGGCGGCGGCGCCCAGCAGCTCGACACGGCGGCGCGCAATCACAACCTGATGCTGGCCGACATCTACATCGGCATCGTCTCCGCCATCCTCTTCATCCCCGCCGTCTACGCGCTCCTGCACGTGACTCGAAGGCGGGGCGTCGTGCTCGGCCACGTGGCGGGCATTCTGACCGTGGTTGGTCTTGCGCTCTCCCACCTGGCCCTGGCCGGGCTGCAGCTCATGCTATGGGCGATGGCGAATCCCGGCATCGACCGCCAGGCGATGGCCGCATTTCTCGACAAGACGATGCAGAACCCGGCCGGTCTACCCCTGGTGATGGGACACAACCTCTTCGCTCTCGGCCTGATCCTCTTCGGCATCGCGCTCTGGCGATCGGGCTTCGGCTACCGCTGGGCGGGCCCGGCTATTTCGATCGGCGTGGTGGTCGACATAGTGGGAGGCACGATCGGTCTCCCTGACCTGCTGCTGGGCATCGTCAGCGACGCCATGTTCGTTACGGGCCTGGCCGCCGTGGGCCTCAACGTGCTGTTGACGTCCGACGCCGAATGGGAGGCCGGCCCTGAGACCGTCCGTTCCACCCAGCCGGTAGTGGCCCCCGTATGACGAGGCGCCTGGAGAAGGTCTAGCGATCAGGCGCACTCCACGTTCCAGCGGGAAGCGTTCCGGCCAACCATGTCACAGGTAGCTCAAGAATTACTTGGGGTACTTGTGACATGAAGCCGGATCCAGACCGTCTTTACTAGATCGCCGAGGTCGAGCGGCGCTACTTCACTACGGCTCAGCTGGAGAGCAGGTGTGCGGGAGCGCCCCGCAATGAAACGGTGACCGTGATGGTGTCCACCGCGCGAACGTTGACTGTGGTGTTGTAGCGCATCTGCCAGTACCAGGTGCTGGGTGCGCCGGTCGGGCGGTAGGTGGACGAGATCGGTATCTCCACCCGGACCCATTGACCGTTGTAGTAGGCCTGACCCCCAGAGTTGACGAGGGGGAAGGTGGCCGTTCCCGAGCTGGGCACGACGCATGGCGGATTGCCGACCGGCGAGCCCATCGAGCAGGTGGGTGGGTTGGCTGGTGGATCGGCACGTGATGTGCGCAGGTCATAGATCACGATGCCCGAGCCTGCCGCCGGGGAGCCAGTCGACGCGTCGAGGATGTCCATCGACGCGCTGCCGCCGTTCGCGTTGATGTCGCCGGGGTCGTATATGTCGACGTCGACTGTCTGCCCGGCGTATTAGGGCGGCTGCGGTGGTCCCAGTTCTCGCAGAAGTTGTGGGCCGAGCGCGGCACTGCCGGGTTCATGTCCGGGCTGAAGGCGGCGTTGTAAACGTATATCTGGCCGCCCTGGGGGAGGAAGACCTGATAGTTGTAGCCACCGCGACTGGGCAGCGTCGCAGCTTTTCGCTCCTCGGAGGGGGAGGGAATTCTTCTCTCTCTCCTACCCGCCCTGGGAGGGTGAAGGGAGGTCTTTGGGGTCGGCCTCGAGCTCGAGGCGGGGTAGTAGGTGGTCCAGCCAGGCGGGGGTCCACCAGTTCCACTCGCCGAGCAGCTGCATCGCTGCCGGGACCAGCACCAGGCGGATCACGATGGCGTCCACGAACACGGCCACGGCCAGACCCAGACCGAACTCCTTGATCGGCCGCGAGCTGTTGGCGAGAAAGGCGAGAAAGACCGTCGCCATGATGGCTGCGGCGGCTCCGATGACCCGCATGGTGGAGGCCAGGCCCTCGGCCACGGCCGCATGGGTCGGTCGGCCGGCTCGATGGCGCTCCCGGACCCGGCTGAGGAGGAACACCTCGTAGTCAGTGGAGAGCCCGAACAGGATCGCGAACAGGATCATCGGCAGGTACGCCTCGACGGGCCCGGTGGCGTCCAGGCCGATCAGCCTCATACCCCAGCCCCACTGGAAGACGGCGACCAGGACGCCGTAGGAGGCACCCACGGAGAGCAGGTTCATCACCGCTGCCGTGGCGGGGATGGCGAGGGAGCGGAAGATCGTCATCAGAAGGAGCGAGCTGAGGCCGATCACGATCGCGAAGAAGAGCGGGATACGCGCCTGCGTCTGAGCCACGATGTCGACCAGCGCCGCGGTTCCGCCGCCCACGTAGGCCTGCATGCCCGTCCCGGCGGTGGCGGGCGGGATGACGCTGTCGCGCAGGCGATCGACCAGGGCCGCCGTTCGGGGGTCGGAGGAGCCCGTCGTCGGCACGACCTGAAGAACGGCGGCGCTCCCGTCCGGGCTGATGTTCGGCGGAGCCACGAGGGCGACGCCGGGGCTCCCCTGGATGGAGGATTGCAACCGCTGGAGCGCCGGCTGCTCCAGCCGGCCGTCCCGCTCTACGACCACGACCAGGGGACTCACGAACCCGGGACCGAAACCAGCCACGGTGAGGTCGAACGCACGCCGGCTGTGGAAGCTCTCGGGTTTGGTGCCGTCGTTCGAGAAACCCAGCTGCATCTGCAGGACCGGGATCGCGAGCAGCAGCGGGATCGCGGTTCCTGCGAGGGCCCATAGCCAGGGGCGGCGCTGGATCTGTTCGCTCCAGCGGTGGCCGAATCCGCGCTCCGTGTCGGCCACGCTGCCGTCGTGGTACAGGCGCTCTATCCGCCAGCGGTCGAGGTTGCGGCCAACCAGGCTGAGCACCGCCGGCAGCAAGGTCACCGCCACCAGGACGTTGACGGCGACGACGATGGCGGCCGCGAGCCCCAGGTTGCCGATGAACGGGATGCCGATCACGTAGAGGCCCATCAGCGCGATGACCACGAGGCTCCCAGCTGTCAGAACGGCGCGGCCCGAGGTCTCCACAGCCGTCACGACAGCCTCTTCAGGGCTGGCCCCGGCATTGAGGGCCTGCCGGTGACGCGTGATGATGAAGAGCGCGTAGTCGATCCCTATGCCGAGGCCGATCATGGCCACGAAGGACGGCGTGATGGTGCTGAAATCCCCGAAACGGGCGGCGGCTCCCACCAGCAGCAGTCCGCAGCCCAGACCGATCAGAGCCGAGAGCAGCGGCAGGCCCATCACCAGGAAGGAGCCGAATACCAGGAGCAGGATCAACACCGCCGCCACCAGGCCAACGCTCTCGTAGGGATCGTGGCCCGAGCCCTCATGGGCGGAAACCACGTTGCCGCCCACCTGCACGGTCAGCCCGCTCCCGCCACTGCCATCGGCCAGACGCTCGAGCGCCTGCACGCTGGAATCCGGGAGGGCACCCGCTTGCCGGTCGTACTGCAGCACCACGTACGCGTAGCGGCCGTCTCGCGAGAACAACGGCGGTGACACGGACGTCACGTTGGGAAGTGGCCGCGCCTGCACCAAGAGCTTCTGGAAGCGAGGGCCGGCGGCTGGCGATTGGATGCCCGCCGGCGCGTAAGCCACCAGGATGGCGGTGTCGCCCGCCTGGGCGGGGAAACGGTGCTTGAGCACGTCCTGGGCTTGCTGGGAGGGCGCTCCGGGCAGGGTGAAGTTGTCTACGTAGGCGCCACCGGCCTGCCGAACCAGGAACCCGAGGACGAGAAGGCCCGCGGCCCAAGAGGCCACCACCAGCCAGCGCCGTCGCGCCGCAAATCTAGCCACAGCCGTTACCAGACCCGCGCGTCCGCCGCCGGTCTCCGGCCTCACCGTCCCGCTCATGCCGTCAAATTCCCTGCTCCAGGGCTACGAAGTGGATTTCCCACCGGACAGTTAGAGGCGCACCGGGTACCTCAGGGTTCCGGGCGAACTGAAATGGAGCTTTTACTCGAGCGAGAGGCTTGCGGACCCCTTTTAGGGCGCTGTTATCATGAAAAATTAACCTGCGGGAGAGTTATCCAGGCTCCTACGTTCAGGAGGTCGTTATGACCCAGCTCGACACCCAGCATTGGCATGTGGAGGTGACCTTCCCTGGCCACCGGAAGGCCTACGAGAACGATTCCTTCAACGACATCGACAGCGCGGTCGGTTACGCCGAACAGGCTCGTGACAACCTGCGCCAGAGCGGCCACCAGGTCACCGAGGTCGATCGCCCGGACGACGACGTGGCCGGCGTCGTGCAGCGCTACCGCGCCAGGGGCCAGCGGGGCGACACGGCGGCGATAATCGAGGTCCGGCCCTGCTACCAGGAGCGTTGTCTGCCAGGCCCGTCGCGTCGACACCCGGTGGTGCCTCAGACGGCTGGACGCCGCTGACACCAGGCCGTCTCTGACGCGACCGCGCGCAGCGTCAAGCGGCAGGCGGGGTGCTAGACGACTGTGGAGATCGACCCGTCCCGGGTGACGCGGCGGACGCGGTCGTTCCCGGTGTCGGCGATGTAGAGGTCTCCGTCGGC
Organism: Candidatus Dormiibacterota bacterium; assembly: GCA_955652675.1. Taxonomy (GTDB): domain Bacteria; phylum Chloroflexota; class Dormibacteria; order Dormibacterales; family Dormibacteraceae; genus Nephthysia. The sequence goes on from CATPBP010000105.1 coordinate 21,158, forward strand.
GGCCACCGCAACCCCCTGCGGAAACTTGAGGGTGGCCGCGGCGGCGGCGCCGCCGTCGCCGGTGCGGCCTGCCAGGCCGGTTCCCGCCACCGTCTCGATCATCCCTGCAGGGGTCACCTTCCGCACCTGGTTGTGCAGGTCGTCGGCGATGTAGAGGTTTCCGTCCGCGTCGACCGCCAGCCCGTGCGGGTAGATGTCGGCGGAAAGGGCCCTCTGGCGCCCGGGCGCGCTCACTGACCCTCCGCCCGCGAAGCGAGAGATCCTGCCCCCAGCGATCTTCCTGACTGTGCTGCTGTAGCCGTCTGAGAGATACACCGTGGCGGTCGCGTCCGCAGCGATGCCCAGGGGATCTCCGATCCGGGCCAGCGCCGCGGGCCCGCCGTCTCCGCTGGACACACGCTCGCCGATGCCCGCGATGGTGGAGATGCGGCCGTCTCGGGTGACCCTGGCCACGTACCGATTGCCGCCGTCGGCCACGTAGAGATCGCCGGCGCCGTCGGTCGCCAGGCCGTCGGGAGTACAGAGCGCGGCCTTGGCGGCCGGGCCGGAAGGGGCCGCCCCGGTGCCGCAGCTGCCGGTGCCGGCCACGGTCCGCACGGTTCCGTCCGCCGCCAGCCGCAGGACCCGTGCGTCCTCTGTCCCTATGTAGACGTTGCCGGCCGCGTCTGCGGAGAGGGATTGTGGCGCGGCCAACCGGCTCCGAACTCCCGGGGCTCCGGCGTCGGGGTTCTCGTTCCCGCCCCCGGCGACGACGCTCACCGCGCCGCTGGGGGCAATCTTCAACACCCGGTAGGCCAGCGAATCGGCAATGAAGAGGTTGCAGCCGCGGTCGAGGACGATACTGCGCGGCCGGCTCAGCCGGATCTTGGCGTGCGCGGAGGCAGGTCCACAGCCCGCCTCCTGCCGCGCCGACGCCGGGCTCTGGTGGACCTGCTCGGAACTCTGGCCGGCGGGCATCCCCGTACATGCCAACGGCAGCATGAGCAGGAGCAGCGCCGCCGCCAACCTGGCCGCCAGGCTGCTCACCGGTCCGAGCCGGCGGGTCCGGCGCCGATCGTCGAGGTTCCCCGGCGGACCACGGGATTCCAGCCCACCCGTATGCCGCGGAACGCGCGCACGATCGCCTTCAGCGCCATCACGTACAGAAATTGCCGGTAGAAGAGGTTCTGGAGAGGGACCAGGAGGGCGAGGACGACGGGTTCTCGGTCGACGGCGAGCGCCCAGGCGGCCAGAAGGACCAGCGCGGCGTTGTAGACCAAGGTCACGGCAAGGACCTGGGGCGCCCAGCTGACCAGAGGCGAGAGCAGGAGCGTCAGGTCGATGGTCGGAGCCATCAGCGGCAGGATGAGCTGGACGCTCCACATGGCCGGCAGAGCCACCATCCCGAGGGCGCCGGCCCGTGGCGAGAAGGTGGCCTGGCGATGCTTCCACAGGCACTGGAGGGTGCCGAAGGCCCAACGGCTGCGCTGCCGGCTGAGCCCTCTGAGCGTCTGTGGCGCCTCCGTGTAGGCCACCGCGCGGGGAGCGTAGGCGACCCGGTATCCACGCCGTCCGAGCGCCAGCGTCACGTCCGTGTCCTCCGCCAGCGTAGCGGCGCTGAACCCGCCCACCTCATCGACCGCGGCTCGGCGCCAGGCGCCCACCGCCCCGGGGACCACCGGGACGCAGCCGAGCAGCGCGTAGGCGCGCCGTTCCAGATTGAGCGTGAGAACGTACTCGACCACCTGGAACCAGGTCAGGAGGTTGAGGCGGTTTCCCACCTTTGGGTTGCCCGCCACGGCGCCCACCCGGGAGTTTCCGAACGGCCTGACCAGATGGCCGACGGTGGAGCGGGTGAAGAGGGTGTCCGCGTCGAGGGCGACCATGACCGGATGGCGGGCGGAGGCGAAGCCGACGCGCAGAGCGTGCGCCTTGCCAGACTGCGGCTGGCGGATGAGGCGCACGCCCCGGCCGGCGAAGCCGGCCACCACAGCCGCCGTGGCGTCGCCGGAGCCGTCGTCGACGACTATCACCTCGAGCTCTGGGTAGTCGCTCTCCAGCAGCGCCTCGAGGGTGCGACCGATCACCGCCTCCTCGTCGTGGGCGGCCAGCAGCGCCGTCACCGGGCCGCGGTAGGGGGTGCTGCCGGCGCGGCCGCCGAGGGTCCAGTGGAGGAAGCTCAGCAGGCCGAGGAGCATGACGCGGGCGAAGACGAGCACGAGCACCGCTGTGACGATGGCCAGCCACCAGGCGCCGCCGTTGACGGCCAGCCATCCCGAGGCGAGCAGGAGGAGCCCGAGCGCGATGTCCGGCCGCCCCGCCGGCGGCATCGCGGTTTCGCTCGGCTGGCCGATGGTCTCGGCGATGGTGAGCGGCCGGATTCCCCTGGTGCGCAACCCCTGCAGGATCGCGGGCAGGGCTGCAACAGTCTGAGAGCGGTCGCCGCCGCCGTCGTGGAGCAGGACGACCTGTCCGCCAGGGTCCGCGAGCGCTCGCGCCACGATTGCGTCGGTCCCTGGCCGCGCCCAGTCGGAGGTGTCGAAGGCCTGTCCCACCAGCCGGTATCCGAGGCGGGCCGGCCGGTCGATCACCTCCTGGTCGGTGTCCTGTGGCTCTGCCAGCGAGGTCATGTAGGGGTAGCGGAAGATCGTGGTCGAGCGCCCGGTCGCGGCCTCGGTGACCCGCTGGGTGGCGCTGAGCTCGAGCGAGAACCGCCAGTCCGGCGCGAATTCAAGCCCGGCCGGATGGTTGTAGGTGTGGTTGCCCAGCTCATGCCCCTCCGCGCGCATCCGGGCCAGAAGGCCGGGATGCTGGACGGCGGCGCTTCCGACCACGAAGAAGGTCGCGTGCGCCCCGTAGGCCCGCAAGATATCCAGGATGCGCGGGGTCCAGCGGGGGTCGGGACCGTCGTCGAAGGTCAATGCCACGGTCCCCGGGCGCGGGTCGGCGAAGCTGATCTGGAGCGGCTTGGGGAGTACCTGATAGGTCTCGTCGACGACCTCGTCTGCCGTCCCATCTGAAGACACCTGCCGGCGTCCGAGCTGCTCTGTGGGCGAGGCCTGCGCGACCTGGCCCTGTCCGCTGCGAGCGGCCGTGACTCGCACCTCTGCAGGGACGTTCGCCGCCCGGTCTCCGCGTTCGCCCACCAGGTCCCAGAAGCCGGCGTCCTCCAGGCCCAGGCGCCAGAGCGAGACGCCGGCGAGGTGGGCCAGCGCCGCCTCACGGAGGAGGGGCTGCAGGCTGGCGGCGTCGTTGAACCAGACCGTGTGGGGGGTGCCATCGGGCCCCTGGTAGGAGAACCAGGGTTCACGGTTGACGGCGTCCCAGCGTATGGCCTCCGGCCGCCCGGCCCGTTTCAGCGCCTCGCGGAAGGAGAGCGGCTCGACCTTCCCCGGCGACCAGTCGTAGCCGTAGGCTCCGAGGCCCAGGATGATGCGGCTCGCCGGCACCTCCTGCGTGAACTGCGCGATGGCGTCCTTGACCCACTGGTAGCCGGCGATGGCTCCAGGCTGGCCTGACAGGCTGTGCTGGTCATAGGCCATCAGAACCAGCCAGTCGGCGGTGGTCCCGAGCGCTCTCGCGTCGTAGGCACGATGGTCCACGGGGATGTCCACGGTGACCTTCTTGGCAGCCTGATGGAAGAGGATCGAGAGCTCCTGCAGGAAGCCGGAGTAAAGATCGCGCAGGGCCGAGGGCAGCTCCTCGAAGTCGAGGTTGACCCCATCGGCGTCGGAGTCGAGCACGTTCCTGAGCATCTCGGCCGCGACCGAACGCCGGGCTGACGGCGAGCCCAGCCAGCGCAGGTCCTCGGCTCTGAAGCGACCGTCTCGGTAGTTCTGGATCACAGGCAGCACCCGCATGTGGTGGGAGTGCGCGAACTCGACTGTGGTGCGCTGGTCGCCCTCGGCCTGGAGCGTCGCGTCGGCGGTGAGGTAGATCCCGGTGGGGGCGAGATCGGTGACCCGGTTGAGGCGCCCCAGCAGCTCGCTCAGAGTACCGCCGGCACTGTCATAGAAGGCCAGCGTGGCCGGCGCCGAGACGGCTTCTGCCGGTGGGGGGGGCATGGCGACGATCCCCGCGAGGCAGAGAAGCAGGGCGAGGCCAGCAAGCAGGACACGACCGGGGGCCTGGTACGCCGCCGGTCTCTGGGGCTGCTGGACCAGTCTCAACCCGAGCCTCGTCTCGCCCCCCGTCAGGGACCTACCGGCGGTCCGGCCGTGGGCATTGGGAGCGGCGGGACGGCGGTGGGTATCGGCGGCGGGCTGACGCTGGGCAGCGGGGAAGGGCCGATGGGCGTCGGAAGGGGAACCGCGGTGGGACCTGGCGTTGCCGACGCGCTGGGTGCAGGCGCCGGCGTCGACGAAGGCACCGGACCGCCTGGCGTGGGCGCCACCCCGGTGGCCGGCGAGTCGGCTGGAGATGCCGGGCGCGCGGCTGTCCGTAAGGTTGCGCCGGCCGCCGATCCCGACCGTCCCCGATCCGGAAGGGCGGCGACGCGTTGAGGGAGCGACGGGCTGTGGCTGGAGTCCTCCCCGGAGGAAGAGCTGGAGCCCAGATGGGGGCCGCGCTGCGGCCAGTCTCGAACCTGTTCGGCCAGCCCGACGGCCTGGATCCAGGGCGAGTTGCGCCCGGGCGCCACGCTGAGCAGCGCGTACGCCAGGCCGGCGGCGCCCACTGCGCCCAGCACGACCAGGACGAGAACGATCCGTTTTACCCGCGGCCAGCGCCGCCCCGTCACGTCTTCGAAGACGAACGAGGCACGCCCCCGCGCATCCATGCCCGACGACACTCTTTCCCCTACCTGAATCCGCGTTGGATCGTGGAGGCCGACCGGCGCTGCTTGCCGGAGCCGGCGCCGAACCTCTCCTTCTGACTACGTACGGAGACGCCCGGCGGCGTCTTTCGGTCAGTGCTCCGATACGCACCCTCCGCCTGCTCAGGAGGAAACGCGCGCGCCGAGACCAGTACCCGGCGGGGCTGAACAGACCTTGGCCGACACGCGCGCCTACGCCGCCTGGGTCCTAGACCTCCTCCTCGACCTCTGTGCCTCTGCCCTCCCGGCGCCGGAGCTGGCGGGGGAGGAAGTTCTTTATGACTCCCTTGCTCCGCCTCCCCCAGCCGATGCCCCAGCGCTCGTAGCAGACCAGAACCCAGCCGTCTGAGCCGGCGGACTCCACGGTCTCACCCCGCAGGAACCGCTTCAGCTCCTCGTCTCTCTCAGTCCAGGACACCCGGCTGTTGACCTGGTCCGGATCCAGCATGCAGGCAAGCGCGTGTGAAGGTTGGAAGCGGCCGGGCCGGCCGGCGCCGAGCGGTGTTCCGGGTCGAGCCAGGCGGGAGACCGGAAGCGGCTGGGCCGGCGCAGCCACGTGGTAGAGGTATGGCCCTCGAGCGAGCGGGTGCCCGGGTGGCAGCTGAAGTCCCGGGCAGGTCTGGGCCACGAACTCCTCCCACTGCCGAACGACCTGGCGATCGGAGCCCGGGTCCGGGCGCCTGCTCCGGGCCCGGCGAGGGCCGCGACCGGGGCCGGCCGGATCCTCTGGACGAGGTCCCCGGCGGTGGACATCGGCCCGCCGTTCCAGCCGGGCGACGAACTGGCCGTCTCCTGGCAGGCGATGCGGCCACAGCCTCACCGTTCGCTCGGTCGGCCAGGGGGGCAGCTGCACGCCCGGGTCGAACCCTGGGCGGCGCACCACTTCTGCGAGCTTCCACTCCGGTTGGCGCTCGAGGAAGGCAGCGACCTGCGACTCGTCCTCTTCGACCTCGAAGGTGCAGGTGCTGTACACGAGAACGCCGCCAGGCCGGACCAGCCGGGCTGCTGCTGCCAGGAGCCTGCCCTGCCGTCGTGCGGCTCCGCTCACCGCGGCCGGGCTCCATTGAGAGAGGAGCGCCGGATCGCGACGCAGCAGCGCTTCGGCGCTGCACGGGGCGTCGAGAAGGACGGCGTCGAAGGCTTCCGGGAGCGACTCCGCCAGGTCGTCGAGCTCGATGGAGGCGGTGACCACCCCCGTCGCTCCCCAGCGGTCGAGGTTCTCGTGCAGAACGGCGAGCCGGGAGCCGGCGACATCGTTGGCAAAGACCAGTCCCTCCTTTCCGAGGCGGGAGAGCAGGTGCGTGGTCTTGCCTCCGGGCGCCGCCGCCACGTCCGCCACCCTCCAGTCGGGCCGCGGATCCATCACTTCGACCACGCTCATCGCGGCTGGGTCTTGAAGGTAGAAGAGACCGGCCCGGTGTGCCGGCCGGTCACCAAGGCCGGCCTTGCCTTCGAAGGTGAAGCCGAGCTCAGACCAGGGGACCCGCGTCAGCTCCAGCTGGAGAAGGCGGCCCAGCTCGGTGGCGCCGGCCTTGGCCGGGTTTATCCGCATCCCCCGTGCTCGGGGCTGGCTCAGGGCCTCGAAGAAGGCCGCCGCCTCCTCCCCCAGCAGCGCCTCCATGCGCCGCCGGAACTCGGCCGGCCAGGGGCTGGGCGCAGGCCTCATTGGACGAGTGTGGGCGCTCCTGCCAGGTGGCGTCGGCGGCATGACACCGGTTTCATCGCCGCGGCATGGCGACCTGATCAGGCCCTGATGGAGCCCGCCCCTAGCTTGGGCCTCGCCGGCCATGAAGCCGTGCCTTCCTGAAAAGAAGCAGCAGTACAAGCACACAACGGAGAAGAAGACGTGAATCGGGATGTGAGCTCTACCGAGGTGAGGGGTCAGGGCTGGGGGGCGCAGAACCGAGTTGAGTGGAATCCGGCCGTATCCGAGCTGCAGTCGCAGCTGGAAGACCTGCGAATGCACGTCTGGGCCTGCGAGGCCGACTGGAGGCTCGACGACCGGATCGACATGGCGACGAGGTCCTCATCTGGGCAATGACCGGTCTCCGACGGCTTGTGAAAATGGGAGCGGCTGAAGCCTCAGCCGCCTCCGGCTCCATCCGCCTGTCTGGCGTCAGCGCCGGCTACGGAGGACCGCCCGTGCTGAACCGACGCCGCAAATCCCGTGGATGTCGACTTCGTCAGAGTCGGCGGCGTGGCGGGGGAGGGGAGCGCCATGGCCTGGGCTGAGGTTTACGGCACCAGGCAGGAGGAGTTCCGTCCCTCGATACTCCTCCGCTTGCGTGAGCTGCTGTTGACGCATGCGCTGCCCGCCGCCTTTTTCGGGTTCCTCTGTGCCGTCAAGGCCCTGCTCGCGATTCAGGCGCTGCAGAGCCTGTTGCATGTCGGCAGCGTGGCCGAGGCTGGCACGGTCGTGCTCAGGCTGGCCGACCAGACTCTTGGGCTGCTGTACTTCGGCCTGATTGCGTTCTGCTGCGTCACCCGCCTGCCCAAGCAGAGGGGCCGCGGGGGCCGAGGCACCATAGCGGCTGCGCTCTTCGCCTCCTTCGCCATCCTGCTGATCGGGATCCTGCCCGATCGGCGGCCACGACCAGAGCTGGAGGTCGCGGGAAGCCTCCTGCTGGCGCTCGGGATGGCCTATTCGATCTGGGCGCTGAGCTCTCTCGGGCGCTCATTCTCGATCCTGCCCGAGGCGAGGCGCTTGGTCACCGACGGCCCCTACGCCCTGAGCCGTCATCCGCTGTACCTGGGGGAGGCGGTCGCCGCCCTCGGTCTGCTCCTGCCAATGGCCGGACCGGTCGCCCTGGCTTTCGCCTTCGCCGCCCTCTCCGCCCAGCTACTCCGAATGCGCTGGGAGGAGTCGGTCCTGACCAGTGAGTTTCCCGAGTACCGGGCTTACGCACGCCGAGTCCCCCGCTACCTTCCCTTCATCGCATAGAGCGCGGGGATCGTGTCCTTCCCCGCAAGGGGGAGGGAGGGATTAGGTCAGGAGGCGGTGCTCAGGTTGTTGACTATCGTCTTGAACACGGTCTGCAGCTGCGTGCCCAGCGCCATGACGGCGATGATCACGGCGATCGCGACGAGCACGATGATCAGCGCATACTCGACCAGTCCTTGCCCCTCTTGCCGGGCTATGGCCTGCCCGATCTTTGTCCGAACGTTCAACACCAGCTGAGTGGCTACCATCGGTCCTCCGCGGGTCTTCCGGATTACTTCCATCCCGGAGACGCCTGCGCTGGCCTTATTGATCGATATCGAGCTCAACCAGTAAGCCGTGGGCCCGTCCGTAAATGACAGCCACGCGATCCTGATAGGCGAGTCTCCAGTTGGAGCCCTTTGGCCGCCCTCTCAGGACCTGCTGGTCAATCGGTAGCCCAGGCCCGCCACCGCCTCCACAGTGATGCCGCTGTCCCCCTGGCTGTCGAGCTTGCGGCGGAGGCGCTGGACGTGCGGGTCGACGGAATGGTCTCCCACCTCCGCCAGATAACCCCAGACCTTCTCCAGGAGTTGGGAACGAGTCAGAACCCGGCCCTGGTTGGCTGCGAGAAGGGCCAGCAGGTTGAACTCGGTGAGTGTCAGCCGCACCTCCTGCTCCGCTACACGCACGCGGTGGGCCTCGGTGTCGATCTGCACGTCGCCCACCCTCAGCAGCCCCTCGCGCGAGCCGGCGGGGCTCATCCGGGCCCGCCGCAGATGGGCGCCGAGGCGGGCGGCCAGCTCGTGGACGTCGACGGGCTTGGTGATGTAGTCGTCGGCTCCCACCTGCAGTCCGACCACGACGTCCACCTTGGACGTTCGCCCGGTCAGCATCAGGATCGGGCAGATGGCGCCTCTCCGCCGTAGCTCGCGGCAGACGTCGATACCGCTCATGTCGGGAAGCACCCAGTCGAGCAGCACGAGGTCAGGTTCGTCGCCCGTGGCCAGTTGCAGCCCCTGCTCGCCGGTTGCCGCTTCCAGCAGGTCGTAGCGCTCCCGCCTACATACGTCACCGACGAGGGTGCGCATCGTGTCGTCGTCCTCGACCACGAGGACACGCTGCGATTGCCGCTTGCTCATGCCGTCCACGAGAACGTGCTTCGCCCATCCATCATCGCGTCAAGCGATGAATCTCTAACCCGCGTCACCATGCCTGGAACGGCACCAGGATAGCCGCCGCCGGGGATTCGCGTGAGCCGCCACGCTGCTACCCACGAGAGCGCTCCGCCCCGGTCAGTTCCCTCGAGAGGCTGCTCGGCGGCACGTCCGTCAGCGGCGACGGCGGCGGCCGGCGAAAGTCCGCAGGCGTGGGTACCGTCAGGTCGGACGGCGAGGCGGTGGGCAGGGGAGGCTGCGCTCCAGGCGCCGGTGAGCTGGTCCGGGGCGCGCTGGCGGTCCCCATCGGCGCGCTGGCTGGGCCGCCACCGGCGGTCGCCAGCCCGCTGGGTCGGGGCGAGCTGCGGGACCGGTTGTAGCGAGAGGGCTGCCGGCCGCTCCCGGTGGCCGGGTCGGCGAGCTGGCCGGCCGTCCCTGGCGGCGAGGCTGCCCGGACGCCGGCCAGGTTCTGCAGGACGCCGCCCACGTTGCTGGAGAGACCTGTCAGCGCGGCGAGCAGGAGGATCAGCCAGACGGCGAAGGCCGCCGGCAGGGTTCCCCGGAAACGGTGGCTCGGCTGCGGAGTGCCGGGCTGGAAGCGCGCGGGCAACCGGCGCGGGTTCCAGGAATCGATCTCACAGCGGATGATCTCGGCCCAGAGCGCTTCGTCGGCGTCATGGCGCGAGCTGGACGGCCCGCTGGACAGACCATTTCTCATCCGGCTCAGCCAGCCTCGGCAGGATGGCTGCGGGCAAGGGCTGCGGCCATCACCTCGGTGGCGGCGTGGAGTCGGGAGGAGACGGTCTCGGGCGAGGTGCCAAGGATGAGGGCGACCTCCTCGGCGGAAAGGTGGGCGTAGAGGCTGAGAAGGACCACCGCTCGGAGCCCGGGACTGAGGGCGGCGAGCGCCCTTTCGACGGAGCCCTGCCGGCGGTCTTCTTCCGCCTCCAGCCCTCCCGGGGGCCGGGGGCGGCCGGCGAAGAAGCGGGCCACCCGGCGCCGGCGAAGATGGGAGCTGGCGACGTTCACGGCTATGCCGTGTAGCCACGCCGAGGCTGAGAGGTCGCCACGGATCTTATGGCGCGTCGCGTAGGCCTTCTGAAAGGCTTCCTGAGCCAGTTCTTCGGCCGCCCCGGAGTCCAGCACCATGCCCCGAATCAAGCGGTAGACGGGGAGCCGGAAGCTCTCGTACAGGAGCTCGAAGTCAGTCGCCGTCTGCGGCTTCTTGCCGCTCATGCCAACCCCATGCAGCTGTGCCATCGATCTGTACGAGACAGATGCCCCACCGGATAGTCGGCGCCGCGGCCCGGGGCGAGGACTCCGAAGCTGGGCCAGATGGGTCTTCTTCGGGCGTCCGGAGTGGGGCTCCGGGCAGGGGCAGACAGCAGGGGCTGCGCGCAGTTCTGCACCCCCCGGCACCTTCAGGGTCGGGACCATCCGTCGCCTAAGCCCGGATCCACCGATCCACGGCGGATCCGGGCTTAGCGACACTCTTCTCACCCCCGCTTTCACGAACCGGGGGATTCTAGGCTTGGCGTCAGATGTCGTCCATTTCCTGGCACGTTCGGCCTCGGAGGAGGTGCGGATGCTAGCGGCGCCCCGCCTGCCTGCCGCCCTGGAGGCGGCGGCGGGGCGGCTTCCGCCGACTGGCAGCATCCTTGTCGCCCTCTCCGGGGGCCCTGACTCCACGGCCCTGCTGCTCTTTCTGCTCGAGGCTGGCCGCGACGTGGCCGCCGCGCACTACGACCACGCCTTCCGACCCGGCTCAGAAGCGGATGCGGAGCACGTGGCACGGCTCTGCCGGACCCTGGGCGTCGAGTTGTTCAGCGAGCGCCGGGTACGGCCGCCTGCGCGCGGCTCCCTGCAGGCCGCCGCCCGCGAGCTGCGTTACGAGTTCCTGGGTCGCGCCCGGAGAGAGAGCGGCAGGGATCTGGTCGCGCTCGGGCACACCGCGGACGACCTCGTCGAGGGTGTGATCCTGCACCTCCTGCGGGGCAGCGGCCTGGCCGGCGCCCGGGGGATGCCGGCCAGCCGGGGGCCTTACTTCCGGCCCCTGCTCGCGGTCTGGCGGGCGGAGCTGGCCGCCTTCCTGGAGAGGCGTGGGATCGAGGCGCTCGACGATCCCGCCAACCGCGACAGCGAGCGTTTCGCCCGCGCGCGGGTCCGTCATGAGCTCCTCCCACGCCTGGAGCAGGACGCGCCGGGCCTCAAGCGCCGCCTCTGGGCGGCCGCCCTGGCCGCCGCCCGATATCAGGAGGAGCTGGAGCGGCAGGCCGGCCGCCTGGGAGGGGACCGCCGAGCCTACCTGGGCGCCGACCGCGTCGTCCGCCTGGAAGGCTACCGGCGTCTCTACGGCCGCCAGCCGGCGCTGAACCGGCGGCAGCTCGAAGCCATGGACTCGCTGACCCTGGCGAGCCGAACCGGCTCCGGGCTCGACCTGCCCGGCGGCCTGCGCTTCCGGGTGGGTCGGCGCCTCCTGGAGGTGGTGGAGCCATCCCCTGCAGAGCCGCTCGAGCCGGTCATCCGCAGCCGCCCCTGCGCCGGCTGCCAGGAGAGCCCTCTCTTCCTGGCGGAGGATCGGTGGGAGGGCGCCGAGAGCGCCTGGCAGGAAATGGCGTTCGGGGCCGTCCATCTCCGCTCGGGGCTCGACCTTGCACTGGGGCACCGCGTCCCCGGGCTCAGGATGCGTCCCTTGGGGGCCCCCGGAAGCCGAAAGCTGCAGGACATCCTGACCGACGCCCACGTTCCCCGCCACCTTCGCGACCAGTTGCCTCTGGTCTTCGCGGGGGGGCGGCTGGTCTGGGTTCCCGGCGTCGCGGTGGAGGCCGACGCGGCCACCCGATCGGGCGATCCGGGCCACCACGTCTGGCTGGAACTGCAGTAGCCGCGTTCCCGATTGCAACCTGCGCGCGTATCAACCTTCGTGAGGAGGAAGCCAGGACCGCCGGCGATCCCACCGAAAACGGCGCATCAGCGTGTAGGCCGAGGGCCTACCGGCCCGGTGGTACTATCAGTTCGAATACCCCTACCCCTTAGGAGACCCGCCAGTTGAGCCGTATTCCCCGCTCCAGCCTGTTCTACTTCCTTCTCGTCGCCGTTTTGGGAATCGTCTTCTGGTTCACCTGGCAGTCGCTTGAGAACGGTTCCAAGGGAGACGCCTGGGATTACTCGACGCTGCTGACAAAGGCCGACCAGGGCCAGGTCAGCAAGGTCGACATCAAGGGCTCCTCGGCCACCGCAACCGCCAAGGACGGAAGCAAGCACGACGTCCAGCTGCCCGACACGGGCACCGACTTCCTCCAGCAGCAGCTGTACAAGGACAACGTCGCCTTCTCCTTCCAGCAGGCCAGCGGCGGCGCCTACTGGATCAGCATGCTGCTGCCGAACCTGATCCTGCTTCTCCTGATCGGCGGCTTCATGTACTACATCCTCCGGCAGACACAGAGCGGGAACAACCAGGCCATGTCCTTCGGGCGCAGCCGTGCCCGGATGGTCGCCGGGGACAAGCCGCAGGTGACCTTCGCCGACGTGGCGGGGGTGGACGAGGCCAAGCAGGAGCTGACCGAGGTGGTCGAGTTCCTCAAGTACCCGGAGAAGTTCGTGGCGCTGGGCGCGCGCATCCCCAAGGGCGTGCTGATGGTGGGACCGCCGGGAACCGGCAAGACGCTGCTCAGCAAGGCGGTGGCCGGGGAGGCCGGGGTGCCCTTCTTCAGCATCTCCGGGTCTG